>SHYN01000002.1 GCA_009692785.1 Chloroflexota bacterium | reverse complement strand
AACACATAGCCGGCCGCCTCACGAAGGACGAGATCGATCTCGCCGAACCGGGTCCGCACGTTCCTCGCGATGACGCGCATGCCGCGCGCCACAAGGATGCGCTCCGCCGCTCGCTCACCCTCCGTGCCGAGCGCTCTCCGCGGATCCGTCACGCCTTCAACATCGGTACCAACTTGCACCGAGCGGTGAGCGGAGCGTCCGGAGCGGTCCTTCAGCCGGGCGACAGATCGGGAAGGCCGAGCTGCTCGCCAAGCCGAAGGAGCCGCACGGTGCCGAAGTCTCGACGGTGGTGCGATGTCACGCCGAGGTGACGGAGCGCGTCGCGGTGCTCGGGCGTCGGGTAGCCGACGTTGCGCTCCCAACCGTAACCGGGGTGGCTCGCCGCCAACCGGACCATCAGCCGGTCGCGAGCGACCTTGGCGACGATCGAGGCACAGGCGATGGCGTAGATCTTCGCGTCTCCGTCCACGATCTCGGCGTGCGACCCCAGCTCGAGCCCACGAATCGGGTTGCCGTCGATGAGGGCAAGGTCATACGGGAGCACGAGCACCAGCGCTCGCTGCATGGCGAGATGGGTCGCGCGGAGGATGTTCAGACGGTCGATCTCGCGAACGGACGCTCTGCCCACTCCGACCGCCAGGGCGACGGCACGGATCTCCCGCGCCAGGCATTCGCGCTCCTCGCGGGTGGGCACCAGCTTCGAGTCACGCACCCCCGCGATGAACGACGCGGCGGCGGGCATGATCACGGCGGCGGCCACGACCGGACCGGCGAGGCAGGCCACACCGACCTCATCGACACCCGCGACACGGGCAAGACCCTGCCGCTGGAGGGACCGTTCGAGGCGACGAGAGGGGCGACGCGTGGCGGTCACGGCGCGGAGCGTGCCGGACCTGCTGCTGCTAGTTGCGGCGCTTCTCGCGGAGCGTCGCGGCCTTGCCGACGCGCTCACGAAGGAAGTAGAGCGCCGCGCGACGGGCGTGCCCGTGCCTGACCACTTCGATCTTCTCAAGCCGCGGCGAATGCACCAGGAACGTCCGCTCGACGCCGATGCCGCTGGAGATGCGACGCACGGTGATGATCCGATCGATCCCGCCATTGCGAATGCGGATGACGGTGCCTTCGAAGAGCTGGATGCGCTCACGGGTGCCCTCGACGACGCGCACCGACAGGCGCACGGTGTCGCCGGGCCTGATCTCCGGGAGGTCGGCCTTCAGCTGCTCCTGGGCAAGGGTCCTCAGAACATCATTCATTACGATCACAGTCATCTTTCGGAAGTGATGGCAGTGTACCAGCCCACAGGGGAGGCCGCACCACGCGGGCGCGGGGTCACTTCGCGCGCTTGAGGCGGTCCAGGATCGTCACGTGCGAGACACCAAAATGGCGAGCGAGCTCACGCACGGTGAGGCCGGTGGCGCGAAGCCGCTCCACCTCGAGGGCGGTCGGTCCGCGGAGCGCGGTCCGCGAGCGAAGGCGCACCCCCATCGCGCGGAGCCGCAGCCGGACGGTCGCGGCCGAGAGCCCGAACCGCGCGGCGATCCTGTAGGAGCCGATGCCGGAGGCGTAGGCCAGCCGCAGATCTTCGTCCGCGACCTGCGTGCGTTCCGGCGCCGGGACCGGGAGCCGTGCGCGCTCCGCCGGCGTCAGCCTGGCCTGGGCGAGAAGGTCGGGCCGCCGTTCGGCGGTCCGCCGGATCGACTCCGCCCGGCGCCACGAGGTAATCGCGGCGTGGTCGCCGGAGAGGAGGACCGCCGGCACCCGCCGGCCCTCGTGCTCCGGCGGTCGGGTGTACTGCGGCCCCTCGAGCACGCCCTGGTCGTGCGACTCGTGCTCGAGGGAGGTGGGGTCGATGACGCCGGGCACGAGACGTGTGACGGCGTCGATGACCACCATCGCCGGAAGCTCGCCGCCCGTGAGCACGTAATCGCCGATCGAGAGCTCCAGGTCCACATGCGCCTCCACGACCCGCTCGTCAACACCCTCGTAGTGACCGGCGACGAGAACGAGGTGCGGACGCAACGCCAACTGGCCCGCGACCGCCTGATCGAAGAGTCTCCCCTGCGCGCTCAGCAGAACGACGTACCCCGACGATCCCCGCACCTCGCGGATCGCGCTGCCGAGCGGTTCGGGCTTCAGGACCATCCCCGCACCGCCGCCGTACGGCGCGTCATCGACCACACGATGGCGATCGGTCGCCCACTCTCGGATGTCCCGGACGACGAGGTCAAGGCGCCCCGCGCTCCTTGCGCGAGCGACGATGCTCTCCGCGAACGGTGACTCGAACATCCGCGGGAACAGGGTGAGCACATCGATCCTCATGTGCCCTCCAGCGGCGTGACGACCACGCGGCCCGCCGCGAGGTCGATGGAGCGGATGACGCTCCCGATCATCGGGAGGAGGAGCTCTCGTTCACCGGTGACCACGAGAACGTCGGCGCCACCTGCCCGCAGGACCTCGGTGACCGCACCAAGTGCCACGCCCTCGGGCGTCTCCGCACGCAGCCCGATGAGGTCGGCCCACAGATAGGACGCGGTCGCAGCCACGGCGCGTCGTGCCTCGTCCCTTGAGACGCGCAGCAGCCGGTTCGTGAGGTTCGCCGCCTCGGGACGAGTCGCATACCCGTCGAAGCGGATGATCGGCTCCGCAAGGTCTCCGCGGAGCGACACGATCTTGAGAAGGCCGACCCCGTCGCAGAGGAGCACACGGCCCACGCGGAACCGGTCGGGTGCATCGGTCTCCGGCTGGACGCGCACCTCGCCGCGGTTGCTGTGCGGGGCGCGGATGGTGCCGACGATGATGCCGGCCTCGTCCGCGTCAGTCGATCTCGAGGTTGACCTTGGTGCCATCGCGCGTGGCCATCACCTTCAGCAGCGCGCGCAACGCCTTCGCGATGCGACCGCCGCGGCCGATGACCTGACCGATGTCCGCGTCCGCGACCTGCAGATGGAGCTTTGTAAATTCGCCGTCCTGCTCCTCAGTGACCACCACGCCGTCGGGTGTGTCAACGAGCTGCCGCGCGACGTGCTCGATCAGTCCGCGCATCGCGGCTCCGGACTCGGTCATCGCGCGACCGGCGGGACCTCGGCGTCGGGCAGGCCGCTCCGAATGAGCAGCGAGCGGGTGGTCGCCGTCGGACGGGCCCCGACGCTGAACCAGTGTGTCGCGCGATCCGCCTTTACGACCAGCTCGACGGGCTCGCTGCGCGGGTTGTAGTGGCCGATGATCTCAAGGAACTTGCCGTTGCGCGGCGAACGAGAGTCCGCGACCACCAGACGGTAGGTGGGCGCCTTGTGCTTGCCGGTGCGGCGCAGACGGATGTGGACTGCCAACTTGGGGTGCTCCTTGTCGCGCGACTGGGAACGCGTTCGTCAATGATAGGTCACCGGCCATTGCCTCGCTCGGCCCGCCGGTCCGCTGCCGCGGGTCCGGTCAGCGCGGGACGCCGGGGAGCCGCAGGCGACCGGCCTTGGCCATGCCCCCCACCTGCTTCATGAGCTTCTGCATCTCGGCGAACTGCTTCAGGAAATGGTTGATCTCCGAGACCGTGGTCCCGGATCCCGCGGCGATCCGCTTGCGGCGCGAACCGTTGAGAAGCGCCGGATCGGCACGCTCCGCGCGGGTCATCGAGGCGATGATCGCCTCGATCCTTCCGAGATCCTTCTCGGCCTTGTCGCCCGCGGGCAGCTGCTTCGCCAGCTGGCCCATCCCCGGCATCATCTTCAACAGATCGCCGATCGGACCCATCTTCTTGATCTGCTGGAGCTGCCCGTAGAAATCCTCAAAAGTGAAGCGCGCCTCGAGGAGGCGCCTGGCCTGCGCCTCGGCCTCCTTCACGTCAACGTGCTCCTGCGCTCGCTCGACGAGCGTGAGGATGTCCCCCATGCCGAGGATGCGCTGCGCGAGCCGATCGGGGTGGAACAGCTCGATGCCATCGAGCTTCTCGCTTGTGCCCATGAGCTTCACCGGCACTCCCGTGACCGCGCGGATCGAGAGCGCGGCCCCACCGCGCGCGTCGCTGTCCATCTTGGTCAGCACAAGGCCGGTCAGAGGGAGCCTCGCCTTGAACGCGGCCGCGGCATCGACGGCGTCCTGCCCCCCCATCGCGTCCACCACGAGGAGCGTCTCGTGCGGACGGGCGCTGGTGACCACTGCCTCAAGCTCGGCCATCATCGCGTCGTCAATGTGCAGCCGGCCTGCGCTGTCCACGATCACCACGTCGCGACCGTCGGCCGACGCGGCGGCGATGACCGTGCCGATATCGTCCGCGACCGCCTCGGCGCGCACGGTCGCGACCGGCAGGCCGAGCTGCTTGCCGAGCGCCTGCAGCTGATCGACGGCGGCGGGGCGGTACACGTCCGCAGCGACCAGCAGCGGCCGACGTCCCTGCTTGCGCAGGAGGTTGGCGAGTTTCCCCGCCGTGGTCGTCTTGCCCGAACCCTGGAGACCCACGAGGAGAATGACCGTCGGTGGGCGCTCGGCACGCGCCAGAGGGGTGGCGGAGCCGCCGCCGAGCATCTGCACCAGAGCGTCGTGCACGATCTTGACGACCTGCTGCGCGCCGCTGATCGATTCGAGAACCCGCTCGCCGAGGGCACGCTCCCTCACGGTCGCGACCAGTTGCCTGACGACCTTGAAATTCACATCGGCCTCGAGGAGGGCGACCCGAACGTCCCGCACCGCCTCGTCGAGGTCGGCTTCCGTGACCCGCGGCCTTCCCTGAAGCCTCGCGAAGGTGGCGGTGAGCCGGTCGGAGAGCTGCTCGAACACCGCTACGGCACCACGACGGACGTGACCATCTCGGGGTCGAGTATGACGGTCAGGAGCGGGGCAGAAGCGCCTCGACGAAAGCGCGTGGGTCCATCGGCACCAGATCCGTGGCCTTTTCGCCCACGCCGAGAAACTTCACCGGCAGGTGGAGCTCGCCGGCGACCCTGAACACCGCGCCGCCCTTCGCGGTGCCATCGAGCTTCGTGACGACAAGACCCGTGACGCCGGCGGAGGCGGTGAAGCCACGCGCCTGCTCGATGGCGTTCTGACCCGCTGTCCCGTCGAGCACAAGGAGCACCTCGTCGGGAGCTCCGGCTCGCGCCCGCCCGGCGACACGCACCACCTTTCCCAGCTCGTCCATGAGGTGCACCTTCGTATGGAGCCGCCCGGCCGTGTCGGCGATGACCGTCGTGGAACCGCGCGCGATGCCGGCGGTGATCCCGTCGAAAACGATCGCAGCGGGATCACCCTGTGGCTTCCCGGCGATGACCGGCACATCGAGACGCGCGGCCCAGGCCTGCAGTTGCTCGATCGCCGCGGCGCGAAACGTGTCCGCGGCGACGAGCAGCGGTGATTCCCCGGCGTCCTTCAAGCGCTTCGCGAGCTTGGCGGCGGTCGTCGTCTTGCCGCTTCCGTTCACACCCACCATGAGGACGACCCGCGGCCGCACGGCCGACGTCCGCAGGACCAGATCCTCCGCGCCGAGCACCCGAATGAGCGCGTCCCGGACCGCGTCGAGCACCTTTGGCACCGTGTCGATGCC
Organism: Chloroflexota bacterium; assembly: GCA_009692785.1. GTDB lineage: Bacteria > Chloroflexota > Limnocylindria > P2-11E > P2-11E > SHYN01. The sequence goes on along the minus strand of SHYN01000002.1, from coordinate 36,840 downwards.
TTCGAGCGTCACCAGATCGCGCGCCTGCGCCATCACCGGGTCGACGAGGGTGACCGCGATGTCGGCTCGCAGCAGCGCCTCCTCGAGCGCCCCCAGCCACTCCGGGGTGACTTTTGCATCCTTCGGCCCGAACAGCCTGGCGAGGAGACCGCTTCGCGTCTTCGCGAGCCCCGCAAACAGTGACATGCGCTCAACGCCAGGGCAGAACGATGGGGCAGCGACACAACAGGCTATCTGGCACGATCGTCCAGGTCCGCCAATCGGAGCGAGATGATCTTCGACACGCCACCCTCATCCATCGAGACGCCGTAGAGCGTGTCGGCAGCCTCGATCGTGCCGCGGTTGTGCGTGATGACCACGAACTGCGTGCGGTCGGTGAGAGAGCGCAGCGCCTGTGTGAACCGACCGATGTTCCGCTCGTCGAGCGCGGCGTCGACCTCGTCCAGCACGCAGAACGGTGCGGGCTTCACGCGGAGGATCGCGAGAAGAAGCGCGGTCGCGGTGAGCGCGCGCTCGCCGCCGGAGAGCTGATTGAGGCTGCCGGCGCGCTTCCCGGGGGGCCGCGCGTAGATGTCGATGCCGGGCTCCTCGGGATCATCGCTCGTGCGCAGCGAGGCCTGGCCGCCGGCGAACAGCTGCTGGAAGAACACGCCGAACTCACGGTCGACTGCCTGGAGCGTGGCGCTGAACTGCTCGGCGATGGCCGCGGCAAGGTCGTCCGCGAGCGAGCGCAGGTCGATGATCGCCTTCTCCAGGTCGGCGCGTTGCGCCGAGAGGAATGAGTGCCTCGTCCCCACCTCGCCCAGCTCGGTCGCAGCAAGCGGATTGACCGGCTCGAGCGCCATGAGCCGGCGCCGCAGTCGCTGCAGGTCGCGCATGACCGTCGCCCGCTCCTGATCGGTCATCGGCCCAAGGTCGTCGCCCTCGAGCGACTCGGGGTCGGGCAGCTGCTGGTCGTCAGTGAGGCCGAGCTCTGCGCGGACCTGCTCCTCGAGGAGCCGCAGGGCGCCGGTGGCGCGCTCCTCCTCGACCGCAAGCGTCGCGCGTTCTCCGCGAAGCTCGGCAAGTCGCTCGCGCGCCGTGGCGAGGCGCTGCTCAATCTCCCGGCGCGTGCCCTCCGCCGCCAGCGCCCGTTCGCGTGCGATCTCGGCGGAGCGCTCCGCGTCGCGCGCCGTCGCGGTGAGCGCTCCCAGCTCGCCCTGCGTCCCGTCGAGCCGCTGCCGCGACTCGCGCTCCTGCTGTGCAAGCGCTCGAGCCCGCGCTTCCTCTTCCGCGATCCGGCGCTCGGTGGACCCGACGCGCTCGTCGAGCTCGTCGCGGAGGCGAGCAAGCTGGGCACGCCGCTCCTCATTCGTCGCGGCGTCGAGTCGCGCGTCCTCGGCCTGCTTCGCATTCGCAGCATGCCGTGTGAGCGAAGCCTGCTCGGCCTGCTCGGCAGCGACATGCATCGCCGTGGCGACCGCCCGCGCCGCCGCTGCCGATCCGCGATCGTCGGACAGCTGCTCGCGGCGCCGGATGATGTCTCCACGCTCGTGCTCGATGACCCCCGCACTCGCCACCGCCGCCCGGATGAGGTCGCGCTCGTCGGCCTCGCGTGAGGAGAGCGAACCCGCGGCGCGATCATGCTCACCTCGATCGCTCTGGATGGCAAGGAGCCGGCGCTCGGCATCCGCGGCGCGCTCGGCCGCGGCGGCGCGGCGGGCCAGGGCATCGCCCTGCACGCGCTCCGCGGTCGCCAGCTCCTCGCGAACCCGGGACGCGATCGCTCTGAGCTGAGTAAGGCCCTCCCGCGCCGCGGCCCCGGGCGTGACGAGACGGATGAGGCCGGGAATGACCAGGAGGCCGCTCGGCGCGACGACGGTCCCCGAGGTCAGGGTCAGGGCCGCGGCGAGCGCCGCCGCATCGTCCTCCGCGAGGAACACCGGAAGGCCGGAGGTGACGCGCCGGCAGCGTTCCGGCTCGGCAACGTCCGTCCACGCTCCATCGGCCAGGGTGGCGACGGCCTCGCCGAGGGCCGCGACGAGCGAACGTGCGATCGGCTCCGGGGCGTGCTCGTGGAACCAACGGAGACCACCGGGCAGCGGAGGAAGCGCGGAGCCCGCCTCGCGGGCCGCGATCTCGCTCTCCGTGCGCAGGACGGCCTCGCGGAGCGCGGCGATCTGACCGCGGACGAGCGCGAGATCGCCGTCGATACCTTGCACCGCGATCCGTGCGGCGGTGGCTTCCGCGCCCATCGCCTCCGCCGCCACCGCGACGAGCGCCGCGGCGTCACGCACTCCCCGAAGCTCCGCGGCGATGGCGGACACCCTGCGCTCGCTCTCCGCCCGCGAGGTCGCGACCATCTCGGCCGCGTTCGCGAGCTCTTCGTCACGCAGCAGGAGCGTTCGCTCGTCGTCGGCAAGCCGCACCTCGTCGCCTTCGCGGAGCACGAGCGCACGCTGCTTCTCGACCCTTTCGGCCTGAGCCTCGGCAAGAGCGACGCGGGTCGTTGAGGCGCCCTCCTCGGCTGCGCGCGCGGCGTCGGCGGACGAGCGCGCAGCGAGAGCGGCCACCTGCGTCTCCTCATCGACACTCTGACGCCGTTCGCGAAGGCTGCTTAGCTCACCGGGGAGCCTGGCCAGCGCCTCGCGTGCGCGGTCGCGTTCTGCCGCGATCGCTTCGAGGCTGGCTTGAAGGCCGGCGAGGCGCTCGCGGAGCCTCGCAAGCAGCTGGACCGCGTCGCCGGCGGCGACCCGACGCCGCTCCTCCTCCTCGCGCGCGGCACGCAGCTCCGCTTCGGTCCCGGCGCTCGACGAGCCGATCTCGGCAGCAAGGTCGGTGAGACGAGCGACCTCACGATCGACACCGACGATCCTCGCCACGAGCTCGGCACGCTGCGTCGCGGTCGCTCCAAAGGAGCCGCGGTACCAGCGGAGCGCGCGGCGCCGCAGGTCGTTCCGGACGGTCTCGTACTCAGCCCATCGCCCGGCCTGCTCCGTGAGGAGCTGCACGCGAGGGCTCAGCTCGCGGAGAATATCGATCACGCGCACGAGCTCGCCCTCCGCGCTCTTCAGCCGATCGAGCGCGAGCTCCCGCCGGTGCTGCAGGCGCCTGGTACCAGCGGCCTCCTCGATGACCGTGCGACGGTCCGCCGGACGGAGCGCGAGCACCTGATCCACCAGCCCCTGGCCGATCACCACGAATGGGTTGTCGGCGAGGTTCGCGCCCGCGAGGATCTCGGAAAGGTCGCGGAGCCGCACCTTGGAGCGATTGACGAGGAACTCTGCCTCGCCGCTCTTGTACAGCCGCCTACCGACCTCGATCTCGTTGAATTCGATCGGCAACCGGCGCGACGAGTTGTCAAGCTGCAGCTCGACCTCGGCCATTCCCAGTCCACGGCGGGTCTCGGATCCCGCGAAGATCAGCTCGTCGTTCCGCTTCGCGCGGAGCAGCCGCGGGTTGTTCTCCCCGAGCGCCCAGCGGATGCCATCTGCCACGTTGCTGTTGTGGACGACGATGTTCTCGGCGACAAAGTTGTGCGTCTCCGCGACACAGAGGTCGTACACCCACTTGTCCGGTGACTCGAACTCCTCGATCTGGACGACCTCGTCCCAGTAAACATCGGAGGTCGCCAGGATCTGGAGTCGATCCAACATCTGGCGCGCGGCCTCCGGCGTGGCGCCGAGCTGCTCGATCTGGGCCGCGACCTCGAGGAGACCGCCGCGGGTTGCCTCGCAGCGTTGCTCGCTGTAGGCGGCGAGTTTCGCGCGACCATTTCGATGCTTCTTGACATTGACCCCCGCAGCCTTTGCCGCTTCGCGGACCATCACCGTGGCCCCGGGAATGACGTCAAGGTTGGGATTCGACGCGACGTCGAGGACGCGGAGCTCCTCAAGGGCCGCCTGCTTCGAGCCTACGAAGTCGAGATGACGGGCCGCGTGGCGAAGCTGCTCGGCACCATAGATATGCACACTCCAGTAGGTACGAAGGTTCGGCGCAGACGAGTTCGTCGCCAGCTTCTCTCCGGAGCGGATCGAGGCGAACACCCCGAGTCGCAAGAGGAGGGACACGACTTCGCGCGCGAGCGCCTCACTAGCGGTGGCGTATTCGATAGAGGCGTACCCCTTGGCCCTACCTTTGCGATTCACACAAATGAAAGCATCGCCTTCGAACAGGCCGGAGAGGAACGCCCACTGGACGTGCTCGGGAGCGCTCTGCATCTGGGCTGGTGCGATCTTCTGCGCCGAGAGCGTTCGCGCCCGCTGCCCCAACCCGCGCTCAAGCAACACCGACAGCGCGCGGCTATTCACGATGAGGCAGGTGGCACGCGGCCGTTCGCTGCGCTCGACCCGCACACCAAAGAGATCCCGAACGAGTCGTTCGTATTCCACGAGCACCTCGGGATCGGAGTTGGTGAACCTGAACGTGTTGGAGTTCTGCGAACTGCCTTCAGCGATCTGCAGCCCCAGGAACCGCGCGAGGTCGGGGGTGAGCGCATCGGGAATGCGGACGCTTACCCCGGTGGACGACTTGAGCATCACGTCGTTCGGCTCGTCCGTCCCAGCCGCCAGGGCCAGCGCCCCGACGACCGTCGACAGAACCGCCTGACCCTGCTGCATGCCCTGGCCGCGGCGGTCTACTCCGGCGGCGCGGAACCAGCGCTCCCACCCTCCGAACCTGCCACGAGCCTCACCCGCCCATTCCGTGAGTCCGGCGGATGGAGCGACGTAGACGCGGTCGGCAGCGGTGAACGAGTCACGGATCTCGCGTGGCCGAAGCCACATCCTGCCCTCAGCCGTGGGGAGCTGGCGCGGCACGGCCACGCGCGTGCCGATCCGCAGCTCATCCGCACGCAGGGCAGCGAGCTGCCCCTCGTGCAGCGCGAAGAGTGGGTGGTAGGGGGTTGCCTCGATCCGGCGGCCCGAACGCGTGCGCACGCGGATCAGGCGTGCCGGTGACGATCGCTTCACGAACGCGAGAACGGGACGAGGCCCCAAGCGCAAGGTCACCGGGTCAAGCGAGAGGACCTCGACCGCATCGGGATTCGCGGTGGTCTGGGATCCGTCGGCGAGCGCTTCCGCATCCACCTTCAGCGCGGCCTCCACCAGTTCGCTGATCGGCACCTCGCGCCCATCGGCGAGAGTCACGCGAACCCAGCCGGGCGTGCACTTCCCCGAACCATTCGGCCCGATGATCGCCGTGATGCCGGGTGCGAACTCGAGATGGGTGCGGTGCACGAACGACTTGAAGCCGGTCATGGTCAGCGTCTTGAGCACGGCGTTCGGCGTTCCGAGCTCAACGACGCCGGCGTGCGCCGGAGCGTCGCTCAGAACGGGATCGGTGGCGTCCGCGCCGGCGGCGGCGGGATCGATCATCACGCCATCCTCGGGCGTCACAGCCCGAGCGCCGCAAGCGCCAGCCGGGCGGCAGCCTCCTCGGCCTCACGCTTCGATGCGCCGCTCCCGCGCGTCAGGCTTGTCGCGACCCTCGCCTCCACCTCGTACAGCCGGCGGTCATCGGGCCCACTCGTCCCGACGACGCTGTAGTCGGGGAGCGCGTGGCCCTTGGCGAGCGCCCATTCCTGGAGGACCGACTTTGCAGACTTGACGCGCCCGGCGACGCCCACGGTCAGCGCGTCGCCCATCGTCCGAAGCACGACCGCGCGCGCGGCCGCGAGCCCGCCGTCGAGGTAGATCGCACCGACGAGCGACTCGTAGAGCCGTGCGGCGAGACCCGGTCGGCCACGTCCACCCGAATCCATCTCCCCACGTCCGAGTCGAGCGCGCTCGGGAAGCCCCAGCGTGGTCGCGAACGCCGCCATCGCGTTCCGCGAGACAAGGGCGGCGCGCAGATGGGTGAGGTCGCCCTCGCCCGCCGTGGGGTGCATGGTGTACAGCTCCTCGGCCACGATGAGATCGACCACGGCATCGCCGAGGAACTCGAGGCGCTCGAAGTCCTCGAGGCCCGGCTCCTCCCGATGCTCGTGGAGATACGAACCATGCGTGAGCGCCACATCGGCCAGCCGCTCGTCGCGAAAGACGTACCCGGCGATCTCCGTGTCGCTCGACCTCCCTTTCCAGAACTGCGGGGAGGCAGGGACCACTCCGATCCCTGCCTCCCCATGCTGTCACGTGCTGAACGAACGATCAGCGGAGCCTGGCCCGCCTCCTAGGAAACGTGCTCCTCGATGTACTCCTGGGCCGCCCCGACCGACTTGATCTGCTCGGCGTCCTCGTCCGAGATCTCCATGCCGAACTCTTCCTCGAGGCTCATGATGAGCTCCACGAGGTCGAGCGAGTCCGCGTTGAGGTCCTCGACAAACGCCGCTTCGGGCTTGACGTCCTTTTCATCGACGCCAAGCTGCTCGACGACGATCTTCTTCAGACGCTCGTAGATATCCGCCTGTGCCAACCGACCACCTCCACGCGGCCGCCGTGCGACCGATTCTCGGTACATCCGCTCGACCCGGCCTGCTACCGAGTACGCCAAGTGTCATCGTCGCCGCGCGGGGCGTCAATCTGGCCTCACGCGGGCCCTTCTCCCACCCACCGCGGTGGCCAGGACCCCGTTCACGAACTTGGCGGACGCCTCGGAGCCAAAGAGCTTCGCAAGTTCGACCGCCTCGTCGATGATCGCCGCCGCCGGCGCGTCGCCGGAGATCCGTAGCTCGAACAGCGCGATGCGCAGCACGTTGCGGTCCACTCGCGCCATCTGCTCGATCGGGAACTCGGGGGCGAGCGCTGCGATCTCCTCGTCGAGAGCGGCGCAATGCTCCTGCACGCCCGAGGCGAGCTCCCAGGAGAACTCCGCCGCCTCCTCGCTGAGGCCGGCCCGGAAGGCACCGCGGGTCAGCGCCTCGCGAAGCTCGCCGCGGGTGAAGTCAACCTCGAAGAGCACCTGCAGCGCGAGCCGCCTCGCGGGATGCCGCCCGTGGCGGAGTGGTGGTCTCACGGTCGTGCGGTCGTCGCGGCGCTCTGCGCAATGGCCGAGATCAGGCCGCCGCTCGCCGCGCGCTCCGCCACCACGATCGCCCAGCGCAGCATGTTCGCCCGGGCGCGCCCGTGCGTCACCACCGAGACGCCGTCCACACCGAGCAGCGGGGCCGAGGCGTAGGGGTCGTAGTCCAGCTTGTGCCGCATCCGGCGGACGCCGAGCAACCCGAAGAGGTAGGCGATCTTCCCGAGCGGTCCGCCGAAGATGTCGTCGCGGATCGCTTCGCGAAAGACGTCGACGGTGCCCTCGAGGCCCTTGATGAGCACGTTGCCGGTGAAGCCATCGCAGACCGCGATATCCGTTGTCCCGCGCATGACGTCGCGGCCCTCGACGTTGCCGACGAAGTTCAGTGTCGCCGCCGCTCGGAGCGCCACGTGCGTCTCTCGGCGCAGGCGGTCTCCCTTCTCCTCCTCCTCACCCATGTTCAGCAGACCGACGCTGGGTCGGGTGAGACCGTGCACGCTCTCCATGAAGCGGGAGGCCATGACCGCGTACTCCAGGAGGTTGCGCACCTCGGCCTCTGGGGTTGCACCCACGTCGAGGATGCAGGCGGGTTTACCCGCGGTGGTGGGCAGCATGCCGCACAGCGCCGGCCGGTCGATCCCCTTGATCCGGCCGAGGGTGAAGAGCGCGGCGGCGACGGTTGCGCCGGTATTGCCGGCCGAGACGACCGCGTCGGCCTCGCCGCGCTTCACGAGCGCGGTCGCGACGCCGATCGAGGTGTCGGGGCGACGGCGGAGCGCATTCGCCGGATGCTCGTGCATCGCCACGACGTCGCTCGCCTCGACGACGGTGATCCCGGACCGGTCACGGTTGCCAAGCGCGCCGCGGATCGCTTCGCCTCGACCCACCAGCACGATGTCAGCGGGCCCCCCGCTCGTCCGGTACAGCAGAGCGCCCCGGACGATCTCGTCCGGGGCGTGGTCACCGCCCATCGCGTCGACCGCGATGCGCATCAGCGCGTGTTCCCTAGCGGGTCGCGGACTTTGGCTTCTTCGACTTGATCACGATGACCTGCCGGCCCCGGTAGGTTCCGCAGTGCGGACAGGCTTGGTGGGACGGCTTCGGACTCTTGCACTGCGGACAGGGTACGAGCGGCGCGACCTTCAACGCGAGGTGGCTGCGACGATCGCCCTGTGCCGCATGCGGCGTGCGCTTCTTGGGTTGACCGGCCAATGGTGTGGCTCCTTCGCTCTAGTCCCACCATTGTCGCCTATTCGCGGTCGGCGTGAAACCCCTCGAGCGTCCCGAGCTTCTTCCAACGTGGATCGGTGCGGTCCTCGTGCGCGTGCGGGCCAAGATTTAGGTCGGCCCCGCAGGCCAGGCAGAGCCCCTTGCAGTCCGCGCGGCAGAGGGGCGCGAACGGTGTCGCGAGGATCAGCTCCTCCGCAACGAGCGGTGTCAGGTCGATCCGAAAGTCTGACCCGATGGTCTGCGCCTCGGCCGGCGGGTCGAGACGAGGTGCGCCGTTCACCACGTCGACCGTCGCGTAGTACTGCTCCGCGAACTCCGTGTGGACGCGGGTCAGGCAGTCCTTCAGGCAACGGCTGCACTGCCCTTTGATGAGGGCCGTGGCCGTGCCCTCGACGAGAACTCCCGGATCGGTATGGATGGCGTCCAGCGTGGCATCGACCGAGTGCGCGCCGGACGCGATCAGGCCGGCGTTCTCACCACCGGGTGCGATCGGCGATTCCGAGATCTCGAAACGGATCCGCGTGCCGACCGCCTGCCTGAGGAGCGACGAGACAACGACCAGCACCTACGCCTCGGTGGACTGCGGCCGCCGCTCTTCGAGGACCTCGAGGGACCTCTTGATGATGGCGAGCGTCTTGACAAGGTCGCTCTCGAGGCGAACGAGGACGTCTCCCGCGTACTGGTCGGCTCCGCGCATCGTCTCGTCCGCCTTGGTCTGTGCGCGGTCCAGCGTTGACTGGGCCTGCAGCTCGGCCTCGCGCAGGACTGATTGATCCTGCAGGAGCAGGGCCGCCTGCTCCTGCGCGGCGGCGATGATCTCATCGGCCTCCTCGCGGCCGCGCGCGACAAGGCGCTCGGTGTCCTGCGTCACGCGCTTCGCCTGCTTCACCTCTTCGGGAATGGAGATGCGCAGCTGATCGATGAGGTCGAGCACGGCAGCCTGATCGAGCATGACGTTGCTCGTCATCGGGACCTTGCGAGCGTTCACGATGAGCGCCTCGAGGCGCTCGACCAAGAACTGGATGTCCCTATCCAAAATCACCCTCCGGCGAGACGCCTATCGCGGATAAATCGTACTCTACGAAACGGAGGACCTCCTCGCCGACGACGCGCTCCCGCGCCACCCGAGCGACCCCGGCGAGGTCTGGGAGGGTCTTCCGGTGGGCGCGGAGCACCACCTGGCCCCCCTCGGCAAGCGCGCCGCGCACGGTGGCCAGCGCCAGAAGGTCGCGCAGCTCCCGCGCGTCGACGAAGGGCGGATCGCAGAGGATCAGGTCGTAGGGGCCGCCGGGTGCCAGGGCAAAGCGGCGCACATCCGCGGCAACGACCGTCGCCCGCCCCGCGAAGCCCGTCACCTGGAGATTCTCTCGCAGTGCGGCCAGGGCCGGCGCCGCGCGCTCCACGAATGTCACGTGGGAGGCGCCCCGCGAGAGCGCCTCGACCCCGAGGGTCCCGGCGCCGGCAAAGAGGTCCAGGACGCGCGCGCCGCCAAGACGCGGCTCAAGGATGGCGAAGAGCGTTTCGCGGATCCGGTCGGTGGCCGGCCGCGTGCCGGGTCCTCCGGGGTGGACGAGCTGGCGCCCCTTCGCCTCACCCGCGATGACCCTCACCCGGGCCTCCGGCATTCAGGCCAGGGCATAGCGGTCCCAGAGGTCACCCACCGCCTTCGCCAGACGCGCATGGTCGGGCAGCACAAGGTCGGGATCGTCCGCGAGGATCCGGTCAGCCTCCGCGCCGGTATCCCCCAAGAGGCGCGGGTCGATGTCGTCGAAGTCAACGATCCGCAGCTCGTTCGAGCCGTGCTGGCGCTCACCGAGGAACTCGCCGGCCCCACGGATCTCGAGGTCGCGCCGCGCCAGATCGAACCCGTCGAGCGGGACCGCCGCGCCGTCCGCGCCGCGCTTCGTCTCGGTCATGGCGCGAAGGCGTTCTGACTCGGCGGCACCCGCGCTCACGAGGACGCAGAACGAACGCTGGTCGCCGCGGCCGACCCGCCCACGAAGCTGGTGGAGCGTCGCCAGCCCAAAGCGCTCCGCCGAGAGCACGATCATGACCGTCGCGCGCGGGACATCGATCCCCACCTCCACCACCGTCGTGGCGACCAGAACGTCGAGCTGACCGGCGGCGAAACGCCGCATCCGCTCATCCCGCTCCTTTGCCGGCAGGCGCCCATGAAGCAGGCCGATCCGAAGCCCGGCAAGCGGGCCACGCTCCAGGTCTCGGGCGATCTCGGTGGCCGCCACGCCACGCGCGTCATCATCATCGTCGTCGTCGCCGCCGATCCGCGGACACACGATGAAGGCCTGCTCACCCGCAGCCACACGCTCGCGCAGCCAGGGCCAGACCTTGGGAAGTGCGTCGGGCTCGCGCACCTCCGTGCGGATCGGCTGACGGCCCGCGGGAAGCTCGTCGATGACCGATACATCAAGGTCCCGGTAGAGGGTCTGCGACAGCGTCTGGGGGATCGGCGTCGCCGTGGTCAGCAGCAGATGCGGATCCTGGCCCTTCTCGCGGAAGGTGGCGCGCTGCCGTACGCCGAATCGATGCTGCTCGTCGACGATCGAAAGCCCGAGCCGATGAAAGGTGACGTTGTCCTCCACGAGCGCATGCGTCCCCACGATGATGTCGAGCGAGCCGTCCCCGAGCCGCGCGAGGATCTCCCGCTTGCGCGCGGCGCCGGTGCTCGATGAGAGCAGCTCGAGGCTCGGCCCATCCTCTTGCCACAGGCCCCGCAGCGACCGGAAATGTTGCTCGGCGAGGAGCTCGGTCGGCGCCATGAGCGCGGCCTGGGCTCCGGCTGCAACGGCGATCCGCACGGCCAGAGCGGCGACGACGGTCTTGCCCGAGCCCACATCACCCTGGAGAAGACGCGACATCGGCACGGTCCGAGCGAGGTCGCCCCGGACCTCACCGAACGAACGCACCTGGGCCGCGGTGAGCGAGAACGGAAGCGCCCTCGTCCACTCGGCGACCTGCGCATCCGAGGCGTGGAGCACCGGCGCCTTCGCGCTCCTGGTCCACCGCGCCCGCCGCTGACCGAGGGCGAGCTGAAGGACGAGCAGCTCCTGGAACCCGAGCGCGCGCCGAGCGGCAAAGAGATCCTCCGGAGCGTTGGGGAAATGCACCTGCGCGAGGGCCTGCGCGATGGTGGGCAGGCCGTGGCGGGCACGCGTGTCGGCGGGGACGAGGTCCGGAAGCTCGCCGACGACCGCCGATGCCCGCCCGGCCTCGCCCTCGATCGCGGTGTGAAGGAAGCGCCGGACCTGGCCCTCCTTGAGCCCCTCGGTGAGTTTGTAGACCGGCACCATCCGTCCGGTGTGGATCGCCGCCGCGCCCGCCGGCTCCATCGCGGGTTGCTGGAACACGAGGCCGCGGCCCTGGAACGCGACCTTGCCCGCGAGCCGCACGACGGCGCCTTCGCGAAAGCGCTCCGCGATGAACTGCTTTCCGAACCACGATGCCCGCACCGCGCTCGGCGTGCCGTCCGCATCCAGAAGCTCGGCCTCGGTGAGGAGAAGTCCGCTCCGCGTCCGCCGCTGCGCGATCTTCCCCAGCACGGCTTCGACGGTCTGCTCCGCGCCCGCCCGCACGGCGGCGAGCGGCAGCGCCGTGCGGTAGTCCTTGTAGCGGCGCGGCAGATGCCAGAGCAGGTCGCCGATGGTCCTGATCTCCAGCCGCTCGAAGAGCTTTGCCGACTCCGCCCCCACGCCCCAGAGCCGGGTCACGGGTAGATCGAGCGAGCTGTCCGGCAGCCGCGGCGCACGCGCGACCGTCACCGGGTCGCCGACCTCACTCGGCCTGGATGACGAAGGCGTAATGAGGCTGGCCACCCTCGAGGACCTGGATCTCAGCGCTCGGGCAGGCGGCGGCCAGCCTCGCGTGTGCCGCCGCCGACCGCTCGGCGGACACGGCAGAGCCCACGTAGAGCGTCAGCAGCCCGGCCCCGGCGAGCAGCGCACCGGCCTCGGCGAGCACGGCGAGCTCGGCGTCGCCGTGTGCGACCACTCGTCCATCGAGAAGCGCCAGCGCCTGGCCCTCGCGCACCGCGCGACCGTCCACCTTCGCGTCCCGGACCGCTCGGGTGAGCTCGACGCAGCGCGTGGCGCGTACGGCCTTCTCCATCTGGAGCGCGACCTCCGCGGGATCTCCCGCGGGGTCGAATGCGACGAGAGCGGCCATTCCCTGTGCGATGTTCTCGCTCTCGATGACGATGACCCCCGTGGTGAGCGTCGCGGCCTGCCGGGCCGCGAGGACGACGTTCCGATCATTGGGGAGCACGAGGGTCCGGGACGCGTTCGCGCCGCGGATCGCATCGAGAAGCTCTTCCGTCGAGGGATTCATCGTGGCGCCGCCTCGGAGCGGAACCCCGCCGAGCGACCGCGCCACCTCGGCGAAGCCGTCTCCGGGGACCACCGTGACGAGCGCGAGCACCGCCGCCGGCGGGCGGACGACGATCCCTGTGGCTTGTGCATGCGCCTCGCTCATCGCATCCAGATCCTCGACCACGACGTCGGCGACACGACCCGCCGACAGGCCGATGCGCAGGATCTCGTCGGGATGAAGGGTGTGCACGTGGACCTTCATCACCGTTTCGTCGCCGACGACGAGCACGCAGTCGGCACCATAGGTGAGCATCTCCTCACGGATCGCGCCGATCGCGCGTGTCGGATGCTCGACGAGGAATTGCACATCGTACGCACCGGCCCACGAGGAGTCCGCTGTGACCTTCGGCGGCACAATGACGGAGGCGCGGGCGACGGGCATGCTCTGGTCGGCGTGACCGTCGAGTGCCGCCTGCGCGCCGTCAAAGAGCAACCAGAGTCCGCGCGCTCCTGCATCGACGACGCCCGCCGCCCGGTTCATCGGATTCTGCCCCTGGGTCGCGCGGACCGCGGGCACGCCGGCGGAGACGATCAGGCGGAGGACCTCATCGGCCGGCAAGTCACCCGAACCCTGGATCGCGTCATCGACGGCGGCGAGCAGGGTGAGCATCGTCCCGGCGGCGGGCTTCGTGACGGCCAGGAAGGCGTGCGACCGGGCGGCCCCGACAGCGGCCACGAGCTCCGCTCCACCGAGGAGCGTGCGCCCGACCAGTGCGTCCTTCAGGCCGAGGATGATCTGCGAGAGGATCACGCCGCTGTTCCCCCGCGCGCCCATCAGGGCACCGTGCGCCAGCGCTGCGGCGACCGCGCTGCAGGTCGGCTCCGCAGTGTGGGCGTGGGCAAGAGCGGTCCGCATCGTGTGGAGCAGATTGGTCCCGGTGTCGCCGTCGGGGACCGGATACACATTGAGGGCGTTGACCTCGTCCACGTGAGCGGCGAGACGGTCGGCCGCGGCCTCCAGCACGTGAAGGAGGGAAGCCCCGTCGCATTGCGTACCGATGGGGGCGACTGTACCATTTGCATCCAGAACCTCTGACTTGTCGGAGCCGGCAGCGGCGAGCGCGGCCGGAGGCGGGCTCGCCCGAGCGGCGAGCACAAGAAGCAAGGAGAAGCCTGATGCCCCGTGCCTGCGCGCTCTGCGGCAAGTCCGCCGCCTTCGGCTACAACGTGAGCCACTCAAAGGTCCACACGCACCGCCGCTTCGCGGCGAACCTGCACGTATCGGCCATCGCCGGCACAAAAATGCTGGTGTGCACCCGCTGCCTGCGGACCCAGACCAAGGATGCTCGGATGGCAAAGAAGGCCGAGAAGGCAGCGAAGGCCGCGAAGAACTAGACCCGCGCCGCGGCCCCGGACCTCCGCTCGTTCACGACCTTCAGCTGGCCGCATCCCGCGGCGATGTCCTGACCCTTGCTGATCCGAACGGTCGCCACGATCCCCGCGTCGCGCAGGATCTGCGCGAACCGTTCGGTCGTCTCGATTCGCGGTCGCGTGAAGCCGCCCGGCCCGGCGTTCACCGGAATGAGATTCACGTGCGAATCCTGCGGCCGGCCGTGCGCGACGATGAGCGCGGCGAGCGCGGTCGCAGCGGTCGCGGAGTCATTCACCCCTCTGAGCAGCACATACTCGAACGTGATGCGCCGGCGGGTGCGCGCGACGTAGCGCGCGGCGGCGGCGAGGACCGCCTCGACCCCCCAACGCTTATTCACCGGCATCACCAGGCTGCGCGTGGCGTCGTCGGGCGCATGGAGTGACACCGCGAGGTTCACCGGCAGGTCCTCGGCCGCGAGGCGATCGATCTGCGGCACCAGGCCACTCGTCGAGATGGTCAGCCGTCTGGGGCTGATCGCGAACAGCTCATGGTCGATGAGCATCCGGACCGAAGCGAGCGTCGCGGCGTAGTTGTGGAGCGGTTCGCCCATGCCCATGTAGACCACATGCGAGACTCGGTCGCCCCGGCGGACGAGATCTTTCTGCCAATGGCGCACCTGGTCGATGATCTCGGCTGTGCTGAGATTCCGAAGGAGACCCATCTCGCCGGTCGCGCAGAAGGCGCAGGCCATCGCGCAGCCGACCTGCGTGGAAAGGCAGATCGCATTCCGGTCGCCATGATGCGGCATGAGGACGGTCTCGATCTGCGAGCCGTCGCGAAGGCGCAGGAGCGCCTTGCGGGTCTCACCATCGGCGCTCGCCTCCTCGGCGACCAGGTCCACCGTCGACCAGCGGAATTCCGTGGCCAGGGCACCGCGGAGCGCATGCGGGAGATTGGTGAGCTCCTCCCACGAGGAGGCGGAGCCACGCGCAAGCGAGCGCCGGATCTGCTTTGCCCGATACGCCGGCTCACCATGCGCCTCGAGCCACGACAGCAGGGCCTGCTCGCTCTGGTCGCTGATCGCGGGTCGATCGTCTGCCATGAAGGCCAAGCCTAAGGTCACTCGGTCGAAATGCTCTGGTCCACCGTTTCTCCGGTGCCGGGCCGCACTGCCCGAAAGTGCCGATCCGGCTCCGCGAGGAGTGCCCGCACCCGCTCGGCGTCCGCCGGCTGACCGCTCTGCTGCAGCTCGTCGGCATACGCGCCAAGGAGCTCCGCGAGGTCAGCGCGATCCGCGGCCGCGAGCGGTCGCACCGCCACCCGGCCGCCCTTCGCAAGGCGTCTGCCGAGCGCGAGCTCATCGAGCGCCCGATCGACGCGGACGTACACGACGCCACCGCTCATGCCCGAGCAGATCCACCTGCCCGGGTCACCAAGCACGACGCCGCGGCCTGCGGTCATGTACTCGAACGCGAAACCATGGAGATCACCGCCGAAGACGACATCCGCGCCCGAAAGGCGGATTCCGGCGCGCGCGTCGGCCGAGCCCTGCACGAGGAACCGGCCGCGCTGAGCACCGTAAGCGAAGCATTTCCCCACCGAGCCGTCGACGAACCGGCCTTCGGCGTTCGGGGCCTTGAGGATCACGAACGTCCCGCCGAGCGCGGACTTTGCCGCTCCGTCCTGGGCCCCACCGCTCAGGTGGAGTGTGACGCCCTCGGTCGCGTAGGCGGCGAAGCCGTTTCCCGCGATCGAGCCGGTCGGGAACACGCGCTCGTGCGTGCCGCTCACCTTGGCGAAGATCCGCTGGCGAGCCAGCGCACCCGACTCGGCGGTTCCCACGAACCGGTCGAGCGCGCTGAGCGGAGCATCACCGACACTCAGCGGAGCGGCGACGAACAGGGACGTCCGTACCTGCGCCGGCGACCATTCCTCCGCAAGCGGGGTGAGCAGTGCCGTGAGATCGACCCGGTCGGCGCCGCGCACCTGGGCCAGCAGGTCGACCCGTCCGACAAGCTCACGGGTGGAGGCGACGCCGAGCGCGCCCGCGATCGCGGCAAGATCCTCGCGCATGGCGCCGAAGAAGCGCTGGAGGTTCGCGACGGCGCGATCGAGCTCCTGGGGCTCGAATCGCTTGATCCCCCGATCGGAGGCCTCGGCGGATGTTTCGATCTGCGTCGCGATGCCCACATGGCAGGTGTCGAGCTGGCAACCACGGCAGATCGTGCAGCCGATCGCGACCATCGCGAGCGTGCCGAATCCCACTCGATCCGCGCCGAGGCAGAGCATCTTGACGATGTCGGTCGCGCTCTTCATGCCTCCGTCGCACCACAGCTCGACACGGTCTCGGAGCCCTGACTCGACGAGCGCGCGGTGCGCCTCACGCACGCCCAGGTCACTGGGCATCCCCGCCCGCCGGAGCGCGTGCTGGCGAGCCGCGCCGGTCCCACCGTCGTACCCCGACAGCGTGATGATGTCGGCACCGCTCTTCGCAACACCAACGGCGATGATGCCGATCTCGGGCACGACCGGGACCTTCACCGCCACCCTGGCCCGCGGGTTCACGGTCTTGAGCTCGTGCACGACCTGCGCGAGGTCCTCGATCGAGTAGATGTCGTGATTGTTCGACGGCGAGATGAGGTCGGAGCCGGGCGTCGCATTCCGCGCGAGCGCGACCTTGGCCGTCACCTTGCGCGCGGGAAGGTGGCCGCCCTCGCCGGGCTTGGCACCCTGCCCGATCTTGATCTCGAGATAGTCGGACGAGTTCGTGAGGCCCGCGGACACGCCGAAGCGACCCGACGCGACCTGCTGGCCGCGGTTGCGTGGGTACCGGCCGTAGAGATCGGGAAGCTCCCCACCTTCGCCGTTGATGCAGAGGATGTTCATGCGGAACGCGGCTTCGGCGTAGGCGCGATACGCGGTCTCACCCTGGGAACCGAAGGACATCGACGAGATGTAGAACGGGGCATCGTGCTCCCCCGCCTGCGTGTCGGCGCGGCGACCGTCAGGTGCCGGCGCGCCGCCGACGATATCCAGGAGGTGGCGGAGCGCGACGGGGTGCTGCTCCTCCATTTCGCGGAGGCGCTCGGCATACGACGCCCACGGCACCTCGCCATTCGCCGCCTGAAGCGCCGCCTTCCAGACCCGCGGGTAGATCCTGAACGCGGGCGAGAGCCGAGCCACGGTCCGCTGGCGCAGCATCGCGGAGCGCTCCATCCCGTCCCGGCCGACCCGCTCCCAATCGAGGCCGACACCGTCACGGCCGACGAAGGTGCGCACACCAAGAAGGCGCGCGATCTCCGGCGCGACACCCACCGCGGCGAGCTGCCGACCGTAGCCCCGCACCTCGTGGATGCCGAGCGTGGAGATGACCTTCTCGATCCCCTTGCGCATCGCCTCGACGAGGTTCGCCTGTGCGTCGGGGTCGCCCGACGAGATGGCGTATTCGAGGAGGAGGTACGGGTTCACGGCATCGGCGCCGAGCGCGAGCGCCGTGACGATGTCGTGAAGGTTGCGCAGGCTGCCGACCGACACGACAAGGCCGCAGTCCCGACGCAGCGAGCCGGAGCGCGACGGCTGGACCCCAAGCGCGCGATGGACCGCGGCCGTGACGAGCATCGGATCGAGCCAGGCACGGCCTTCATCGACCGCATGTCGGTCGCGGATGACCACCAGACGCGCGCCGGCGCGAACGCCAACGCACGCGGCAGCGGCGATACGGGCGAGCGCGTCGCGCGGGTGCTCCTCCCAGTCGCGATCCGCCTCGACGAGGATCGGGGGTCGGGCGCCATCGGTCGCGAAGCGCGCCTCGACATCCTCCAGCAGCCAGGTGCCCAGGGACCGTGCGAGTGCGCGGTAGTCCCCCGCATCCAGTGCGGATTCGGCCTCGTGGCCGCCGAGGATGATCGGGTGACGCAGCTCGACCCACGGTCGCAGGTCGGCCGCGCGGTGCGGCGTCGGCCGCGGGCCGAGCACGATCCGGGTGGAAAAGTGCTCGATCTCGCGCTCGCGGTCGACCGCTGGGTTCGTGACGACGGCCACGGTCTCCTGAAGGAAGTCGGCCACGTTGGGCCGCTGCTCCGAGAGCACGGCGAGCGGGCCGTCGTAGCCGAGGGAGCTAATGGCCTCGTTCGCCGTTTGGAGCATGAACGTCGCTTGCTTCAGATCGTCGGGCTCGTATCCGAAGGCGGCGAACATCGCCTCGCGACGGACCGACAGGTCCTCGATCTCGTCCGGCGGGGTCATGACCTGCACCGGAGGGCGGCCGTGCGGCTCGCTCCGGGCGCGGAGGGCCTCGGGGCGCAGCGGCGCCGCGTCGGGGCCGCCGCAGTCGAGGTGGGCGCGCAGGCCGAAGGAGGCGATCCGCCGGTGCGCGCGGAGCACGGCGAATCGCTCGCGCAGCGCCGCGTGGCCGAGGAACTCCCAGCCGCGAACGGTGCGGACTAGCGCATTGCGCTCACCCGGGCCGAGCGGCCTGGGGTCGCGCACATAGCGTGCGAGCGGCACCCAGCCGCGCTCACTCGAAAACATGTGCTCCTCAGCGGTCTCGACGTGCCAGAGCGGCCGGAGACCCATCGCATCGACACCGAAGATGCACACGTCGTCGAAACGGGAAAGGATCCCCGCGGGCCCCTGCGCGATCGGACCGATCGCAGCGCGGGCCTGCAGGTAGAGGTCCTGGAGCTCGCCAGAGAGCTGCGCGATCTCATTCATGATCGGCGGAAAGACGAGCTCCACGGCCTCGATCGGATGCAGCCCAAGCCGATACACGAGCCCACGAAGCAGCGCGTCGACGTCCTGCGAGTCGCTGCCCTCGCGCGAGAGCGGCAGCCCGAGCGCGGCCGTTTCCTCTCGCAGGCGAGCGATCGTGTTGATCTCGCCGTTGTGTGCGAATGCACCAAAGGGCTGGCAGCGCTCAAAGGTCGTGCTCGTATTCGTCGAGTACCGGTTGTGACCCAGCGCCATGGAGGTCGCGAAGCGAGGGTCCGCCAGATCGGCGAAGTAACGCGTGAGCTGCACGCCGCTCCCGCGCAGCTTGTAGACCACCGCTGATCGCGAAAGGCTCGCAACGGTGGCCACGGTCTGGCGCTCGACCGCAAAGGCCGCATCGAACAGCGCGCGATCGCCGCGCGTCCCGAGCGCGGCCGTGAATGCGATCTGCCAGAAGAGCGGCTCGGCCGAGCGGCCACCTCGACCGAGGGCGGCGCTGCTTGTCGTGGCGGTCCGTTCGTGAACAATGGTCAGGGCGTGGTGCGCGAAGATCCGGCGCACGGCGCTCATCGCGTCATCGGCAGCGGGGCGAGGCACGAAGACGTGCGCAACGGCGAAGCCCGGATCGGAGGCGAGGGTCGCCGGCAGCCCGGCTTCGCCCGCGAGGATCTCCGACCAGAGCGCACGCGGGATGTCGGTCAGGACCCCGGCGCCATCCCCTTCGCCGTCGACGAGGCCCGAACGGTGCGCGAGGTGCGAAAGTCCCTGGATCGCCTGATGGAGGACGTCGGTCGTCGGGCGCCCGTCCTTGCGAGCGATCGACACGAGCGCACAGCTGTCATGCTCGTCCACCACCGTGTGCTCCTTTCGTATCTCTTCGCTGGATCGCCGCGCCTGACCGTGAATGAAAAAGCCTCCCGATCCTTCGATCTCGGGAGGCCTGTCGCTTGGTCCGGAGCTTCCTGGGTGCGACTAAGCCTCACCTACCGCTGCTGCGGTGGCGATCGGGGTAGCGCTCGCTGCCGGTACGGTGCGCATCTGCCTGCAGGATAGGCCCTGGAACGGGTCCCCGACAGTGACGGGCGGGTTGCGAAACGGTGGCGGCGGTCAGGAGGGCAGTGCGAGCCCTTCCAGGTCGCGCACCCCGTGGGCCCATTCCGCACCGGCCATCGCGCGCTTCCCCGACGGGCGGACCAGGTCGAGCCGAAGCCAGCCGGCGCCCGCCGCGACGTGCGGAACTCCTGCGCGGAGCTGCACCACGCCGTGCTCCGCGGGAACGCCGCCCGTCACGGTGGCACGCTCGATGTCCAGGCGTCGACCCTGGAACGTCGTGCATGCGCCGGGCTCCGGCGTCATTGCCCTCACGAGGCGGGCAAGCCGATCCGCGGGCTGCGCCCAATCGAGGACACCGTCGGCCGTCGTGAGCTTCGGCGCCCACGTGACCAGGGTCGGGTCCTGCGGCAGCGCCGCTCGATCGCCGCTCAGAAAACTCGGGAGCTCGCGCTCGAGCAGCACCGCGCCCAGCCCGGCCAGACGACCGGTGAGGCCTCCCGCGTCCTCATCGGCACCGATCGCGGTCTGCGCGACCGCATACACCGGGCCGGCGTCAAGGGATGGCGTGCCGACCATCAGCGATACACCCGTTTCTGTGTCGCCGGCTAGGATCGCGTGGGCCACCGGCGCCGCACCCCGCCACCGGGGAAGCAGCGACCCGTGCACGTTGAGGGCGCGGTTGCCGGCGGCGGCGAGCAGCGGGCGCGGGATGAGGTTGCCGTAGGCGGACCAGACGAGCAGTCCCGGCCGCAGGGCGACGACAGCCGCGAGGTCCTCACCCAGCAGGTGCGCTGGCTGGAGCACCGGTAGGTCAAGCGCGAGCGCCCGCACCTTCACCGCTGACATCGCGAGGACGTGGCCCCGACCACGCTCCCGATCAGGTTGGGTGCAGACGCCAACGAGCTCGATGACGCCGGCGCGATCGAGCCGCCAGAGGGCATCAAGGGATGGCACGGCGAAGGCGGGGGTCCCAAGGAAGACGGCGCGCGGTCTCAGGATGTGCCTTCCATCTCGGCCCGCGTGTGGCCGGACACCGACCGTGGCTCCTCGTCCGGCGCTCCCACCTTGACCGGGAAGAGATCCGCACGCGTCCTCAGCTTGTCGATGTACAGCGTGCCGTCGAGATGCTGCGTTTCGTGGATCATGCACTGCGCGCCGAGATCGAAACCGTAGAGCGTGAAGCGCTTGCCGTTGGGATCCTCGGCGACGACGCGCGCCTCGAGGGGGCGCTCGAGCATCCCGTACAGCCCTCGGACCGACAGACAGCCCTCGCTTGTCTCCTCCACCTCGTCGCTCACCCACTCGATCTCCGGATTCACGACGACGATCCCGGCCCGATCGACGTCGATGATCGCGACCCGCAGCGGCACGCCGATCTGCGGCGCCGCGATCCCGATCCCGTGCGCGGCGATCATCGAGGCGAACATCCGCTCGAGCAACGCGTCCATGTCGCCCCGCGAGAGCTTGGGCTTCCGCGCCGGCGCATGGAGTACGGGATCGCCGACCTGGCGCACCTCGACCGCGTGGGCCGCGACGAACTCGGGGGTGCTCCACTTCTCGCGGCGGCCGGTGTCGATCGTCCACGGACGCCCTCTGACGATCTCGAGGCGCGGCTCGGTGGACTCAGCCTCGTCGTCCTCGATCTCGACGTCGTCGTCGTCGTCCACGGGGGGCGGAACCTCGGCGCTCATCCCAGAAGTGTCGCGGGGTCCACATCGACCGTCCACTCTGGACCGGGGGGCACGCGGTCGAGGAGGCTCGCGGGATCCGGTCCACGAAGGACGATCTGCACGCGATACGAGCCGCGAAGCTTCGCCGCGAACGCCGGGGCGGGACCCAGGACGCTCGTTGCGGGATCGGCTTCGGCTCGGAGCTCCGCCGCCAGGGTCGAGGCGCGGCGCTCGACCGTGTCCTCGCGCTTCGCGCTCGTCTGCAGGAGGATGAGGCGCCCGAACGGCGGGTGACCGAACCGGCGACGGACGCCAAGCTCTGCCTCGGCGAACGCCGCGTAGTCATGCCCGGCCGCCGCTCGGATCGCGTAGTGCTCCGGCAGGTACGTTTGAAGGATGCCGCACCCTCCCGCCTCGCCACGGCCGGATCGGCCGAGCACCTGCGTGATGAGCTCGAAGGTCCGCTCCGCGGAGGTGTAGTCGGGGAGGTTGAGCAGCGTGTCGGCGTTGATCACACCGACCAGGGAAACGCCAGGAAGGTCAAAACCCTTGGCGACCATCTGGGTGCCGATGATCACCTGCGACTCACCGCTCCGCATCCGCTCGTACGCCGCGGCGTGCGCGCCCTTCGCCCGGACCGAGTCGCGATCGAGTCGTGCGACCCGAGCGCGCGGCACGGCGGCGCGGACCTCCTCCTCCACGCGCTGCGTCCCCGTGCCAAGATGGCGGATCCGGGGAGACGCGCACTGCGGGCAGGTCGTTGGCACCTGTCGCTCAACCCGGCCGCAGCGATGACAGACGAGTCGCGGGGCCGCGGTGGCCCCCGGCGAGGATCCCCAGCTCGTGTGATACGCGAAGGGGATCTCGCAGCCCGGACAGGGGACGACGAATCCGCAGTCGCGGCAGAGCACGACCGTGGCGAAACCGCGTCGATTCAGATACAGAATGGCCTGCTCGCCCTGCGCCACGGTCCGCTCAAGGGCGAGCCGGAGCGGGCGCGAGAGGGTGCCGCGGTTCCCCTCCTTCAACTCGAGGCGCAGGTCAACGATGGTCGTGACGGGGAGCGTTCGGAGCGCGACACGCTCGGGAAGCTCGAAGAGGCGGAGCGGACCATTCTTTGCGGCATGCCAGGTGGCGACCCGCGGGGTCGCGCTGCCGAGCGCCACGGTCGCACCTGCGATCTCGACGAGCGCGAGCGCAGTGTCCACGGCGTGGTAACGGGGCGACGACTCCTGCTTGTACGAGGGCTCCTGCTCTTCGTCCACAACGATGAGCCCAGGCCTCGCGAGCGGCGCGAAGAGCGCCGAGCGCGACCCGATGACCACGTCCGCCACGCCGTCGAGCACCCGGCGCCATTCATCGAACCGCTCACCGGCGGACAGTGCGCTGTGGAGCAGCGCGACGTGATCGCCGAAGCGAGCGAGGAATCGCGCAACGATCTGCGCCGTCAGCGCGATCTCGGGCACAAGGATGATGACGCCGAGCCCACGATCGAGGGCGGCCTGTGCGGCGCGGAGGTACACCTCCGTCTTTCCGCTTGCGGTCACGCCGTGGAGCAGGAATCCGCCGCCGCTCCCCAACGATGCCACCAGGGCGGCGAGCGCCTCCTCCTGGCCCTTGGTCAGCGTCGCATCGCGGATCGGATCGGTCTCCAGGAGGCGGAACTCCGTCGGGACCCGCCGGATCGCGCGACGCCCGGCGGTCGCAAGCCCGCGCACCGCGAGCCGGGTCGCGGCATCCGCCGACGCCCCGGCCAGAGCGAGCTCAGGCCCGGTGACGGCGCCCGCCGCGAGTGCGCGAAGCGTCGCGAGCTGCTTCGACGTGAGCCTCGCGGTCGCGGGCGGCCGCCCCGACGCGGGCCGCGTCCCAACCGGAGGGACCACCGCGGTCTCTGAGACCGAGACCGCGTCGAGGTCGGTCCAGAGCACGAGCGCTTCCCGGCCCTTCGCGGTGAGCGCGAAGACCGGCTCGGTGCGACCGCCGCGGGCGGGTAGGAGCGCGCTACCTCGAGACCGCGCGGCGAGTGCCGGCGGGAGCATCGCGCGCACCGCGTCGGCAAGACCCGAGCGGTACCGCAGGGCGATCCACCGCGCCAGAGCGAGCTGATGCGGCCGGAGCAGTGGAAGCGGATGCACGAGTCCCTGGATCGCGCGCAGAACGGCGCCCGGAGGTGCCGGCACGTCGAGGCCGAGCACCACGCCACGCGCGGCGATGGTGCCGAGCGGCACGCTGACCAGATGGCCGGGGGCGACCGCGAGGTCGCGCGGGACCGAGTAGCTGAAGGTTCGCATCGGTCCACGAAGTCCGGCGAAGACCGCGACCTCCGCGCTGCGCTCGACACCTTCCGCATCGCTTCGCGCTCGCGGGGTGCCCGGCATGGTCTCCTAGAGCTCGTAGCGGCGAGGCCGCCGCGCGTCGACGCGGATGATCGCGGCGATCTCGGCCACCGTCTCGTCGATCTTCCCGTCGTGGTTCGTGACCACATGGTCGTACTCCGGCGCCGCGGCCATCTCGATCTCGGCGTTCCGCATCCGGATCTCGAGCTGCTCTGGCGACTCGGTGCCGCGCAGCTCCAGCCGGCGCCGAAGCGCCGCGACCGACGGCGGCATGATGAAGATCGTCGTCGCCTCGGGCAGCAGCACCTTGATCTTGCGCATGCCCTGTGGCTCCGGCTTCACGATGACCACCCGGTGAGCACGGATCGTGTCCGCAAGCGCGTCCCGCCGCACACCCTTGAAGTCGCCATGCACCATGCTCCACTCGAGGAAGTTGCCGGCCTCGATCTCCGACCGAAACTTATCGGGCTCGTAGAAGAAGTAGTGGGTGCCGTGGACCTCTCCCGGCCGCGGCTTGCGGCTCGTGGCCGTGATGTAGACGACACCGTCATCGAGCACCTTCACGAGGCGCTCGATGACGGTGTCCTTGCCCGCGCCGGACGGCGCGGAGATGATGACGAGGAGGCCGCCGCCAGCGATCTCCGTCACGCCACCTCGCCAAATGGCTCGGCCACGTCGCGGGGCGGACCGAGGGCGCCCAGGTGCGCCACAAGGTCCACAGCGAGGGGCGCCGTGAACGTCTGCTCGCCCGCCTGCGGCAGGCGTACGGCGAGGCGCCAGGCGTGCAGGAACTGGCGCCCAAGGGCGCTCGAGTCGTTCTTCCGTCCGTACACCGGGTCACCGACGATCGGAAAGCGCGCGTACGCAAGATGGACCCTGATCTGGTGCGTCCGCCCGGTGATCGGTCGCACGTGCAGCAGCGTCTGCGGCGCGGAGGCCGGGCCGAAGACCGCGATCCTCGTGAAGCGGGTCGTGGATTCCCGGCCACCCGCGCGGACGACCATCCGGCGGCGATCGTCCGGATCACGGAGGATCGGTGCATCGACGACGACCGGCTGGTCCCCAGGGTCCCCCCAGACGAGCGCGAGATACTCCTTGCCAAAACGCTTGGCCTGCAGCTGCCGCGAAAGCGCAAGATGCGCGAGGTCCGTCTTTGCCACGATGATCACCCCGCTCGTGTCCTTGTCGAGACGGTGGACGATCCCCGGTCGCGAGGCCGCGCGACCGGTGTCGGCGGTGATCTTACCGACGACGGCATTGACGAGCGTTCCGGTGTGATGTCCGTAGGCGGGATGGACGACGAGGCCGGCGGGCTTGTTCACGACGATCACATCGGCATCCTCGTAGATGACGTCGATCGCGATGTCCTCCGCCGCGAGCGAGAGCGCAGGTTCCGCTTCGGGAATGTCGACGACGAGGGCATCACCCATCCGCACTTTGTAGGCGGGCTCGATCGGCACCCCATTCGCCGTGATCCGTCCGTCCTTCGCGAGTCGCGCGATCGCGCTCCGCGACAGGAGGGTCCGTTCCGCGACAAAGCGATCGGCCCTGAGCCCCCCGGCTTCCCCCGCCAATGCGATCCGCTCCGTCACCCGGTTCACTCGCCCGCAGCCAGCGGACCACCTCTGGCTGGCCGCGGGGAGCGGCGCTCTTCCAGCCAGAGCAGCCCTGACACCAGAAAGATCCCGACGACGATCGATGAGTCCGCGAGGTTGAATGCCCAGAAGCGCACGCCGCCAACCCCGGCGTCGATGAAATCGACGACGTAGCCCTGACCCAGGCGATCGACGAGATTGCCGAGGGCGCCACCGAGCTGCATGCCGAGCGTCGCTGCAAGGAGCGGCGAGCGAGCGGCGAGCGTCCGGTAGTAATAGAGGATCGCGCCGACGGCCACGACGCTGAGGACCGCGAGCACCGTGGTCCGCTCCTGGAACAATCCGAAGGCCGATCCGGAGTTCTGGGTGTGGGTGATGCGCAGGAGGTTGCCGATGATCTCGCGCGTATCGTGCAGCGGGACGTTCGCCACGACCAGCGCCTTGCTCACCCGGTCGAGCAGAAAAGCAGCGAACCCGACGGCGGCGATGAGGGCGGCGCGGCGGGTCGTCACCGCCTCAATGCTAGGCGGTTCAGGTGACCATGCCGCCATCGACGACGAGCACCTGGCCGGTGATATAGGCCGCGTCGTCGGAAACGAGGAAGGCGATGGCGTTCGCGACATCCTCCACGGTTCCGAGCCGGCCGAGCGGGACCTGCTTGAGCATCCCGTCCCGCACCTCCTGCGGAAGATCGTTCGTCAGATCTGTCGGGATAAGGCCGGGTGCGACCGCGTTGCAGGTGATCTGCCGACTCGCCATCTCGCGCGCCACGGTCTTGGTGAAGGCGATCAATCCGCCTTTCGCGGCGGCATAGTTGGCCTGCCCCGGATTCCCAACGACGCCCGCGACCGACGAGACGTTCACGATCCGACCGCCACGCTGCTTCATCATCGGCCGCAGAACTGCCTTCGTGACAAGGAACGCCCCCCGGAGGTTGAGGTCCAGGACCGTGTCCCAGTCGGCGAGGTTCATCCGCAACAGCAGACCGTCGCGCGTCGTGCCGGCGTTGTTCACGAGCAGCTCAAGTCGCCCCTCGCCGAACGCGAGCGCCTCGTTCACGACCCGCTCGACGTCGACATCGAGCGAGACATCGCCCTGCACGAGCAGTGCGCTTGTGCCCGCCGCCTCCACGAGGCGCTTGGTCTCCTCCGCCGCGGCAACGTTGCCCTTGTAGTTCACCGCGACTCGCGCGCCGTCGCGCGCCAGCCGCACCGCCGTGGCGCGGCCGATGCCCCGGCTTGCGCCGGTGATGAGGACCGTCTTGCCGGCAAGGCTCATGCCGTAGTCAGGATGAGCGAAGCGTTATGGCCCCCGAACCCCATCGAGTTGGAGAGGGCGGTCGTGATCTGACGCTCGCGGGCGACGTTCGGCACGTAGTCGAGGTCGAGTTCGGGGTCGGGGGTGACGTAGTTGATCGTGGGAGGGATGATGCCGTCGCGAAGCGCGAGCAGGCAGGCGATCGCTTCCAATGCGCCGGCCGCGCCAAGAAGGTGGCCGGTCATCGACTTTGTGCTTGAGACGAGCAGCTTCTGCGCGTGCGCCCCGAAGACCGCCTTGATCGCGGCGGTCTCCTCGCGGTCGTTCGGCCCGGTCGAGGTGCCGTGCGCGTTGATGTAGTCGACCTTTTCGGGTGCGATGCCGGCCTGCGTCAGCGCCATCCGCATCGCCCGCGCATTGCCGGCGCCCTCCGGCGCGGGCGAGGTGATGTGGTAGGCGTCGGCGGTCGCGCCGTACCCGATGAGCTCGCCATAGATCCGCGCGCCCCGTGCGAGAGCATGCTCGCGCTCCTCGAGGATGACCACGGCGCCGCCCTCGGAGAGCACGAATCCATCACGATCCTTGTCGAACGGACGCGAGGCGTGCGCCGGATCGTCGTTCCGGCGACTCATCGCGTGCATGTTCGAGAACGCACCGATCGCAAGGGGGATGACTGCCGCCTCCGCGCCGCCGGCAACCATGACGTCGGCCTGGCCGCGCTTGATGATCTCGCCGCATTCGCCGATCGCGTGCGACGACGAGGCGCAGGCTGACACGTGGGTCAGGTTGGGACCCTGAAGCCCGAACTGCATCGAGACCTGCGCCGAACCGGCGTTCGCCATGAGCATCGGCACAAGGAATGGCGAGAGGCGTGATGGACCGCGCTCGGCCATCACGAGAACCTGCTCGACGAGTGTTTCGAGGCCGCCAACGCCGGTCGCGATCGCCACGCCGATCCGTTCGGTCTCGAACTTCAGGTCAAGCCCGCTGTCACTGAGCGCCATCGACGCCGCGGCCACGGCGAGCTGGGTGAAGCGGTCCGTGCGCCGCACATCCTTCCGGTCCATGAAGGCCGTGGGGTCGAAGCCCTTCACCTCGCCGGCGATCTGCGATTCGTAGGGCGCGGGATCGAAGCGCGTGATCCGACCGATCCCGCCGCGGCCTGCTTTGAGGGCCGCCCAGGTCGAGAGGATGTCGTTGCCCACCGGTGTCATCGCGCCCATCCCCGTCACAACAACGCGCCGGGTCAACGCGGCCCTCCACGACGAAGCGCCGTCAGGGCGCCCGAGATGGTAAGCGGGTCCGAAATGTTGATGAGCCGCACGTCGGCGATCCGCTTGACAAGTCCATTCACGACCTGGCCGGCGCCGAGCTCGACGAAGGTGGAGGCGCCGAGCCCGACCATGTACCGGACCGACCGAAGCCACTCGACGCGCTGCGTGAGGTGCCGGACCAGCGTTTCCGGAATGCTGCCGGGTAGGTGGGGCAGGGCGGAAACGTTGGCGACGATCGGGACGACGGGATCGCGCCAGGTCAGGCCGCGCATGAATGCGGAAAGGTCCGGGCCGATGCGGCCCATCGCCGGAAAGTGAAAGGGGGCCGAGATCCTGAGCGGCACCACCTTTTTTGCGCCCGCAGCCGCGAGGGCGAGGCTGACCCTGGATAGGCTCACGTCGTCGCCGGCGATGGTGACCTGTGCCGGACCGTTGTCGTTCGCGACCACCGCGCTACCGCGAGCCACGGTGGCGTCGATGACGCGCTCGACATCCGCCGCGGACATCCCGAGCACCGCGGCCATCGCGCCCCGGGCCCCACCCACCGCTGCAAGGCGCCCACGCTCGGCCACCAGCCGCAGCGCCTCGGAGAACGTGAGCACTCCGGCGGCGACGAGAGCCGTGTACTCGCCGAGCGAGTGCCCGGCGACGAACGCGGGGGCCACGCCGTTGGGCAGCGCCGCGACACCTCGCGGTTCGCTCCCATCGCTCATCCGATGATCGACCGCAGATGCTTCGGCGAGGGCCTCGAGAAGCGCCACGCTCGTCGTGAGGACCGCGGGCTGCGCGACCGCTGTGTCATTGAGGCGCTCGTCCGGTCCTTCAAAGCAGATCGCCGAAAGCCGGTAGCCAAGGATGCGGTCCGCCTCATCAAAGATCTCGCGCGCCCGCCGAGAGGCGAGATACACGGCGCGGCCCATGCCGACCGCCTGGGACCCCTGCCCCGGGAAGACGAACGCGAGGCCTGTCATGGAAGGAACGCTACCACCCGCGTACCGTCGACTCGAACCAGACCGTGCGTGTCACGGACCCGGCGCGCACGTTGAGGTCCGCCACTCGACATGCAATGGGGCTCCGAGTCAGCATGACCCGCCACTAGACCCGCTCGATCTCCAGCTCGCTCGCGACGCCGTTGAGGTCGCCGCTCCAGGAATGGCCACGACCCATGAGCCCCGCGGTCAGCGAGGTCGCGAGCGCCTCCTCCGCGAGCATCTCGCGCTGCCGCTCGACGGTCGGCGTGATCGCGCCGGCATACCGAAGCGCGATGCGGTCGGCGATGGCGAGTCCCGCGTCCTTGCGCATGACGTTGATGCGGTGGGCGAGCTCTCGGGCGAGGCCCTCGGCCTCGAGCTCGGGGGTCAGGGCGGTCTCGATCACCACCACGGCTCCGCCGTCCCAGCCGATGGCAAGACCCGGCGAACCGACCTTTCGCACGATGACCTCGTCGGGTCCGAGCCGAACGTCACCGACTTGGAGGGACGAGTCCTCGTTCGTCGTGAAGCGCCCCTCGCGGAGCCTCTGCTGCACGTCTGGCATCTGCCTGCCGAGCTTTGGTCCCAGCTTCTTCAGGTCCGGCTGCACGACGTCGACCACCAAACCCCTGGCGTGGTCGCGGATCTCGAGCGCCTTCACGTTCAGCTCGTCGCAGATGACCCGGACCAGCTCGTCCGTTGACCGGAGCTGACCGTGATCCGCGTCGCCTTCCGCAAAGACCGCGGTGAGCCGGGCGAGCGGCATCCGGACCTTCACTCTGGCCTCACCGCGTGCCGCCCGGCCAAGCGAGACGACCCGCATCGCCGCACGCATCCGCGCCTCGAGGTCGCCGTCGATGGCCGCGGCGTTGCTCTTAGGCCAGTCGGTGTGATGCACGCTCGCTGGGGCCGCCCGGCGAGCCGTGCGCTCGAGGTTCTGGTACATCGATTCGGCGACGAACGGCATGTAGGGGGCCATCAGGCGCGCAAGCGTCGTCAGCACCTCGTACAGCGTGCACTCCGCAGCCCGCTTGTCAGTATCGGAGGTGGCCTTCCAGAAGCGGCGCCGGGAGAGCCGCACGTACCAATCGGAAAGCTCATCCCAGAAGCGCTCGATGGCGAGCACCGGCGCCTGCGATTCGTACCGCTCGAGATCGGCGGTCACATCACGCACGAGAACGTGCAGGCGCGAAAGGATCCACCGGTCGAGCAGACTGCGCGAGGCGATGCTGGGCGCTGGCTCATTCGGATCGAAGCCGTCAAGGTTCGCGTAGGTCACAAAGAAGGAGTACGTGTTCCAGAGCGTGAGCAGGCGCCGCCGCACGAGGTCCAGCGGCCCGTAGCCGAAGAGGATGTTCTCCTGGATGTTCTGCCGCCCGAACAGCCAGCGCATCGCATCCGCGCCGACCTTCTCCGCGGCCTCGGGGAACACGATGACGTTGCCCCAGGAACGGTGCATCGCCCTCCCGGTCTCGTCGAGGAGCTTCTCGTGCGCGACGACCGTCCGGTACGGTGCGGTCTCGGTGATCACGACGCTGAAGAAGAGCTGCGCGTAGAACCAGAGCCGGATCTGCTCGCGCATCTCCACGACGAGGTCGGCCGGGAACCATTTGGCCCACCCCGAACGGTCGTGGAGCCAGTCGAGTGTCGAGAAGGGCACGATGCCGGCGTCGAGCCAGCAGTCCCCCACCTCCCGCACGCGTTTCGAGGGGGCGGCGCAGGTGGGGCAGGCGACGACGACCTCGTCGATCCACGGCCGGTGGAGTTCGCGGAGGCTCTCGAGCCCGCTCGTCGCGCGCTCACGCAGCTCATCAGCGGAACCAAGGACGAAGAAGTGATCGTTCGCGCAGGTGTAGAAGGGCAGCGGGAGGCCCCAGTAGCGCTTGCGCGAGATATTCCAGTCGCCCATGTTGAGGAGCCAGTCCTGCATCCGCTTTCCGGCCGACTCCGGCACCCAGTGAACGCCCGCGGCGACCTCCTTGAGCTTGGGCCGGATCTCGTCCATCGCGAGGAACCATTCCTCGTCCACGCGGAACACGATCTCCTCGTGGCACCGCCAGCACTCGGGGTAGCGGTGGGTGTACGGGGCGGCCTTGAAGAGCAGGCCCTTGGCGGTCAAATCCAGGGCCACGTCGTCCGCGACGCCCCGCGCCTCACGTCCGCTGAGAAAACCGTACCCCTCGCCGTAGCGAGCGTTCTCGTCGATCGGGACCAGCACGGGCAACTCGTAGCGCTTGCCGAGCTGGAAGTCCACGTCACCGCAGCCCGGCGCGATGTGGACGATCCCGGTGCCCTCATCCTCGCCGACCTCGTCCCAGGCGATGACCCGGTGACGCGCGCTGACGTCCCTTGTCGCGGGAAGCTCGTCGTAGGGACCCCGGTACCTGAGACCGACGAGCGCGGCACCCTTCAGGGTCTCGAGGACGGACGCGTCGGACCAGCCCGCGGCCTCATAGACCTTCTTCCCCACGATGAGCACCTCGGCGCCGACCCGCACGCGCACGTAGTCCAGCTCGGGGTGCACCGCGAGCGCCACATTCGCGCTGAGCGTCCAGGCCGTCGTGGTCCACACGAGGAAGGCCTCGTCCGTCCTACCCTCGACCGGCATGCGCACAGTGACCGAGAGGTGGGTCATCTCGCGGTACGAGTCGATCATCTCGTGCTGGGAGAGGGCGGTGCCACAGCGCGCGCACCAGGGCATCGAGCGCTGCCCCTTATAGAGCCATCCTCGCTCGTGGCACAGTTTGAGGACCGCCCAGATGTGGGAGATGTTCTGGTCGGTGTACGTGTAGTAGGAGTTCGACCAGTCCATCCACTGCCCGAGCCGGGCGGACTGGACCGAGATCGCCTCCGCCGACTGCCGCACACGCGCCAGGCAGGCATCGGCAAAGCGGCCGAGGCCGTAGGCCTCGATGTCCCGCTTGCTGTTCAGCTTGAGCTCGCGCTCGACCTCGACCTCGACCCAGAGCCCCTGGCAGTCGAATCCGTTCTGGTACCGCTGGTCGAAACCCCGCATCGCCTTGTAGCGCTGGAAGAGATCCTTATAGGTGCGACCCCAGGCGTGATGGACGCCCAGATAGGCGATGTTGGCGGTAACGGGGCCATCGACAAATGAGAAGACCGGGCCGCCGGCGTTCTTTCGGCGGAGCTCCGCGAACGAACCATCGCGCTCCCAGAGCGCGAGGATCTCGTGCTCGACGGCCGGCAGGTCGAGTGACGAAGCCACCGCTGCGAAGCGCGCGTTCTTCTCGCTCGCCATTTCCACCACCTCCACATGCCAGAGGTCCCTGCGGGAGATCCTTGGGGTGATGGCCCCTCAAGCGCTTGTGAAGAGCAACTGTAACGGACATACTCACCGGTCCATGCGGATGCCACGGGAGGTCGACTTCGAGGTCGAGATCGCCGGCCTTGCCGGACGGTGGGGCACGCCGCTCCGGGTGATCGCCGAACTTGACGACGTCTCCTTCGATCCGATCCACGACCCGACCCGCACCGGTGAGGTCCTGATGGCCGTCCGCCGGCCGAACGGCCGCCTTCTGCTGTCGATCAAGACCTTTTACCCGCGCGCGGGGTGGCGCCTACCCACCGGAGGCATCCACCCCGGAGAGAGCATCGCCGTGGCGCTCGAGCGGGAGATGCTCGAGGAGACCGGCCTCCAGCACGATGTGCCACGCTTCCTCGCCGCGATCGAATACCGGGCGCGCGGCGAGCGGCGCGCGGCATTCCACACCTTCTGCTTCCTCCTGCCCGAGACGGGCGGCACCCTGGCCGCTCTGGACGAGAGCGAGCAGATCGAGGCATTCCGCGAGATCGAGCCGGACGAGCTCCTCACCATCGCCGCCACGCTCGAGGCGATCGACGCTCTGGGTGAGCTCGGGGGCGACTGGGCCAGCTGGGGTCGCTTCCGCGCCGTGGCACACCGGGCCGTGCATCGCGCGCTGGCCCGCTAGCGATCAAGCGGTGTCGAAGCGGAAGAGCCGCACCGCCAGCACGAAGCCGATCCCGGCCCAGGCGAGCAGGCCGATGATCGCGCCTCGGACGTCCCAGAGCGTCGCTCCGGTCGTGCTGATGCTGCGGAGCGCGTCGGCGAGGAACGCGAGCGGAAGCAGGTTGGTGAGCGGACGAACGACGGCCGGCACCGCCTCCGTCGGGAAGAACACACCCGCGAGGAACATCTGCGGAAGGGTCACCAGCTGGGTCAGCGGCGCGACCTGGTTCTCGGTGGTCGCCCACCCCGCGAGGGCGAAGCCGAGGCAGATGAACAGGACCGAGCCGAGCACCGCGACGAGCAGGAGGGCCGGCAGCGAGCCGATGATCCGCACCTTGAAGAGCAGCACCGCGACGCCGAGCAGGATGAGGGTCTGGATCACGGCAAGGGCAAGTCGAAGGAGCACGTGCCCCGCGAGGAAACGCCGCGGCGTGAACGGGGTCGCCATGATCCGCCGGAGCCCCCCGCGTTGCTTTGCGACGACGAGCGCGAATGCCACGCCGGAGATCCCCAGCTGCATGATCGTCATCGCGAGGATGCCCGGGACCAGAAAGTCCACGTAGCGAAGATCGGTCGTGCTCACCGACTCGACCTGCACAGCGACGATGGGGGCGGTGCGCGTGACGGCGAACGTCGTCTGATCGATGAGCTGCGCGAGGATCGCCTGCCCGACGCCTGATTGCTGCGGGCTGCTGGCATTGAGGTACAGGGTGATCGTGGGCGCCCGTTGGCCATCCGCGAGCGGCGCGAGCCGGAACTCCCTGGGGAGCACGATGACCATGTCCCGGTCGCCCTTGGTGAGGGCCGCCTTCTCGTCCGCGGCCGACCCGCGCTTGATCGTGAGCGTGTCGACCGCGGCCAGCCGTTCGATGAAGCGAGCGGAATCCGCGTTCTGCGCCTGGTCATCGATGCCGACCCGCACGTGGCCGAACGCGCCGAGGTTCAGCCCGCCGAAGATGAGCATGAGCATGAGCGGCAGGATGAGGCTGAAGAACAGCGCGCTGCGATCGCGCAGGTAGGCCCGCGCGAGCATGAGCGTGTAGCGCAGCACCTGACCGATCAGGTCAGTCGTCCCTGAGCGCATGACCGGTGAGGTCGAGGAACACGTCGTCAAGATTCGCCTGCTGCTGGACCGCGGGCTTGGAGAATCCACGAGCGAGCAGGGAGCCCACGAGAGCGCGGGGCGCATCCAACGCCACGATGCGGCCACCGTCCATCACGGCAACGCGATCACAGAGGATCTCCGCCTCGTCGAGGTAATGGGTGGTGAGGAGCACCGTCGTCCCACGCGCCTGGACCGTCCGGATGAGCGCCCAGAGGTTCCGGCGCGCCTGGGGGTCAAGGCCGGTCGTCGGCTCGTCGAGGAAGAGCACCTGCGGCTCGCCCACCATCGCCACCGCAAGCGAAAGCCTCTGCCGCTGGCCGCCGGAGAGCTTCTCCTCCCGTGCGCTGGCCTTGTCCTGGAGGCCCACAGCGGCGAGCAGCGCCAGCGCGTCGACGCGGCGCCCGTGGAAGAGCGCGAACAGATCGATGATCTCGCGGGCCAGGAAGTTCTCGGGAAAGGCGCTGGCCTGGAGCTGCACCCCGATCCGGCCCTTGACCGCTCGTGGGTCCTGCATGACGTCAACGCCCGCGACGGTCACGCTCCCGCTGTCGGCACTCCGCAGACCCTCGAGGATCTCCACGGTCGTCGTCTTCCCTGCGCCATTCGGCCCGAGGAGGCCGAAGATCTCGCCAGGCTCGACCTCGAACGAGATCCCGCGCACCGCCTCGAGGGCGCCGTAGCGCTTCGCGAGGTCACGTACGGCGATCATTGCCCCCATGCCGCCACGATGCGGGGCGCCTCCAGCAAAGTCAAACGCAAAACGGGGCGCGATGGTCGAGACTGGACCGGATGGCAGAAACGATCGCCGACCGTCGGCGGAGGCTTGCGCGGAGCCCGCTGGTCTCTGCGCCCGCATCGGGTGAGTTCGCCGCGGTGCTCTCCGCCCTGCTCCCGGGCCTCGGCCAGTGGTACCGCGGGCAGTGGACGCGGGGCGCCGTCCTCCTCGGCCTGCCGGTGGCGATGCTCGTCGTGGTCGGCGCGCTCGCCGTGGGCGTCGACGCGTGGAGCGGGGCCCTCATCCGGTATGCGGACGCGATCGTCGCCGTCGCGCTCGGGGCTGGCTGCCTCGTCCACCTCTCGGCCGTCGGCGACGCATTGAACGGCGAGCGCGGCCTCCCCGGCCTTGTCGGGCGACGGAGGCGCGAATACGCGGTCCTTATCACTCTGCTTGTCGCCCTTCTCGCGGGGTATGGCGCGGTCTACCAGCGGGCCGCGGCCTGGGCGGGACTCACCACAAGGCTCTTCACACCCGTTGCGCTAGGAAGCCGAGCGGCCACGACGGCGACGCCGCCACCGGCCTGGACCGGGACCGAGCGACTCAACGTGCTCCTCCTCGGGATCGACTCGCGCGGGCCGACCGACACCGACCGGAACACAGACACGATGATCATTCTCACCCTCGATCCGCTGAACCGGACGGTCGGCATGCTCTCCATCCCGCGCGACATCTTCATCGATCGTCCCGGCATCTTTCAGGAGAAGCTCAACGCCGCGTACTCGTTCGGTGGCGCCGACCTGTCGCGCCGGCTGGTCGAGGATCTTCTCAGGATCGATCTGCACGCGTACGGCCTCCTCGACTTCGACGCATTCACGAGGATCATCGACGGCGCGGGCGGCGTCCTCGTGGACGTTCGGCGGCCGCTTCGCGATGAGACCTATCCGACCGCCGCCTTCGGCGTGCAGCGCCTCGATATCCTCGCCGGGCCGCAGCTGATGCGCGGAGAAGCCGCACTGCGGTACGCCAGAACCCGGCATGGCTCCACCGACTACGACCGCGCCGCGCGCCAGCAGGAGGTCGTCGCCGCCCTGCGCGCACGGCTCACCGGAGGTGACCTTCTCGTCAGGCTGCCGGCGATCATGGATCAGGTCGGACCCGCGATCCAGACGAGCTTCGATCCGGCGCAGGTGCTCCCGGTCGCCCGTCTGGGCGCGGGGATGGATCGCGGCGCGATCCGCACTGAGGTCCTCTATCCCTGTGGCGGTGACTTCTCCCACTGCGAGCTCAGGGAGCAGAACGGCCCCGGCGGCTTCTACCTGTTCCCTGATCGAGCGCGCATCGCCGATCTTGTGGCGCAGGTCTTCTATGACCCGCGGGTGCGGCAGGAGGCCGCGCTCATCGAGGTCCGCGGTGGTGGGGAGCGGAGAGAGGCCCTGCTCGCCGTGGCCGGTCGCCTTGCGGCGCGCGCCTACAACGTGTCCGCGACGAGCACCGAGGGACCGGCGGCGGCGCGTACCGTCGTCTACCTCCGGAATCAGGCCAAGCGCGCTACCGCAGACGCGCTCGCCGCGCAGCTCGGGCTGCGGGCCGCGGTGCCGCTACCGCCGGGCGACGCGAGCGCCGCCGACATCATCGCGGTGATCGGCGCCGACTACCGCGGGCTCACCGGGGATGCCCGCCAGTAGCTAGAAGACCGGCGTGCACCAATTTTTGTAGCGAGCGACCTTGCCCTTCACCGCCGCGTAGTACACGTCCTTGATCCGGGAGGTGACCGGACCGATGGCGCCGTCGCCGACGGCACGGTGGTCGATGCTCGTGACCGGCGCGATCTGCGCGCCGGTGCCGCAGAGGAAGAGTTCGTCGCAGACGTAGAGCTCGGTCCGGTCGATCGAGCGAACGACCGTTGGGATCTCGAGATCACGGGCGAGCTGGAGCACCGAGGCACGGGTGATCCCCTCAAGGATGTTGTCCGACGCCGGCGGCGTGACGAGGATACCGTCGCGGACCATGAAGAGGTTCTCGGCCGAGCCCTCTGAAACGTGGCCATCGTGAGTGAGCACGATCGCCTCGTCGTACCCGGCGTCCTGCGCTTCCGTCTTCGCGAGCGCCGCGTTCACATACGAGCCGGTGATCTTCGCGCGCGCCGGGATCGCGTTGTCGTCGACGCGCCGCCACGAGGAGGTGCCGACCGTGAGCCCCTTCTCGATGTCGATGTATGTGCCGAAGGGGACCGCGAAAATGGTCAGTGCGTCCTCGAGATCGTGGAGACGGACGCCGATGATCGGGTCAGCCTTGTAGGCGAG
>SHYN01000048.1 GCA_009692785.1 Chloroflexota bacterium | reverse complement strand
TGACGTCGGCGAGCCGGCGGATCCTTCCCTCTGCCTTCGAGACGACCTTCTGGGCGATCGAGAGCACGTCGTCGTCGCGCAGCTCCTCGCCGATCGCCGCAACGGCCTTGAGCACGAGGCCGACGAGGTCATCTCCCGGCCGGACCTCGGGCATACCGGTGACGGGAATGATCGTGACCGCTCGCATGCCCTCAGTCTGACATCCTTGGGCCGATGGATGCGGAACACGAACTGCTCACGACCGCCCGCGTCGCGCATCTCGCGACCTCGGATCAGTATGCGGTCCCGCACGTCGTACCGATCGTCTTTGCCTGGCTCGCGCCTTTCCTCTACACGCCGATCGACGCAAAGCCGAAGCGCGCGGCAGACTGGCGCTCGCTCCGGCGCGTGCGGAACATCGAGACGAACGGCAAGGTGAGCGTGGTGGTGGACCGGTGGGATGAGGACTGGAACCGCCTCGGCTGGGTCCTGCTCGAGGGCGTCGCCGCCTTTGTCGTGGACGAGGCCGAGACCGCGCGGGCGATCGCGGCGCTCACCGTGAAGTACCCGCAATACCGCGCCATGCCCCTCGATGGCTGTCCGATCGTCCGAATCACCGTCGAGCGGACCGTCCGCTGGAGCGGCGGGGCGCCGACCGACTAGCATCGCGGCCCATGGAATTCGCTTTCACGCTGAAGCCCGATCACACGCTGGCACGGATCCAGAGAGCACCTAGTTCCGTCATGCGCCGCGCGAACACGCCGTTGCCGCACGCAACGTCGAGCACCGTTTCCCGCGTACGAAGACCCAACAGCCGCTCGGTGGTCGGTCCGATGAGGAGCTTCCGGTCATCGTTGCCGTCGGTCCCGAACTTCGCATCCCAGTGGTCGGCGTTGGCCTCCCAGGCGAGCAGACTTCGCTGCTTCGGATCATCCACGGGGGCGAAACTCGACGAGAAGCGCGACGGCGGTTACTCCGTCGCGCACACCACTGGCGAGGTGTTTCTAGAGCGCTCCAGTCGCGGCGTAGCGGTCGGCGACCGCCAGGGTTTCGTCGATCGCCTTGACGCCGAACGCCAGGTCCTCGGCGGTCGAGACCAGCGGCGGCGCGACGAAGATCATGTTCCAGCGGCAGAAGGCGTAGACGTTCCGCTTCATGAGCTCGTTCTTCAGCGCGTTCGCGAGCGGGCTCATGGGGTTGTTCCAGCGCTCGAGCGGCTCGCGTGTCGCCCGGTCCTTCACGAGGTCGATCCCGATGAAGAGGCCCTTGCCGCGGACCTCGCCGATCGACGGGTGGCGCGCCGCGAGCCCCTGGAGATCCTTCAGCAGTGACGCGCCCAGGCGCGCCGAGCGCTCGATGAGCCCCTCCTCGCGATAGGCCTCGATCGTCGCCACGCCGGCGGCGCAGGCGAGCGGATGACCGCTGTAGGTGGAGCCGGCCCAGAGCACGTTGTCGTCGAAGTGCTTCGCGATCTTCGCGCTGACCGTGACGCCGCCCAGCGGCACGTAGCCGGAGTTCACACCCTTGGCGAAGGTGAGAATGTCGGGAAAGACACCCGGCCAGTTCTCGATGCCGAACCACTTCCCGGTGCGGCCGAAGCCGGTCATGACCTCGTCGACCATGAGAAGGATGCCGTGCTTGTCACAGAGCGTGCGAAGCCCCTCGAAGTAGCCGGGCGGCGGGATGATGAGGCCCGAGGTGCCGACGATCGGCTCGAGGAGGATCCCCGCGATGTGCTGCGGGCCTTCGTACCAGATGACCTCCTCGACGTGCGCGAGCGCCTTCTGCGCGTCAGCGCCGAACAGCGAGCGATAGGGGTCCGCGTTGAGGAAATGAACGACACCGGTGATGCCGGGCTCCGCCGCCCAGCGGCGGTTGTCGCCGCCGAGCGTCATCGCGCCCTGGCTCTGTCCGTGGAATGAGCGCCACTGGGTCAGGATCTTGTGACGGCCGGTGTACAGCCGGGCGATCTTGATCGCGTGCTCGTTCGCCTCGCTCCCGCCGGTCGTGAAGAGCGTCTTCGTGAGATCACCCGGGG
The DNA here is from genome assembly GCA_009692785.1 of Chloroflexota bacterium. GTDB lineage: Bacteria > Chloroflexota > Limnocylindria > P2-11E > P2-11E > SHYN01. The sequence goes on along the minus strand of SHYN01000048.1, from coordinate 7,014 downwards.
TCACCTCGGCGATAAGGCGCGAGAGGGTCGCTCGGCTCTCCTCGCCAAAGGAGGGCGTCACGTACTGCAGCTTCGCGGCCTGCTCCTGGATCGCGCGAATGACCTTGGGATGGCCGTGGCCGATGTTCACGCAGATGAGGCCCGACGAGAAGTCCAGGATCTTCCGGTCGTCGGCGTGAAGCCAGGCGCCCTGGGCGCCGGTGATGACGAGCGGCGTGAGCGCTGCCTGCGCCGACCAGGAGATGAAGAGGTGCTCGCGCGTGTCGCTCGCGACCGCGGCGGGATCGGTGCGCATGACGACGCCCATTTCCCACGAGCATAGGACGCCGCGTAGGGGGGCGGTCCACCGCGGCACCAGCATCTCGCCGCAAACACGCTTGGCCTACGCTCAACGTGGCCGACCGCGACACGCAGAGGAGAACAGCATGCATTTCGGTATCCAGCTCTACCCGCAGAACACCTCGTGGGCGTCGCTGAAGGAGCACGGGCTTCAGGCCGAGGCGGACGGCTACGACTCGCTCTGGACCTGGGACCACTTCGCGGCGATCGCCGGCGCGGACCTCTACGGCGCGCAGCTCGAATGCTGGCAGATCCTCGCGGCGTGGGGCGCGCTCACCACGCGGGTGCGCATCGGCGCGCTCGTGACCGGCAACACCTACCGCCACCCCGCGGTGCTCGCGAAGCAGGCGGTTGCGCTCGACCACATCACGAACGGCCGGGCGATCCTCGGCATCGGCGCCGCCTGGATGGAGTTCGAGCACCACGCCTACGGCATCCCGTTCGGCACGCCGGGCGAGCGCCTCACCAAGCTCTCGGAGGCGGTCCGCATCGTGCGCTCGCTCCTCGACGAGCCGCGCACCACGTTCAAGGGCACGCACTACGAGATCACCGACGCGCCCGCCGAGCCCAAGCCGATCCAGAAGCGGCTGCCGATCCTCATCGGCGGAGGCGGGGAGAAGCGCACGCTCCGCATCACCGCGCGGTGGGCTGACATGTGGCACGGCTTCGGCAACCCCGAGGAGTTCGGCCACAAGGTCGAAGTCCTCCACGCGCACTGCGCCGACGTCGGGCGCGACCCGGGAGCGATCATGGCGATCGCGGGCGGCGTCGTCATCGTGACCGCGGATGCCTCGCGCGTGGCGGCGCGGATGAAGGCGATCGCCGACGTGAATCACATGTCGAGTCCCCCCTGGATGTCGTTCTCGGGCAACCCGGACCAGGTGGCGGCGTACATCGCGGCTTACCACAAGGCCGGTGCGCGCGGCTACATCCTCAGCATCGCGTCGCCGCATGACGGCGAGGCCATCCGCACCTTCGCGACGGAGGTCATCCCGCGCGTGCGGTCGCTTACCGCCTAGAAACCCTCGAGGGTGCCGCGCCGGTGAGCGTGCGCCTCGATCCAGGAGAAGGGCGCGAGGCCGGTGAGCGCCAGACGTACGCCGTCGGATTCAGCCACTCTAAAGAGCGCGTGATAGGTGAAGATCAAGCACTGAGGGGTCGTGGAGGAGCGCCCGGGCAAGTGGAGGTTGTCGCGTCCGCTGACGCGGTAGTGCAGACCTCGAGCTCGATGGTCAGGGGCGCGTGACCTCGCCGACCGTGTTTCCGTACCCCCAGAGATCGAAGCCGCTCCCCTGGGCGTCGAGGGGCGGCTCCACGCCGTGCGCGCCGAGGATCGTCCCGACGTGCGTGCGGTGATCGCTGCCGTGGTGGATGTACTGCGCGACGATGATCGCAGCGGTGGCCTTGCCGCCATTGCGTCGCGTGATGACGCGCTGTGGTTCGAAGGCGATGCCCAGCGCCTGTTCGAGCCGCTCGCCATTTGAGCCTGCGCGCGTGGCGAGGTCGCTCAACCGCACGCCGGTGTCTGGCGTGAGCATGCCCCCCGGCGGCATTTCGCCGGTCAGCGCGAGAAGGTAGCCATGCTCGACGCTGATCGTGTGCTGAGGGGTCGCCTGGAACGTCCCATAGACGCCCGGCGTCGTCCACGCGAGCTGCTCCTGTGGCAGGCGCGCGCAGAACGCGAGGAGCTGGAGGTTCGCCCAGGTGTTGTGGCGGACCAGGCGGAGCAGCGTCTTGCCGATCATGTCTGGAAAATAGGGCTGCCGCGCTTGCTGAATTTCCCCCGACCGGTGCGCCTGAGGAAGCGGTCCCCCTCGACGATGACCTCCACCCGCGAAATGACGACCGCGGCCTTGCCCTTGACCCGGCGTCCCTCATAGGGTTGTAGTCGACGGGCGCACAATGGCATCTGCCGCGGGTCTCCATTGGGGGTTGAGATGACGAGTGCTGGCCGACGGGCGGGGGTTCTGGCCGTGATGGCCATGTTCATCTTCTGCGCGTGCGCGCCGACGGCGACGCACACGGCACCAGGCGGTGCGGCGATCGCCAACAGTGGGCCGGTCCGCGGCGGGACACTCGTCTTCTCGCTCTGGCAGGAGCCGGCCGGGCTCCTCCCCAACTTCGCGAGCCAGACCGTGGCGGGCATCGTCGCGAGCCTCGTGGTCGAGGGGCTCACCGGCACGAACAGCGACGGGAGCTACTACCCGGTCCTCGCGACGCAGGTGCCGACGCTCGCGAACGGCGGGGTCAGGCTTCTTGCCGGCGGCGGCATGGATGTCAGCTACGAGCTCATCCCGAACGTGAGGTGGTCGGACGGATCCGCCTTCACGAGCGCCGACGTGAAGTTCACCTGGGAGACCTACCTGAAGGACCCCAAGGTGATCACAAAGGACGGCTATAGCGCGATCGAGCAGATCGACACGCCCACGCCGACGAGCGTCGTCCTTCATTACAAGCAGATCTACGGGCCGTACCTCACGCGCTTCACCGGACTGCTGCCGAAGAGCCTCGAGAAGGAGGCCGACCTGAGCAGGAGCGAATACAACCGTAAGCCGATCGGAACCGGGCCCTTCAGGATCACGGAGTTCGTCGCGGGCGACCACATCACGGCCGAGCGGAACCCGACCTACCGGGTGCCGGACCGGCCGTACCTCGACCGGATCATCTTCCGCAGCGTCCCGTCGCGAGAGGCGGCGATCGCGCAGCTCAAGGCCGGCGAGGTCGACGGGATGTGGAACCTCCTCGAGGCGCAGGTGCCGGAGATCGCGCCCGATCCAAAGCTCAGGGTCATCGCGACCGCGGGAGCGACGGTGGAGCGCATCGAGCTGAACCTCGCGAAACCGGCCGACCCGGCGGATCCGGCGGTCCGGCATCCCGTCCTCGGCGACCGAGCGGTGCGACGCGCGCTGAACCTCGCCACACCCAAGCAGCAGATCATCGACAAGCTCCTCTTCGGCAAAGCGCAGATCGGAACGTCGCCGGTGTCACAGGGCTGGGCGTCGCCAAAGGGCCTCGCGCAGGAACCGTACGACCCGAACCTCGCCAACAAGGTGCTCGACGAGGCGGGCTGGGTGAAAGGCGCGGACGGTGTGCGTGCGAAGGGCGGCGTCCGTGCGGCGCTCACGATCATGACGACGAGCGGTGACAAGGTCCGCGAGCAGACCGAGCAGGTCCTCATCGATGAGTGGAAGCGGGTCGGCATCGAGCTTTCGATCCGGAACCTCCCGTCAGATGTGCTGCTGTCCGGGACGTTCGCGAACGATCCCCGCAAGCGTGGGAACTTCGACCTGGTCATGTACGCCTCGACGCCGGGGATCGACCCGCAAACGACGATGCTGCGCTACACGACCGCCGGCATCCCGACGACCGCGAACGGCGGGGCCGGACAGAACTTCACTCGCTTCGCGAACGCCGAGGCGGACGCCGCGATCGCCGGGGCGAGCGCCACGGTCGATCAGCCCAAACGTGCGGAACTCTACGCACGGGCGCTGAAGCTCCTGAATGACGAGATCGCCATCATCTGGCTCTACGACCGGCAGACCATCGATGCGTTCCGCGCCACCGTCCGCGGACCGACCGGAAGCGTCTGGCTGGGCATCACCTTCAACGCCCAGGATTGGTGGATCGGGCGGTAGTGACGGCGGGCTCATGACCGCTCACCACGTGCCGGCGCAGCCGGCCGGAGCAGCACGGTCACCGGATGCGTGCATCGGGTGACCAGCTACGTCCTGCGCCGCCTCGTCGGGGCGGTGCCGCTCCTGCTCGGCATCAGCGTCATCTCCTTCGCCATCCTCAAGGCCGTCCCCGGTGGTCCGCTCGCGGCATACGAGGCGAACCCCAACATCACGCCGGAGGACATCGTGCGCCTCGAGCGTGCCTTCGGGCTCGATCAACCCTTCCACGTGCAGTACCTCACGTGGTTCGGAAGGCTCCTGGGCGGCGACTGGGGCCACTCGTACGCGAGCTCCCAGCCGGTCCTCGCGATGATCGGCGAGCGCCTCCCGAACACCCTCACCCTCATGGGGACCGTCTACGTCGTGACCCTGCTCATCGCGATCCCGATCGGCGTGGCCACGGCGACCCGCCAGTACTCGCGCTTCGATCACCTCGTGACCGGCGGGACCTTCCTCGCCTACTCGATGCCGCCATTCTGGCTCGGCCTGCTCCTCATCATCCTGTTCGGCCTCCAGCTTCGCTGGCTTCCGCTCGGCGGAATGACCGTCCCCGGCGCGACCAGCTTCGACCTCGTGGACCGCCTCCGCCATCTCGTGCTGCCGGTGACCACCCTGGCGCTCTTCGGAACGGCGCACTACGTGCGATATCTTCGTGCAAGCATGCTTGAGACGATCGGCCAGGACTACCTCCGCACCGCCCGCGCAAAGGGCCTCGGCGAGCGGATCGTGATCCTCCGGCACGCTCTCCGAAACGCCTCGATCCCGCTCGTGACCGTGGCCGCGCTCGACCTGCCGGAGCTCTTTGTCGGCGCTCTGGTGACCGAGCAGATCTTTGGCTGGCCGGGCATGGGTCGGCTCTTTTGGGACGCCGCGACGCGTGCCGACTATCCGGTGCTCATGGGCATCCTCGTGGTCTCGGCCACGCTCGTCGTGCTGGCGAACCTCGCGGCCGATGTCCTGTACGCCTACCTCGACCCGCGGATTCGCTTCGCATGAGGGTACGCACGCCGCTCCAGATCCTGCCGGTCGTGACCGCGAACGTCATTCTGTTCGTCGCCCTCCACCCACTCTTCCGTGGCGACGTGACCGCGCTCGCGCTCATTCCGGTGGGCGCGGTGGGCTCTGCCTACGGCGCTCTTCCGGGCATCGGGGCGGCGCTGGCCGCGATCCTTGCGCACACGATCCTCTTCAATCTCCTTGGCACACCGGGGTGGGATGCGATCGTCCGCGAGAACGCGGTCCTCGGCAGCGTGGTGGTCGTGGCGGTCGGCGCGCTCTCGGGCTCGGTCCACGATCTCTATCGCGCTCTCAGTCGCGCGAACAGCCGGCTCGCTGCGGAGAGCGAACGGCTGCAGCTCGACCTGACCAGCCGCGAGGAGTACATGTCCGTGCTCGCGTACGAACTTCGGAATCCGCTCGTGGGCATCCGCGCCGCGTCGCGCGTGCTCGCGGTCCGGCTCACCGGCCAGGACCGCACCATGGGCGAGGCCATCGCGACCGAGACCGCGCGCGGGCTCAGCTCATCGTGAAGCACCATCACGGGGAACTCACGGCCGATCGGCCACCGGGGGGCGGCACCGTGTTCGCCGTGACGTCACCGACCGCCCCGCCGCCGTGACCTCGGGGGCAGAGGTGGGGAGCGGCGTGCCGGCCGCAGCGCCTTCATCCCGGTGGTAGCCGTTCGCGCCGGCGGCGTGGCCGCCACTCCTTCAGCCAGGTGGTAGGCGCTCGCACTGGCGGCGTAACCGCCACGCCCTCTAGGGAACGCAGCCAGAAGCGGATGGCGTTCGATCGATTCCGCCAGCACCGGGTCGCCGTCGCGAGCGTGTGGGTGCTCGCGTTCCTCGCCGTCACCGCCGCGGCCGCGCCGCTCCTCTCCCCCTACGACCCGGAGCGGACGAACCTCCTGCTCATTTTCGAGGCGCCGTCCTGGTCGCACCCGATGGGGACCGACAGCCTCGGACGCGATCTCGCAACGCGCATCCTCTTTGGCGGAAGGGTGTCGCTCGCGCTCGGCATCCTCGTCGTCAGCCTCGCCCTCACGATCGGCGTCAGCGTCGGCGCCGTCGCCGGTTACTACGGGCGGGCGGCGGACGCGGTCCTCATGCGGATCGTCGACATGATGTACTCGTTCCCGCGTCTTTTCCTGCTCATCCTCTTTGCGGTCCTCTTCGGCGGAAAGCTCATCACGGTGGTCGTCGTGCTCGGTATCCTTTCCTGGATGACGACCGCGCGACTCGTGCGGGCCACCTTCCTTTCCGTGAAGCACCGCGAGTACGTGGAGGCGGCGCGAGCGCTTGGGGCGCGTGATCGCGAGATCGTCATCCGGCACATCCTGCCGAACAGCGTCGCCCCGATCATCGTTGCCGGAACGCTCGGCGTGGCCGGGGCGATCCTGGCCGAGAGCACGCTGTCGTTCCTTGGACTCGGTGTTCAGCCGCCCACGCCGACCTGGGGCAACATGCTCAAGGATGCCCAGAGCGATATGAGCGTCGCGCCGTGGACCGCGGTCTTCCCCGGCTTCGCGATCTTTCTCGCGATCGTCTCGATCAACTTCATCGGCGACGGACTGCGTGACGCGCTCGATCCCCGCCATCCGACCAAGCGGAGCGTTGACCATGGCTGACCTCGACCGCTGGATCGCCGCGAATCAGGCGCGATTCACTGCGGAGCTCCGCGAGCTCTGCGCCATCCCGTCGGAGCACGGCGACGAAGCCGCGCTCGACTCCGCAGCGCGCTGGTGCCGCGACCGGCTGTCCGCCGCCGGCTGCGCCAATGCCCGAGAGATCCATCTCGACGGCGCTCCGCTGCTGGTCGTGGGCGACACCGGCACCGTTGGTGCACGCACCCTCATCGGCGTGCAGCACTACGACGTGCAGCCCGCGGTCCCGCTCGAGCTCTGGAGGAGCGCCCCCTACGCCGCGGAGATACGTGACGGCGCCCTCTACGCCCGCGGCGCGGACGACAACAAGGGTCATCTGCTCCTGCGGATCCAGGCGGT
>SHYN01000047.1 GCA_009692785.1 Chloroflexota bacterium | reverse complement strand
AACCCTTGTCGCCTTTGTCGGCGAGCAGCGCTCGTTCGCGGTCACGGTCACCAACACCGGCAACCTGCCGATCAGCACGAGCGGGAGCACTCCGGTGAACCTTTCGTACCACGTCTTCGACGCGGCGGGGCAGACCGTTCTCTGGGACGGACCGCGCACCGCCCTCGGCGGAGATCTGGCGCCGGGTGCCACGCGTTCGACGCAGCTGACCATCACCGCGCCGACACAGCCGGGGACCTACAGCGTCGGGGTCGACCTCGTTCGCGAAGGCGTCGCCTGGTACAGCGGGCTCGGGTCACCCGCCGGCAAGGTCGCCCTCACGGTCACGAGCGGACTGGCTGCGGGCTACGGCGCGTCCACGACGCCCGGCCAGGCGACGATCGGCGCCACGATCCAGCTCACGGTGCAGCTCACGAACTATGGTCCGCGCACCTGGACAGCCGGCGGGACGACGCCGGTGCGCCTCTCGTACCACCTCTTCGACGCGAACGGCCGCACCGTGGTCTGGGACGGCGCGCGCGGGCATCTGCCCCGCGACCTGCCGACGAACGCCTCCGCCACGGTGAACATCGACGTGGCGCTGCCGCAGCAGACGGGGAATTACACGGTGTCGTGGGACCTCGTCCAGGAGGGCGTCTCGTGGTTCAGCGCCTACGGCATCGCGCGGAAGGACGAGCCGATCACGGTGCAGCCGGGCGTCACCTTTTACGGCAAGGGGTTCGGTCACGGGGTGGGGCTCTCGCAGTACGGCGCGCAGGGCTGGGCGACCGGGGCGGCCGGGCCGCCGCTCAATGCGGAGCAGATCATCGGGCGCTACTACCCCGGCACGAACCTCCAGTTCGTCGACTCGGCGCGCGGCGCGCTCCGCGTGCTCCTGTCCGCCCCCTCCTCGACCGGGCGATTCACCTGCGGCATGCCCGGCTTTGCCGGCTCGATCGCGAACGCCGTTTCCGGCGCGGGCTTCCGGATCCTCAATGAGGGGGCGGCGAACGCGGTGATCGGCGTGGCCGGTGCGAATGTCACCTGGCAGATCGCGGCGCGCGGCGGCGTCGTCCAGGTGTGGAACCAGGCGACCGTGACCAAGGTCTACGAGGGCGCCGGCCCGGTCGTTCTCGTGCCGGTCGACTCCGCGCAGCCGATCCGGATTGGCGAAAAGGGGAGCTTCCGCGGTAACTTCAAGCTCTCGAACGTCGGCGGCTCGCTCCGTCTCGTGAACTACGTTGGGTACGACGACTATGTCCGCGGCGTCATCCCCCGCGAGATGCCGGCCGGGTGGCACGTCGAGGCCTACAAGGCGCAGGCCTACGCGGCACGCACGTACGCCTATGCGAAATACGCCGGCGGCGCGCGCGACTACGACGTGTTCGATGACCAGGCGGACCAGTGCTACGGCGGGACGACGGCCGAGACCGCACCGACCGACAGCGCGGCGGCGCAGACCGCGGGCCGGGTCATCGCGTATCAGGGCGCCGCGATCAACGCGTACTTCGCATCGTCCAACGGCGGCTACAGCATGTCCGACGGGTGCTGGGGGGGGAATCTGCGCACCACCCCGGCGGTCGCCTGTGGGAGCGGCCAAGCGTATCTCACGCCGGTCGCGGATCCCGCCGATCTTGCGGTCACGATCCCCGTGGCGAACCGCAACCGGAACTGGACGATCTCCTTCACGAGCGCGGAGGTCCGCGAGGCGATCCTCCGGTACAAGAGCGTCGACATCGGGACGCTCCTTTCGGTCGATGTCTCCAACCGCGTGCCCGTCACGGTCGGTCACGTCGTGTCGGTGAAGCTGTCGGGCACCGGTGGTGCGGTGGAACTCGCAGCGGACGTCTTCCTTCGCACCTACCTCGGACTGAAGTCGACGATGGTCCGCCTCAATCCCTTTTGATAAAGGGGTCCGGGATGAGCCGCCGCGTGCGCCACGCGCTCCTGATCTCTTTCTTCTTTCTCGCGCTCTTCCCTGTGCCCTCTCGTCCGGTTGCGGCCGCGCTGCGGGCCGCCGGCCCGATCGCATCGTCGGAGCAGGTTCGCACGATGCCGGCGTACTCCGCCGGCACGCTCAGCCGCGATCAGGGTGTCTGGGTCCTCACCGGAGAGGTGACCGAGGCGGCGGCACCCTTTGATCATCTCGGGGTCCACTGGATCGTGCGAGGTGACGAGGAAGCGCTGTACATCGAGACCCGCGCTTCCGCCAACGGTAGCGGCTGGGGACCGTGGCGCGCCGACCACTCCGAGGAGGACATGGCGAACCTCGTGACCGGCGAGCGCTACGCCCAGCCCTACGGGACCGGCGTGGCGCGCTTCGCGCAGTACCGCGTCACGTTCACCGCCGCCGTGGAGCCCGGTGATCTCCTGCAGCTCGCCCTCACGTTCATCGATGCCGCCGGCGCCGGCGCCTCGCCGCTCGACCGGCTGGTCGCCGATGTGCGGGGTGCGCTCGCCGACCTCGGCCGCTCGTACGTGGAGGCCGCGTCACCGCTGCCGCGGATCATGACCCGCGCCGACTGGGGGGCCGACGAATCGCTCGTCCGCTGGTTCCCGAAGTACCAGACCGCGACGAAGGTGGTCATCCATCACACCGCCGGCACCGACGGCGGCTCCAACATCCCGGCGGTGATACGGGCGATCTACTTCTATCACGCGGTGACGCGCGGCTGGGGCGACATCGGCTACAGCTACCTTCTCGACAGGAACGGCACCATCTGGGCCGGCCGCCAGGGCGGTGACAACGCGATCGCCGGCCACGCCTACGGTTGGAACGACGGCTCCCTGGGGATCGCGGCGATCGGCGAGTACGGTGCGAATGCGCCGAGCGCCGCGCTCGTGTCATCGCTCGCCGCGCTCATCGCGCTCCGTTTCGCGCAGGCGGGGATCGCGCCCACGGCGACCGCCGCCTTCGTTCACAAGGAGCAGCGACCCGACAACGCCTGGGTCCCGGTGACGACGACCGTGCCGAACATCATCGGCCACCGCGACTGCGCGTGGGTCGTGGGGCAGGCGGGCGGGCAGACCTCATGCCCCGGTGGCAACCTCTACCAGCAGCTGGAGCCGATCCGGCAACAGGCCCAACGGATCGTCGATGGCGGCTATGAGCGGCTCGCGCGGCTCGAGCCTTCAATGCCGCGCGGCGCGTCGCCCGGCGGGCTGCTCGTGGTGCCGGTCGTGATCACGAACCGCGGCACGCTGCCCATCCCCGCGGGCACCGTGGTGTCGTACCAGATGATCACGAACGGCGTCGTGAACGTGGCGCAGGGTCAGGTCGCGACGCTGCCCGCGCCGCTCGCACCCGGCGTGTCGATCACGGTGACGGTTCCCGTGCCGGTGCCGGGTGTTGGCGCGTACATCGTCCGGTGGGATCTGCAGACCGGCTCCAGCTGGTGGAACGCCCAGTACGGCACGCCGTTCCGCGAGGTGTGGCTCCGCTCGGCCGACTGGAGTGCCGACTGGATCGAGGACGACCTTCCGCCATCCTTCGTCGTGGGCGAGACCCGCACCGTGAAGGCCACGATCGTCAACGACGGTGGCCGCGCCTGGTCCGCGACGAGCGGCAACCCGGTGCGGCTCACCTACTCGTGGCGCAACGTGACGACGGGGGTCATCACTCGTGCGCCGCTTCGCGCACCGCTGCCCCAGGACGTGACACCCGGCGCTCAGGTCGCGGTCACCTATCCCGTGACCGCACCCGCGTCACCCGGCAGTTACGTGCTCACGCTCGACCTCGAGAAGGAGAACGAGTTCCGATTTGGCGACCGAGGCGTGACGCCGGATGACACGACCATCGCGGTCCTGCCGGTCCCCTCGGCGACGCCAGCGGCGCCGGCGAGGGGTGTACCCGCGGCCCCGGCAACGGGCGCACCCGTGGCACCGGGCGCACCCGCGACGGTGGGCCAGCCGCCGTCGTCACCGGGAGCGCGGACCTACGGCGCGACGTACGCACCGGCGGTGAGCGCGCTCGCCGTCGCGGGGTCGCTCGGCAGCGTGGCCCTCACGGTGATGAACACCGGCTCGTTCGCCTGGCCCGCCGGCGGCGCGAATCCCGTCACGCTCTCCTACCACTGGGCCGCCGCGGCCGGCAATGCGGCGATCTGGGACGGTGCGCGCACGCGGCTCGCGGCGGACGTGCCGGCGGGCGGCGCGGTGACCCTTCAGGCGGCGGTCCGCTTCCCCGCCTCGCCGGGCACGTTCACGCTGCGGTGGGATCTGGTGGAGGAGGGTGTGACCTGGTTCAGCGCCATGGGCGTTCCCACCCGCGACCTCGCCGTCGCGGTCAATGGCGCGCCGGTCTACGCCGCGGTGTACGACCTCGGGTCGCTGCCCGCGTCGCTCCCCGCCGGGACGCGGAGCACCGTGAAGGTCGTCCTCTATAACGGCTCGAACTTCAGCTGGGACCCACAGGGTGGCGTGAACCTCTCCTATCACTGGCAGGACGTTGCCGGGAACACCGTCGCCTGGGAGGGCGCGCGCACGCCGCTCGCGATTGCGCCGGGTACCGCGGCGATCGTGAACGCGACCGTCGTCGCCCCGACCGTCGCCGGGACCTACGGGCTGCGGTTCGATCTGGTCCAGGAGGGCGTCACCTGGTTCAGCGGCCAGGGCGTCTTCGCACCCGCGAGGAACGTGCGGGTGGACGCGGTCCAGTACGGCGCGACGTACACACCGGGCGCGGCGTTGCAGCTCGTGCCGAGTTCGACGAGCATCGTCCCGCTCACCATCCGCAACACCGGGTCGCTGACCTGGCGCGCGGTCGACGGCTACGCCCTCGCGTACCACGTCGTGCGGCCGGACGGCTCGGTCGTGCAGTGGGACGGGCTGCGCACGGCGCTCCCCGGCAGCGTCGGTCCCGGCGAGGTGGTCGTGGTCTTCGCGAACGTCCAGGCCCCGGGTCAGGGCTCGTTCGTGTTCAGATTCGATCTCGTCCGCGAGGGTGTCTCGTGGTTCAGCGATCAGGGCGTGCCCCCCGCCGAGGTGCCCGCACGCGTGGGCTAGCGGCGCTCGGCGTCGGCTTTGCCGCCGGACTGCTTGCTGGTCTCGGGCTCGCGGGCTCCGCTCTCCCAAAGGAGCAGCCGCAGTGGAGCGATGCTGCGACGCTCGACGGCCCGCGCACGTACGCGCAGGCCGCGCTCGTGGCGAATGGGCGCATCCTCATCGAGGGCGGACTCGACCGCGACGCCGCCGGCGTGGTCCGGACGCGGAGCGAGCTTTTCGACCCGCGCACCGGGCGGGCGACGCCGCTCGACACACCGGACGGCGGCCGCCTCTGGCAGTCGCTCACCGTTCTTCCGAATGACCTCGTGATCTCGGTCGGCGGCGTGTCGCGTGGTCAGAATGGTGGCTGGACGACGCAGGCCGTCGCGACGGCGTTCGACCCGTGGTCGTCCGGATACGTGCGCATCAGCCAACCGGTGAATGCCCGCTCAGATCACGGGGCGACCGTCCTGCACGACGGCCGGCTTCTCGTCGTGGGGGGTCACGATGGACCGCGGTTCATTCGCGCGGTCGAGGTCTACGACCCACGGAGCGACCGCTGGAGCCTTGTCGCTCCGCTCCCCCGCGGGCGCTCGCAGTTCGCCATCGCGACGCTCCCCGATGGCCGGGTGCTCGTTGCGGGTGGCTTCGACGAGCCGGGCCTGCCGACCGACACCTCGTTCCTCTTCGACCCGACCCAGAACGTCTGGCGTGAAGGGCCGCTCCTCATCGTCGCGCGCGCGCTCGGCAGCGCCGTCCAGCTCCCGAACGGCGATGTGCTTCTCGCCGGCGGCCAGCGTGCCGCCGCGGGGACCGCGGAGCGCTACGACGCCCGGGCCGGCATCTTCGTCTTTGCCGGATCGCTCGCGGCGCCGCGCATGTACGCGCAGGCGGCGCTCCAGGAGGATGGCTCGGTGGTGCTCGTCGGCGGCTTCCTCCGCCCGGATTCGGGGGACGGCTTCGTGCCGACCGCGCTCGCCGAGCGCTGGGATCCCCGGACCGCGACCTGGAGCGCGGGTCCGCCGGCGCGCGCCGGACGCGCCGCGGGCAGTGCGATCACGGCGGCCGGTGGCACCTGGCTCATCGGTGGCTCCACCCTGGATGACCGGGCGCTGGGGACGATCGAGCTCCTGCGCTGAGGAGCGAACTCCCGCGCCACCGCGCCGCGCCACCGCGCCGGCCCGTCGGCCTTGCGTCATGGAACACGCGGCGGTGGCTCAGGCCAAGAGTGGTGCGAGGTCAAAACGGGGATCGAAGGGGTTCAGGTATGTGACGCCCTCGAGGAATCGGCCGTGCTCGGCGTCCTCGGTGAGGACGTAGGGCACGCCGTTCATCTTTGCCGACGCCCAGATGAGGCCGTCCCAGAGGGAGAGCCGATGCTCCGCGCTCCCGCGGCAGGCTTCGAGGACGATCGCGGGCGTGAGGTCGAGCACGTGGCAGGACTGGACGAGACGTCCGACCTGCTCGAGCGCGACCCGAGGGGCGAGCGGCTCGGGAAGTCGGTGCGTCGTGGCGCTGTAAAACTCGGTCAGGCACTGAACGCTCACCGCGGCGCGCTCGACCGCCAGGAGGCGACGCAGGACATCCGTTGCCCTGGCTCCTTTGGCCTCGTCGCGCGGATCGTGTGGATAGACGAGGACGTTGGTGTCAACGAGCGTGGCGCGCGAGGCGTTCCTCGTAGAGATCCTCCCGGGTCCAATCGCGGCCGGTCTGTGGCACCTGCAGGCGCATGCGCGCATCGATCACCCCGAAGAACGCCTTCAGCGCTGATCCCCGGGAGGCTCCGGCTGGGCGGGCTGAGTCGAGCAACTCGATGCCGTCGCGGATCAGCTCCGCTTCGGTCACGCCCAGCTCGCGGGCCCGCCGCTTGAGGAACCGCTCTTGGCGCGGCTCGATGTACACCTGCTTGCGCACCATGCGCTTCATTCCGCGATCATCGTAATACATCACGACATACATCGTCCTGCCGATCGCTGCGGCATGACGAAGGGCGGCCTTGCGGCCGCCCTTCGTCATGAATGCTGGTGAACGGTCGGCTAGGAGATCGTGGCGATCTGCCGGCTCGTCGGGCTCGGCGTGATCGTCTGGCCGCCGGAGATCGCGTCGGTCACGTTCAGGATATCGACGGTGTGGACGGTCCCCGTCGCTCCGAGGACGGAGAGCCCGCTGCCGCCCGTGAAGAGGAGTCGCACGCTGAGGCAGCCATTCAGGCTGCTGACGATGCAGGTCACGGTGGTGGTGGTCGCCGCGGTGACCGCGTCGACCGTGTAGTTGGACGGGTTGAGGACCGAGTATGAGCCGGTCGTACCGCCGGAGGTCGACATGCTGCGATTAAAGGTGAGCGTGAGGTTGCCGTCCTGCTTGCCCTCCCAGGCGCTGAGCGACGGCGCGCCGATGCTGAATGCGGCGGTGTTGCCCGATGGGTCGAGCGTGCTGCCGCTCCCGTTCTGGAAGAAGTAGCCGATCAGGGCGTAGGACTTCCCGACGGCCAGCGAACTGCCCAGCGTGATGGTCGCCTGGGTGCAGTCGGTGGAAGCGACGACGCTCGAGATCGTCGGGCCGAGCGCGCCGGTGAGCGTGAGGTTGACGAAGTAGTTGTTGATGTTGAGGAGGTCGTTGCGCCCCGTCGCGCTCGCGCACTTGATGACATCGCTGAAGGTCACCGTGAGGGACGTGAGCGTCGTCGCGTAGGCGTTCACGATGACCGGCCCGGTCGTGGGGCTCACGGTGTAGAAGGAGCCCGAGCTCTGGCCCTTGGTCAAGGTGGAGGCGAAAAGGGTGTGCGTCCCCGCGGTGAGCGACGAGGTGAGCGTGGTGGACCAGACGCCGTTCACGTCAGCGGTCGCCGTGCCCACGGTCGGCCCCGAGGCGCCGTCGGTGATCGTCACGATCTCGGATACGCCCGCGCCGTTGCCGTTGAGCGTCGGCTTGTTGTTCGTGCTCGGGCTCGTCGGCGAAACGCTCGTGATCGCGACGGCGCCCGCGATCGTGACCACCTGGTAATAGCCGTAGTCCTCCATCAGGCCGACCCCGTCGATTGCCGGGCGCCCGTAGAAGATCTTCGTGCCATAGCCCTGCGCGGCCGGGACCTTCACCGAATAGACGAAGAAGCCGACCTGCCCGGGCGCGACGAGATCGTTCGCCTGCTTGGCGTAGATGTTGGGGGCGGCCCAGCCCACGGCCCAGCCGGCGGTGAAGTCGAGGGGATTGTCGAGCGGACTCGCGGTATGGAGGCTCGCCTCCTTGGCCGTCTTTCCCTTGGACCAGGCCTCGTCGCCGGTGTTCGTGTAGCCGACCGAGAACTGACCGGTCTGCCCCGGCGAGAGCGTGAGGAAAGCGCTCTCCGAGAAGAATGCGGCGTGGAAGCCGGGCGCTGCCGCCGCTGGTTGCGCGCCGGCGAGCGGTGCCAGCGTGAGCACGACGGCGATCGCGGCGTTCTTGAAGATCTTCACGGCCTGCACGTTGCCTCCTTTGTCGGCGCGGCCTGCCGCGCCGGTACGAGGCGGATAGTAACCGCGTTGCGCCAGGCTGGCAGCCTGGGCGAGGCCGTCGCGGCCGTCAGCGGGGCGCCGGGCGCCGAGCCAGCACGAGCAGACCGGCGGCGACGAAGCCGAGCGCGAGCCATTGGGCCTGGGTCAGCCCCAGACCGGAAATCGGCGCGTCGATCCGGAGGAAGGTCACCGCGAACCGCATCGCGCCGTAAAGCGCCAGCCAGACCGCGAAGAGAGGTTGAGGATCGCGCCAGGGTCGCGTGCGTAGTCGGCCCAGTAGTCGACCACAGGGAAGAGCTGAGCGCCCACAAGACCGCTCGCGGCACCGGCCAGGCCAACGGACCAGGCGATATCGAGCGTCGCCCGCGACGCCAGCAGGCGGACGCCGACGAACAGCCCGCCGGCCGTGAGAAGGGCGTGCCAGGTCGTGCGCAGCGGTCCGAAGACAAGACTTGGATCGAACGGGAGGTCGATGGGAGCACGGTACAATGCGCGATGACCGTCCGCGCGCGTGTCCGTCCGACCCGACCTCACGACAAACTGGGAGTGACGACATGAAGCAGCGCCGATGGCTCACCCTCG
>SHYN01000046.1 GCA_009692785.1 Chloroflexota bacterium | reverse complement strand
TCGGCCGCCAGGCGGTACGCGCCTGATCGCTCTTGGGTACCAGGCCTAGGGGAAGGTCAGCGGGTCGTGCCGCTGATCGCCATGCAGCTCCTCCGGAACGTGACGCGGTCCACGGCGAGCGGCAGGGAGGCGGCGAAGTCG
The DNA here is from genome assembly GCA_009692785.1 of Chloroflexota bacterium. GTDB lineage: Bacteria > Chloroflexota > Limnocylindria > P2-11E > P2-11E > SHYN01. The sequence continues at coordinate 9,191 of SHYN01000046.1, read as the reverse complement.
TTCAGGCTCCGCTCGATCGCGCCGATCAGCTGGTCCTTGACGGGCGCGAGGACCGGGCCGAGATCGAGGGCGCGCACCTTCATGAGGAGCGTTCCGCCACTCGCGCCGGCGATGATGTCCGACTTTGCCGGGACGGTGATCGGACCGGCCACGGCGGTCGCCGTGAGGTGCAGGCCGGCGTTGTCGGCGGTGATCGCCATCCCGGTCACGGTGACCGGCGAGCCACGAAGCTGCCGGAGGCCGCTGTCCGCTTCCGCCGTGAGCTCGGTCGCGAGGGCGACGAACGACGCGGCCTGACCCTTGCTCGCCAGCGCGAAGGCGCGGAGCGCGGTCTCGCGCTGGACGAGGGTGCCGGCCGAGAACACCCGTCCGACCGCCTCAGCGCCACAGACGCTCGTGACGAGCTCGGCCGCCCCGAAGGCGCTCGAGCCCAGCACGCTGGTACCCGCGGCGATGGTGATCGGCAGCGAGGTGCGCACGAGATCTCCGAGAGCGAGGGTGCGGGTGAAGGTCACACCGAAATCACGGGTCTGCCCGCGGAATCCTTCCGCCTGCACCTGCGCGTTCGGCGCCGCCTGGGCGGCGGTGAGGACCATCGTGTAGGTGCCGGCGACGACATCGCCGATCTCGGCGACGCCGCCGGTCACGATGCAGCGCGGGATCTGACGCGTGGTCGCGCCGCCGGTCGAGCCGCACGAGAGACCGCGCGGGTCGCTGACCACGAACCCGATCCCCGCGGTCCCGGTGAAGCGCAGCCGCGGCGTGGGCGGCTGATCGACCGGCGGCGACGCCGGAGCGTTCTGCGTGACCTGGGTCTGCTGGTTGGCGCCGACGGTGACCGGCGGCCCCCCGGAGACGGCCTGCACGACGACCTCGCCTTCCGCGGTCCTGATGGTGGTGATCGTCTGACCATTCACGACCTCGACCGTCGTCACGAACGAGGTGCCCCGCACGACCGCGGTGGACGTCGGCGTCTTGAGCTGGAACTTCGAGTCGGGGGTCTTGAGCTTTTCGACCGAGGCCCAGGTCGTGCCGATGACCTGCTCGAGGTCGACCTGGAGCCCGTCGCCGGCGGTCCGGGCGAGCGCGTTCACCTTGACCAGCGCCCCGGGTTCGAGCGTCAGCGATGAGCCGTCGAAGAACGAGAGGACGGCGCGGCCGGTGCTGTTCGCGCGCACGACGTCGCCCGCCGCGATGACGTCGCCGTCGAGCGCCGGCTCGAACGCGGCGGAGCCGTGCTGGGAGTCCACGTCGCCCTTGAAGACCGCGATCGTTGCGGCGTTCGCGGCGGAGGTCCCCGTGGCGCGCGGGTAGTAAAGGAAGACGCCCGCGGCAACGATGACGACGAGCAGGATGGCGAGTGGCCGCTTCATGCGTCCGTCAGGGTACTCGCCCCGCCGAGCGCTGCCAGTCGCTGCGGAGGATCTCGCAGCGCCAGTGATCGTGCCAGCGTCCGTCCCTCCAGAGGTGCTCCCGCTCGACCCCGGTCTCACGGTAGCCGGCCTTCTGGAGCGCGCGCTTGCTGTGCTCGTTCTCCATGAAGGCGCTCGACGAGAGCTTGTGGAGATTCAGCTGCTCGAACGCATATGCGGTCCGCAGCCGCATCGTCTTCGAGCCGTAGCCCTTGCCCCAAGCGGAGCGGTCGCCGATCACCGTGCCGGTCGTCGCGTTCGCGTTGAGCCAGTCGATGTCGTGGATCCCGGTCGAACCGATCGCCCGGCCCTCCGCCTCGACGATCCAGTAGACGGTCGTCTTCGACTCGCCCGTGCTCTTGAACCACTCGCGCTCCTGCTCGATCGCCACAGCGAACGGACGCAGGAGGTAGCGCGTGACCTCGGTGTCGGCAAGCCAGACGACAAACCGCTCCGGGTCGGTCTCGTCGGGGGGTCGCAGGGTCACACCCTCACCCTTCAGCACGGGTCCGAACATGCCGTCAGTATGAGCGGAATGGAGCTGCGCTTTCTCGGCGGCGCGAGCACCGTCACCGGCTCGCAGTACCTCCTGGTCACCGACCGCGCCAAGGTGCTCGTCGACTGCGGCATGTTCCAGGGAAGCCCCAACGAATCGGCGCGCAACCGCGTGCCCTTCGCCTTCGACCCCAAGGAGATCGACGCCCTCATCCTGACCCACGCACACCTCGACCACTGCGGGCTCATTCCCCACCTCGTCGCGGAGGGCTTCAAGGGCCCGATCTTCGCGACCAAGGGCACGCTCGAGCTCGCGAACCTCGTGCTCATCGACTCGGCGAAGCTCCAACAGGAGTTCGCGGACCGCACGGCGCGTCGCGCGCGGCGCGATCCCGCGCGTGCCGCGCGCGACGAGCGGCGCGGGCACAAGGCCCTGGACGCGGCGCTCGCGGCCGCGGAGGGGACCGACCCCGAAGCGCTGCTCCGCGCGCAAACGCCTCACGTTCACCTCGACATGGGAGCGCCGCTCTATCTCGAGGCGGACGTCGTTCGCACGATGGCGCTCTTCAAACCGCTCGCCTACTCCGCCGAGTTCGCCGTCGCTTCCGGCATCCGCGGCACGCTCTTCGACGCGGGGCACATCCTCGGTTCGGCGATGATCCGGCTGACCGTGCGCGAGGGTGGCACGGACACCACGATCGTGTTCTCCGGCGACCTCGGCCGCAACGACACGCCGATCATCCGCGACCCCACGGCGCTCACCGCCGCTGACCACATCGTCGTCGAGTCGACCTACGGCGGACGCGAGCATGAGCCGGAAACCGAGGCCCTCCGGGTCCTCAGCGAGACGGTGCGCCTGGTCGCCGAGCGCAAGGGAGTGATGCTCGTACCATCCTTCGCGATCGGCCGCACGCAGGAGGTCGTCTTCCAGCTCGACCGCCTCATCGAGAGTGGGGCGATCCCCCATCTCCCGCTCTACCTCGATTCGCCGATGGCTTCGAAGGCGACGGAGATCTACCGCCACCATGCCGAGTACTTCGACGACGAGACGAAGGCGCTCCTCGCGCGAACGGGTGATCCTCTCGACTACCCCGGCGCGGTCGTGACCAGCGATGTGGAGGCTTCGAAGAAGATCAGGGACGCGCCGCGGCCCTATCTCATCGTCGCGTCGAACGGGATGCTCACGGGGGGCCGCGTGCTCTACCACCTCCGCGACCTCATTGACGACCCCAGCGCGGTCATCCTCTTCGTCGGCTACCAGGGCCAGGGCACCCTTGGGTCCCACCTCCAGCAAGGCGTGAAGACGGTGACCCTCATGGGTGAATCGCGAGAGGTCCGCTGCACGATCCGTTCGATCAGCGGCTTTTCCGCGCACGCCGACGAGTCCGAGCTCCTCGCCTGGATCGGCCGGTTCGCGAAGGGCAAGAAGGCGGGCGACCCGGGCTTCCCGCGCACCGTGTTCATCGTCCACGGCGACCCCGAGGCGCAGCGGGCCCTCGAGCCGAAGATCAGGGCACTGGGGCTCACCACCAAGGTCCCGGCCTGGAGGGAGGTCGTCCCGCTCCGCTGATCCCGCCCTCCCGGCCGGAGGTCGTATGATTTGATCATGCGATCAAATAATGGCGAGGCGGCTACCCCGCCAGTGCGAACGCCGATCACTCTCACGCGCCGCAGGCTCCTCCGCCTCGGCGGTCTCACCGCAGCCGGCCTTGGGCTTGCCGCATGCGCACCGGTGGCGCAGGCGCCCGCCTCAGCCAGCGCCCCCGCAGCCCCCGCAGCCACCACGCGCCCCAGCCCCAGCGCGAAGCCCGTTCGCACGCTCAAGGTGGGTCACCTCACTCGGCAGCTCGGGAATCTCGTTCCCCAGTACGACGATGTCGGTCCGATGAACGGCGTGAAGTTCGATGTCTCGTTCTTCCCCGACGGCAGGGCGCTCCTGCAAGCGCTCTCGACCGGCGACATCCTGCTCGCGGCGCCCACCAAGGTGCAGCTCATCCAGGCGATGGCGCTCGGGGTCGATCTCGTGATGGTCTGCGGCTACGCCGGCGGCTACATCACCTATCTCCAGGGCACAACGGCTGCCGTGCAACCGGGTGACTGGTCCAGCGTGAAGGCCGCCGCGGCCACCCGTAAGGCCGCGGGCAAGCCGTTCCGCATCGGCGTGCCGACCGGGTCGCTCCAGCACATCTCGCTCCTCCAGCAGCTCCGGGCCGCGGGCATCGACGGCGACAAGGACCTCGAGGTCGTGAACGTGCCCTTCGCCGAGGCCGCCAACGCCCTCGACGCCGGGCAGCTCGACATGGCCGCCGCGCTCGCGCTCTTCGGCGCACAGGCGATCGTCCAGAACAAGGCGCGGCTCTTCCTCCACGCCAAGGCAACGCCACTGGGCTTCTTCGATGTCGGCTTCGTGACGACCCGCAAGCTGGTCAAGGAACGGCCGGACGAGATGCAGGACATCGTCGCCGCCCACTACCAGGCGATGAAGAACATCGCCGATGACCCGACGCGTGGGCTCGCGCGCGAGGTCAAGTACAGCGAGCTCCCCGAAGCCGTCGTGAAGAAGTCGTACGAATTCCTCACCTTCGATCACCGGGTGGATCTGAACGCCATCCGCGGCACCGAGCGCGTCATGCGCGATCTCGGACTCCATAAGGACGACCTCCAGGCCAAGATCGCGGACTACGTCGATCTGTCGTTCCTCGCGAAGGCCAGTGGCAGGAGTCTCGCCGACGTGGGGACGTGGTAGGGCGCGACCGAGCGCGCCTTTTCGCGAACTACGCGGCACTCCCCATCGCCATCCTCCTCCTCTGGCAGCTCGCCGGAGACCTCGGCCTCGTAAAGCGCGCCCTCCTCCCCGGACCGCTCCAGGTGCTCGCGACCCTCTGGGACCTAGCGACCGGCGCGAGCGGCGAGTCCGGACGCTACTCGGGCACCCTCGGGCGCCATCTCACGGCGAGCGTCACCCGCGTGCTCGCCGGATTCACGATCGCGACCGTCCTCGGCGTGGCTCTCGGCACCGCGATCGGTCTTTCACGAACGGTGGAACGAGCGGTGGACCCCACGCTCCAGGTGCTCCGGAACATCCCGATCACCGCGTTCCTGCCGCTCTCCATCCTCTTCTTCGGGATCTCCGACCAGCCGGCGGTGTTCCTCATCGCGCTCGGCGCGCTCTTCCCCACCCTTGTGAATACCTCGTTCGGCGTGAAGGAGGTGGGGTCGCGCTTCGTCCGCGCGGGACGCATGCTCGGCGTGAGCGGCGCATCGCTCGTGACCCGGATCATCCTCCCCGCGGCACAGCCGGCGATCTGGACCGGCCTCCGCCTGTCGCTCGGCGTCGCCTGGGTCCTCGTCGTGGTCTCGGAGCTCATCGCGGTCAAGAGTGGGCTCGGCTACCTTCTGATCGACGCGTACCAGTTCTTCCGGCCCGACGTGATGCTCGCCTGCATGGTGACGATCGGGCTCCTCGGTTACCTCTCGGACCGGCTCCTCCTGGCGGTTCGCGCACGCGCCCTCGCCTGGAACCGGCTGGAGACCATCGGTGGCTGAGGTCAGGCTCGACCGCGTGCGCAAGGTCTTTGGCTCGGAAGGCGACGCGGTGGTCGCGCTCGATGGCTTCGATCTCGCCCTCCCGGCGGGGACGTTCACCACCCTCCTCGGGCCCTCGGGCTGCGGGAAGACGAGCGCACTCGACCTCATCGCCGGGTTCACGAAGCCGGAGTCGGGCACCGTGACCGTGGATGGTCGCGCGGTGGAGCGGCCGGGACCAGATCGCGGCGTGGTCTTCCAGGACCTCGCGCTGTTTCCCTGGCTCCGGGTGGACGAGAACATCGCGTTCGGCCTGCGCGCGCTCCCCGCGAAGGAGGCCGACAAGGTGAAGGCCCGGACCGACGAGCTTCTCGAAGCGGTGGGCCTCCTGCTCTTCCGCCGCCGTTACCCGGCCGAGCTCTCCGGCGGGATGCGCCAGCGGGTCGCGATCGCCCGAGTGCTCGCGCTCGACCCGCCGGTACTCCTCATGGACGAGCCCTTTGGCGCGCTGGATGCGCAGACGCGCGTGCTGATGCAGGAGTTCCTGGTCTCGCTCTGGGAGCGGCGGCCGCGCACCGCGCTCTTCATCACCCACGACCTCGACGAGGCGGTCTTCCTCGCCGACCGCCTCTGCGTCATGACCGCGCGCCCCGGCCGGATCAAGGAGACCCTGACCGTGGACCTGCCCCGCCCCCGCGAGGCAAGCATCATGTCGAGTGCGCGGTTCCACGAGCTCCGCGACCGCGCGCGCGTTCTCGTCCGCGAGGAGGCGCTGCGGAGCATCCAGCCACTTTCTGGGACGAAGGCGTGAGTCGGCGGAGCAAGGGCAACTCCCTCTGCATCGCTACGGAGGTCGGACTACTTTTTGGATGAACGCGTGAACCATGGGGTATCGGGCAACTTTCTGGGAGGTATCTGATGACCGACACGTTTCGCATCGCCGCGATGTCAGGGAGTCTCCGGCACGCGTCGTACAACCGGGGTCTGCTCCGCGCAGCGCAGGCCACGGCGCCCGCCGAGGTGACGATCGAGATCCTTGAGGTCGATCTCCCGCTCTTCAACGAGGACCTCGAGGAAGCGGAACCTGCGTCGGTCGCACTCTTCAAGAAGCGGGTCCACGGCGCAAACGCGGTGCTCATTGCAACACCGGAGTACAACTGGGGCATCCCGGGAGGACTCAAGAACGCGATCGACTGGTGCTCACGGCCGCCGGCGCGGAACGTCCTGAAGCAGAAGCCGGTCGCCATCCTCGGCGCGACGACCGGGCCCTGGGGCACGACGCGGGCGCAGAACGCGCTCCGTCAGACCCTCATCTTCACCGACTCGCTCACGCTCGTGCAACCGTGGGTCTTCGTGAACAACGCCAAGGAGAAGTTCGACGATGCCGCGAACCTCACCGATGAGCGAACGAAGGAGCAGGTCGCGGGGCTCGTGGCCGCGCTCGTTGCCTGGACGAAGCGCCTCGGCTGATCTTGGCTGATCTTGGCTGATCCAGCCGATCAAAGGCGCCCGACCCTCGCAACCTGGGTGAGGGCGGCGCGCCCTCAGACGCTCCCCGCTGGGATCACCCCGGTCCTCGTGGGGGCCGGCGTGGCCGCGGGCGCGGGGAAGCTCGACGGGGTCGTGTTCGCCGCTGCGTTCGCGGGCGCGGTGCTCATCCAGATCGGTGCGAACTACGCGAACGATCTCTTCGACTTCCAGAAGGGCGCCGACCGCACCGACCGGCTCGGCCCGCCGCGCGCCACCGCGACCGGCGTGGTCACAGAGGGCCAGATCGCCGCCGCGACCCTCGTCGCGTTCGGGCTGGCCGTGCTCCCGGGCATCTACCTCCTGTCGGTGGGTGGTCTCCCGGTCGTCGTCGTGGGCCTTGCCTCGCTGCTCGCGGCGCTGACCTATGTCGGCGGGCCATGGCCCTACGGCTACCACGGTCTCGGCGATCCGGTGTGCTTTCTCTTCTTCGGCGTGATCCCGGTCGCGACCCTTTCGTACCTCTCCACCGGCGTGGTCACACCAGCCGCGCTCCTGGCCTCTGTCCCCGTGGGGTGTCTCATCACGGCGATCCTCGTGATCAACAACTACCGCGACATCGAGCAGGACAGGGCGGCAGGAAAGCGCACCGTCGCCGTGATCATCGGACCCCGCGCGACGCGCGCCGAGTACGTCGCCCTCTTGGCCATCGCCTACGCCGTGCCGCTCATCGGCGCGGCTCTTGGGCTGTGGTCTCCCGCAGGCCTTCTCCCCTGGCTCACCGCGCCGCTCGCCCGGGGCCTCATCACCCGCATCAACACCACGGTGGGTCGGCCGCTCAACCTCGCGCTCCGCGACACCGCGCGGCTCCAGCTGCTCTTCGGCGCGCTCTTCGCAGTGGGTCTCGCACTCCCGCGCTAGACGTACGGCGCACTACCTAGACTCGTCCGCGGTGGGCATTCGGCTCGCGACAGCCGCCGACGGCTGGGCCATCGCCAGCATGCAGATCTCACCGCTCTCGCCGTCGCGACCGTGATCGCCCGGCCTCAGACGGGCGGGAACGCCTTCGAAAGCTCGAGGGTGTGCTCGCGGGAGTGCCGGAGCTGATAGTCGGCGATCCAGCCGCCGTCGACCCGACCGTGGATGCTGTGAACGCCGGTCCGCGTCACGGCACCAGGGGTATCGAGAAGCTGGACGATGCGCAGGTGCTGCTCCTTGACCTTCCGCGCGCATTCGATCGGGTTGCGCGACGCGCGTCGCTCGGCGACCCAGCCGTCGGTGTCGATGTTCGGAAGCGCCGGCTCGTTCTCGTCGACGATCCGCCGCAGCCGCGCGGCGAACAGCTCTGCCGTATCGGCCACGTGGCCGATAAGGTCGAGCCACGACCAGTCACCGAACGCGATCGACCGCAACCGCTCCGCCGGAACGCGCCGCGTGATCGCCGAGATCGTGGCCGCATCGTCCATCAGCGAGAAGGCGCGCTCGTCCCGATCGGTCAAGGGTTTCCCTCCGTGTCGACCATTCGCGTGAAGAGATCGTACGCAGCCTCGATGTCGGCGTCCCCGGCGCCGGCGAGGCGCTCGGCTGCGAGACCGAGCATGACCGCGTCGACGAGAAGCGCCACCGACGCCGCGTCGCGGCGACCGCGCGCTTCCGCCACCACGTCGCTCACGAGCGCTCGCCGCTCGGCGAACGCTTCGGCGAGCTTCCCGCGGCCCCCGCGCGAGTCGGCGGCGAGAACTTCGAAGAAGAGTCGCCACTGCCGCTTGTCGCCAAGCGTCTTGTCGCGCGCGGCCGCCAGGCCGGCCTGTGCGCGCGCCCGGGACGGACCGCGCACCGCGTCGAGGCGCTTCCGCAGCCTCACGAGCTGCTCGTCGAGCATCGCGCGGACGACCGCGACGAGAAGCGCATCCTTGGTCGCGTAGTAGTAGTGGATGAGTCCCTGCGCGACGCCCGCCTCGCCCGCGATGTCGCGCATCGAGGTCGCCGAGTAACCGCGGCGACCGACGGCCTTCCGGGCTGCTGCGAGGATGGTGGACCGGCGGTCTGGCTCCACGACTCGACTCTACGCGCCGCCCGCGGGCGGCCGGTCGCCTGCAGCCCGCGGGCGGCGGTGTGCGTTCAGCCGCAGTCGGCGTGTCTCTGGTCGGCGTCTTCGGACTCGGTCGCCCATCCGTGATGTGTTGTAACGGTCGCTGGGAGGGCCTCCCTCGCTCGAAGTCGCCTCCCGTCGACCCTGCCGCCCGCTCCATACGCGGTGGTTGCCCGCTGCCTACGCGATGGCCGCCCGCT
>SHYN01000045.1 GCA_009692785.1 Chloroflexota bacterium | reverse complement strand
GGTCGGCATTTCCAGGGCGCGCCGCCACGTGCTGCAGGAGGGCAACGTCGATCTCACCGCCCGCGTCCTTGGCGCGGCGCGCACCGTGGGCCTCGCGAAGGTCGTCTACGTCTCGACCGTCGCCGTCTTTGGTGACACGCACGGCGCCACCGCCGACGAGAAGTTCGTGCGCACCGGCGAATGGACCTCGTACTACGACCGGACCAAGACCCGCGCCCACACGCTCGCGCTCGAGGCGACGGCCGGCGGCCTGCCGCTGGTGATCGTGCAGCCGGGTCAGCTCTTCGGACCGGGGGGACCACTCCGGGGTCGGCGCGGTCCTCGCGCGGGTCGTACGCGGCCGACTTCCGCTCATCACCTTTGACGACCTCGGTCTTTCGCTCGTGCACGTCGACGACTGCGCCGCCGGTGTCACCCTCGCACTCGCGAACGGACGGATCAGCGAGTCGTACATCCTCGGCGGACCCAACCTCACGCTCGGTGCCGCGGTCCGACTTCTCGCACGCCTCGCCGGCCGCCGCTCCGGGTCTCGGCATGGCCGCTGCGCCCGCTGCTCATGCTCACACCCGCGCTTCGGGAGCTCAGATCGGCGACGGACGCCGTCACCTACTTTGCGACGAGCGCAAAGGCCGAGCGCGAGCTGGGGTGGCGCACGCGCGATCTCAGCGAAGGGCTGCGCGCTACCTTCCTCGCCTAGTTCGCGCGCCGGCCGGTCAGCGGATCGCGCCGGCGGTCCGGAGCGCCACGAGCTCCTCGGAGGCGAAGCCCCAGTCCGCGAGCACCTGGTCGGTGTGCTGCCCGGGGAGCGCCGGTCCGCTGCGCACCTCCGGGGCGGTCCGGCTGAAACGGGGCGCCGGTCCGGGCTGGGTGACGCCGTCCACCTCGATGAATGTCCCGCGGGCGACGTTGTGCGGATGGAGCGGCGCTTCGCGCACCGAGAGCACCGGGGCGAAGCAGGCCTCGGTCCCCTCGAGGACCGTGCGCCACTCCTCACGCGTTCTGCGCTTCAGGACCTCGGCGAATCGCTCGCGGAGCGCGGGCCAGCCGGAGCGGTCGTGTTGTGGGGGGAGCGACTCACCCGCGAGTCCGAGCAGGCGGAGGAGCTCGGCGTAGAACTTTGGCTCGATCGCGCCGATGCTCACGAAGGCGCCGTCGGCCGTTTCGTACGCGCCATACCAGGGCGCTCCGCCGTCGGTGACGTTCGATCCGCGGGCGTCGGTCCAGCCGCCGCCCGCGTCGTGCCCGAAGACGCTGGTCATAAGCGACGCGGCGCAGTCCACCATCGCCGCGTCCACCACCTGGCCGTAGCCGGAGGTGCGCGCCTCGAGCAGTGCACAGACGATGCCGAACGCGAGATAGAGTGCCCCCCCGCCGTAGTCGCCGATGAGGTTGAGCGGCGGCACCGGCGGTCCGCCCTTCGTGCCCATCGCCGCGAGGACGCCGGCGAGCGCGATGTAGTTGATGTCGTGGCCGGCCGCGGAGGCCAGCGGCCCATCCTGGCCCCAGCCGGTCACGCGGCCATAGACGAGCCGTGGATTGAACGCGAGGCAGGCGTCGGGTCCCAGGCCGAGCCGCTCGGTGACGCCGGGTCGGAAGCCCTCGATGAGCACGTCCGCCTGCGCCACCAGACGCTTCGCGGTCGCAAGGCCCTCGGGAAGCTTGAGGTCGACCGCCGCGGATCGCCGCCCGCGGTTCAGGAGGTTGAATCGCGGGTCGATGCGCACGCCGAGATCGGTCGCCTCGGTGCGATCGATGCGAAGAACCTCCGCGCCCATGTCGGAAAGGAGCATCGCGCAGAACGGCGCGGGTCCGATCCCCGCCAGCTCGACGACCTTGGTGCCCTTCAGCGGTCCCATGCGAACGACCTCCCGAGCGATGTTCCGCTACAACGTATGACGTGGAGCGCCTGGACGCCGCGGAACTCGACTTCACGCGCTTCGTGCGGCCCGGCGACCTCGTCGTTTGGGGCCAGGGCTGCGGTGAGGCGCTGTCGCTCACCCAGCCGCTCCTCGCGCAGCGGCAACGGATCGGGGCGTTCCGCGTCTTCCTGGGCGTCAACTTCTCCATGACGGTCCAGCCGGAGCAGGCCGACACCGTCGAGTTCGTGGGGCTGGGCGGCGCGGGTTCGGCGCGCCGCCTCGCCCGCGCGGGCGTTCTCGACGTCGCGCCGCTCCACATGACCACCGTCGATGCATTCATGCGCGACGGGCGGATCCAGGTCGACGTGGTGCTCGTCCAGGCGTCGCGCACCGACCGCTCCGGCGAGTACAGCCTCGGGCTCTCGAGCGATTACGTCCGCGGCGCGATCGGTCGCGCGCGCGTGGTCGTTGCCGAGCTCAACGACCAGGTGCCCGCAACGCGCTGCGCGGAGCCGCTCCGCGACGAAGACATCGATGCGTTCGTCGACGTCTCGCGCGCTCCGGTGGAGCTCGCGCCCGCGCCCTTTGGCGAGGTCGAGCGTGCTATCGCCGCACACGTGGCGCCATTCATTCCTGAGCGGGCGACCCTTCAGATCGGACTCGGCGTGATCCCGGAGGCCATCCTGGCGAGCCTCAAGGGTCGCCGCGGGCTGGGCGTGCATTCGGGCGTCGTTGGCGATCGAGTCGCGGACCTCATGGAATCCGGCGCCGTGACGAACGAGCACAAGGACGTCGACACAGGGGTGACCACGACGTGCCTGCTTATCGGCACGAAGCGCTTGTATGACTTTGCCGACCGGAATCCAGGTCTCCTGATGGCGCCCGTCTCGCGCACGCACGGGTTCGACGTCGTCAGCCGGCTCCAGCGGTTCGTCGCGCTCAACTCGGCCGTCGAGGTCGATCTCACCGGACAGGTGAATGCGGAGGCCGTGGGCAAGGACGCCGTCGGCCTCGTTGGTGGTCAGGTCGACTACATCCGCGCCGCCAACGCCTCGCGGGGCGGCTGCGCGATCATCGCCCTTCCCTCCATCGCGGGTGGCAACGCCAGCCGGATCGTCGACCGGCTCTCGGGTCCTGTCACGACCGCGCGCAGCGACGTCGGCGTGGTGGTCACCGAGTTCGGGGCGGCCGATCTGCGGGGCGCGAGCCTGCGTCAGCGGGCCCGCATGCTCATCGACATCGCGCATCCGGCGCATCGGGAGCGCCTCGAGCGGGCCGGTCACGCGCTGCGAGGTCGCGCGGTCCGCTAGTTCGCGCGTCGGTCCTCAGGCTCGTCGTCGTCGGACGCGTCATCGTCATCCGATTCGAATTCGTCGCTGTAGAAGCCGAGCTCCTCGGCTTTGAAGACCGTGACGAGAAAGTCCTCGCGCTCCGGGTCGTGCGTCTGGACGAGCTCCTCGTCGAGCTGGTCGATGAGCTGCTGCAGCTCGTCGTCGGTGAGGGTCACCTCGAGAAGAAGCGTTCCGTTCACCTCGAACCGCCCGTAGTGGATGTCCACCCGCCCGAGGCGGCGCGCCCCACCGTAGATCGCGAAGATCTCGCTCGTTTCCGTGCGGACCGCACGCTCGAATCTGACTGCTTCCATCTGGTGAGCCTAGCGCCCGCTAGGCCGCCGGTGGACCGAGCCGCGCGGTGCGGACATCCTCGACGTCCGCGAACGCTCCCACCGCGTCGCGGACCGCATCTGGTACCGGGTCGTCGAGCGTGAGGATCATGAGCGCCTCGCCGCGCCGGTTCAGGCGACTGACCTGCATCGAGGAGATGTTCACATCGTGCTGGCCGAGGAGCGTCCCCACGCGCCCGACCAGCCCGGGCTTGTCCGTATGCCGGGTCAGGAGCAGGTGCCCCTCGGCCGGCATGTCCACCCAGAAATCGTCGATGCGCACGATCCGCGGCTCGCCCTCCACGGTGGTCCCGGAGACGCGCGTCGGTCCCAGACGCACCTCGATGAGCGCGGCGTACCGAGTGGGCTCTGTCTCGCGGTGGTCGGCCACGACCAGACCGCGCTCATGGGCGAACGACAGGGCATTGACCAGATTCACGCGCTCGGTGTTGAAGGCGCGGAAGATACCCGTTACCACAGCCGCGCGGAGCGGCTCCGTGGGGAGGTCGAGGGCCGCGCCGTGGTACGCGATGTCGACGCGCGAGGGGCGGGCGTCGAGCAGCTGCGCGGCCAGCGCACCGAGGCGTTCAGCGAGGAGCAGCCAGGCGGGACCACCGGCTTCGTCGGAGGGCGGGCACGGGGCGTTGACCGCTGCGGAAGCTGGTCGCCCGGCGAGCACGTCGAGGATCTGCCGCGCCACGTCCACCGCAACGGTCGACTGCGCCTCAACGGTGGATCCGGCCAGGTGCGGGGTGAGGAGGGTGCGCGGTGCCGCACGAATAGGGGAGTCGGCCGGCAGCGGCTCGATCGCGAACACGTCGAAAGCCGCGCCGCCGAGGGTGCCCGCAACGAGCGCCGCAGCGACCGCTGCCAGGTCGACGATCTCCCCGCGCGAGCAGTTCACGAGAACGGCGGTGGGCTTCAGCTTCGCGAGAGCGGTGCTGTCAATGAGGTTCGCCGTCTGGGGCGTGAGCGGCGTGTGGAGCGAGATGACGTCCGATTCGCGAAGCACGGTATCCAGGTCGACGAGGGTCACGCCCGCCGCACGCGCCGCGCTCTCCGTCGCGTACGGGTCGCTGGCGATGATTCGCATCTCGAACGCCGCCGCGCGCCGGGCGACGAGGCTCCCGACCCGGCCGATGCCGACGAGGCCAAGGGTCTTGCCGCGCAGCTCGTTGCCGATGAACTTGGAGCGTGTCCACTCGCCCCGCCGGATGCTCTCATCCGCCGCGACGACCTTTCGCATGAGCGCCAGGGCGAGCGTGAGCGCGTGCTCTGCCGCCGCGGTCACGTTGCCGAGCGGCGCGTTCACAACGTAGACCCCGCGTGCGGTGGCCGCAGGCACATCGATGTTGTCGACACCGACGCCCGCGCGGCCTACCACCTGGAGCCGTGGCGCCGCGGCGAGCACCGCGGCGGTGACCTTGGTCTCGCTCCGCACGACGAGGGCATCGACGTCGCCGAGAACCGCGCTGAGGTCCGCCTCGCCCAGTCCCGTCGTGACCCGCACGTCGCATCGATCGCGGAGGAGAGCCAGGCCCTCCGCCGCGAGCGGGTCCGCGACGTGGACTACCGGACGGTGGCTATCGACGGCTCGGGACCGCGGCCTTCGCGAGCTGCTGCTGCTCGCCGTACGCACGGAGCGCCGCCGCGATCCCCTGGCCCGGTTCGACCGGCTGGTTGAAGTCGCGGAGCGCGAGCTCCAGCGCGGAGAGGAAGGCGACGATGTCCGTGAGCGTCACGAATCCGAGGTGGCCGACGCGGCAGAGCTGACCGTCCATCTTGCCCTGTCCGGGGGCGATGATCGTGTTGTAATCGTCGCGCAGCACGCGGATGAGATTCCGCGGCTCCACCCGGGCCGGTGGTCGGAAGGCGGTGACGGCCGGCGAGGCGTGCGCCTCGTCGGCAAAGAGCGAGAGGCCCAGCGCGGCGATGCCGCGCCGCGTGGCGCGGGCGAGGTCGCGATGCCGCCGCAGGATCGCGTCGAGGCCCTCCTCGGCCATGAGCCGGAGCGCCTCCTGAAGCGCAATGACCACGGTGTTCGCGGGCGTTGCTGGGGTCTGGCCCTTTTCGAGGCTCGTCTTGTAGCTCATGAGGTCGAAGTAGGCCTTGGGCAGCGTTGAGCGCTCGTACGCCTTCCAGGCGCGCTCGCTCATCGTCACCATCGCGATGCCGGGAGGCGCACCCCAGGCCTTCTGCGAAGCGGTGATGCAAACGTCGATGCCCCAGGCGTCGATCTCCAACTCAGCCGCGCCCGCGCCCGATACCGAGTCGACGATGAGAAGCTTGTCGGCCTCACGGACCACCGCGGAGATCTCCTTCAGCGGGTTGAGGATGCCCGTGGAGGTCTCGTTGTGCGTGACGATGACCGCGCGCACGCCGTCCTTACCGGCCTTCTCGCGTGCGAGCTCGTCGCGCACGAGATCGGGCTCGATCGCGCGGCCGTACGGGACGTCGATGCGCCGCAGGTCCACCCCGTACGCTTTTGCGATTGCCGCGAAGCGCTCGCCGAAGGCTCCGTTCGAGAACGAGAGCACGCGATCTCCCGCGCAGAGCGTGTTCGCGATCGCGGCCTCCATGCCGCCGGATCCGGAGGACGTGAGGAGGAGAACGTCGCCCTGCGTGCGCAGGAAATCCTGGAGCGCACGGGTCACGCCCGCGAGAAGCGCGGCAAACTCCGGTCCGCGATGGTTGATCATCGGTCGCGCCGACGCGGCAAGCACCGCCTGCGGCACGAAGGTCGGCCCGGGAACGCGGAGGTTCTGTGGGCGGTACATGGGGGGCCCCTCTCAGTGGGTTTGTAGCTCTATGATGCCAGCCGTTCCTGGCCCAAACAAGCCACCAAAGAGGTAATACTGAACTGAAGTTCGCTCCGTCGATCCTCTCAGCCGATTTCGGGCGCCTCGCTGAGGCCGTCCGGGCCCTTGAGGCCGCGGGTGCCGACTGGGTCCACGTCGACGTCATGGACGGCCATTTCGTGCCCAACCTCACCTTTGGGCCAAAGATGGTCGCGGACCTGCGGCGCTCGACCACGCTGCCGCTCGACGTGCACCTCATGATCGAGCGCCCCGAAGACTGGATCGACCGCTATGCCAAGGCGGGCGCCACGTACCTCACGATCCACGTGGAGGCCACGACAGCGGTGGCGGCGACCCTGCGCGCGATCCGCGCCGCGGGCGTCCGCCCCGGCATCGCGCTCAGCCCCGAAACGCCGGTGGAACTCGTCATCCCGCACCTCGCCGCAGTCGACCTCGTGCTCGTGATGAGCGTGCGGCCGGGTTTTGGCGGCCAAACCTTCATCGAAAGTGGTCTCGACAAGATCCGCGCGGTCCGCGCCGCGCTGACCGCGCAGGGCCTTGGGGCCGAGCTCGGCGTCGATGGAGGAGTCACCCCGGCCAACGCCGGCCGGATCGCAACAGCCGGCGCGACGGTCCTCGTTGCCGGCTCCGCCGTGTTCGAAGACGCCGACGGCATCTCCGCCGCCCTGACCAAGTTACGGCGCAGCGCCATCACTTCCTGAGTCAGTCCACGACCGGCCGCGGGCCGGAGCCGAGCGAACCCAACGCCACCATCCCGATGAAGCCGGCGGGGCGGGAGTGGCGAGCCGACGTCGAGCCCGGCGGCGGCGGCGACCCGCCCTGCCGTCGACCTGGAGCTTGGCGAGTTTTGTCGGCGAGCCACCCCGCCCCGCCGGCGTGTTCTGCGACCGCGCCGTCCCCCTCAGCCGTCCCCCAGCCCCAGCTCTGACAGCCGCGCGTCGCTGATGCCAAAGTGGTGCGCCACCTCATGGACGACCGTGTCGCGCACGATCTTCGCCTGCATCCGCGGGCTGGTGCTCATCGCCTCGATCGGACGCCGGTAGATCGTGATGCGGTCCGGCAGATACGGCTCGCCGCCCCACCGGTCCGTGAGCGGTACCCCCTCATAGAGGCCGAGCAGCGTCTGGCCCGGTTCGCAGCGGGCCGGATCGGGATCGTCCTCGACCACGATCTCCACATTCCGCATCCGCTCGCCGAAGGTAGGCGGAAGGTCGGCGAGCGCCCGGCGGACGAGTCGCCCGAAGCGCGCGCGGCGCAGGTCAGACACGCCCATCACTGTCGCACGCCCGGCATCCCCGGCGCGACGTATTCCCTGCGGCCCGACCGGAGCGACCCGGCAGCGCGCGATGCGGGTGAGGTCTCTCACGCCGCCGGATTCGCGCAGGCGCGGCGGACGTGCGCGAGAGCGCGAGTGCGCAGCCGGCAGACACCCGACTCCGACAGCCCGACGCGCACCCCGATCTCCCGCAGGGTGAGGCCTCGAGCGTACGAGAGCACGAGGACCCGCCGTTCCGCCGCGGGAAGGCCCCGAAGCTTGCTCGCCACACCGTGCCAGCGCGCATCCCGGGGTCGCCCCAGCGCGGACACCGGCGAGTCGTCGACCCACATCACGCTCTCCGGCCCGGCGCGGCCCTCCTCAAGGAGCGCGTCGAGCGAAAGCTCCACGCGGGGCGTGGGGGCGTCCGGGTGCAGCCGAACGACCTCCCGGAACGCGCGGCGCTCCTTCCGGGTCAGCGGATCGGCCGCCCGGAGGGCGTCGAGCACGCAGCCCCGGACCCGTCGCGCGGCGTACGCCGCGAAGGTCGCCCCGACATCCTCTCTGTAGCGCCGCGCCGCCTGGACCAACCCGAGGGCACCCCAGGCAAGCAGATCCTCGCGGTCGCCCGGCCGCGTCTGGTACCCGATCGTTCGCGTCGCGACCGCCCGCGCAAAGTCGAGATGCGCCATGATGCGTTCATCGACGGCCGAATTCGCGCTCTCCATCCCACACCGCCTTCCCCCAACACGTATAGCCAGCGGCTCCCATGATGTCAATACAGAAATGACAGACTTGTCCACATCCTTTGATGGGCTGCGGGTCGATCTGGGGCGTCTGGCGGAGCGGATTGCCAGCCTGGCCGCCATCGGTGGTACCGGCAGCGCCGTCACGCGCCTCGGGCTGTCGAGGGAGGAGCAGGCCGCGCGAGAGCTCGTTGGCGGTTGGCTCGCGGCGCGCGGGGCCGTCGTCCGCCGCGATCCTGCCGCGAACCTCGTCGCACGGCTCGGCCCCTCCGGGGGCGCTCCCGCCGTTCTCATCGGCTCGCACCTCGACACCGTGCCCGACGGCGGCCGCTTTGACGGTGCCCTCGGCGTCGTCTGTGCGGTCGAGGCCGTCGTGGCGCTGTGCGACGCGGGGCTGACGTTCCGTCGTCCGGTGGAGGTCGTGGCCTGGGCGGACGAGGAGGGTGCCCGGTTCGGCATCGGGCTCTTTGGTTCGGCCGCCGCCTTCGGGTGCCTTCCGCCGGGAGCGGCCGAGCGCACCGACGTGAACGGCGTGAGCATCGCCCGGGCGCTCCGCGCGCTGGGCGAACGCGGCGATCCAACGGCGGCGCGGTTCATGGCGCCCGCCGGCGCGTACCTCGAGCTGCACATCGAGCAGGGCCCGCGACTGGAGCGCGCGGGGCAGGCGGTGGGGCTCGTCTCGGACATCGTGGGGATCTTCCACGGGCGCGTGCGGGTCGAGGGTCGCGGCGATCACGCCGGCACGACCTCGATGGAAACGCGGCGCGATGCGCTCGCGGGTGCGGCGGCGATGGTGCTCGCGGTGGAGGCGGCCGGCCGAGCGCGGCCGGGGGTCGTCGCCACAGTCGGCGAGCTCGTCGTCACCCCGGGGGCCAAGAACGTGGTCCCGAGCGCGGCGACATTCTCCCTCGACCTTCGCTCCGGTGACGCCGCTCACCTCGAGGAGGTGACGCAGGCGATCCGTGCCGCCATCGGGGTCATCGCCGAGGAGCGGGGCCTTCGCGCCAGCGTGGACGTGCTCTCGACCGTTCCGGTCACGCCCCTGGATGCGTCGCTGCGCGATCTCCTGCGCCGCGCCGCGCTGGCCGAGGGGCTGGCGGCTCCGGTGCTGCAGAGCGGCGCGGGTCACGACGCGCTGAACGCGCAGCGCGCCGGGGTCCCGTCGGCGATGCTCTTCGTGCGGTCGACCGGTGGCAGCCACACCCCCCGGGAGGACTGCCTCGTCGCCGACGCCGCCGTGGGTGCGCT
>SHYN01000044.1 GCA_009692785.1 Chloroflexota bacterium | reverse complement strand
ACCGCTTCCGGCGGACCGTCGCGCACGACGCGGCCCTCCGCAACGACCGCGATGCGGTCGGCAAGTGCGGCCGCGAGGTTCAGATCGTGGAGCACCGCGACGGCGATGAGTCCGCGCTCGTGCGCGAGCTCGCGGACCCGAACGAGGAGCGCGCGCTGATGGCCGGCGTCGAGGTGGACGGTGGGCTCGTCGAGCAGCAGCACGTCCGCCTCCTGCGCGAGCGCCATCGCTAGGACGGCGCGCTGGCGCTCGCCGCCGGAGAGCTGGTCGATCCGTCGTTCCGCGAACCCGGAGAGCTCGAGGGCGGCGATCGCGCGATCGACCGCGGCGACGTCGGCCGGGCTCCGCGTGCCGAGCGGCCCGAGGCGCGAGACGCGGCCGAGCCCGACGACCTCGCGGACCGTGAAGGGGAAGAGGGTCTCG
Organism: Chloroflexota bacterium; assembly: GCA_009692785.1. Lineage (GTDB taxonomy): Bacteria > Chloroflexota > Limnocylindria > P2-11E > P2-11E > SHYN01. The sequence goes on along the minus strand of SHYN01000044.1, from coordinate 9,266 downwards.
AAGATCTGCGGGACAACGGCAATCCGGCGCGCGAGGCGTCCGCGGGGCAACGCCCCGATCGGCTCACCATCGAGGTGCACGGTGCCGCCGGCAGGCCGGAGCAGCCCGGCAAAGCAGCGGAGAAGCGTGGACTTCCCCGCCCCGTTCGGTCCGACGATGGCGACGACCTCGCCGCTGTGGAGCGCGAGGTCACACCCGCGCAGCACGACACGCGGGCCGTAGCCGACGGTGACCGCCGACGCCACGAGAGTCGTCATCGCAGACGCTCAGGCTGGAGCGAAGACGCGACGAGTGTCGTCATGCGGTCAGGCCGACATCCGCCGCGACCGAACGAGCAGGAGCAGAAAGAACGGCGCGCCGACGAGGCCGGTGATGACGCCGGTCGGCAGCTCGGCAGGGGCGAGCAGGGTCCGCGCGCCCAGGTCCGCGAGCACCATCGTCGCCGCTCCCGCGGGAATGCTGGCGACGACGAGGCGGCGATGCGACGCGCCGACGATCCCGCGAAGCGCATGGGGCACGACGAGGCCGACGAACCCGATGAGCCCGGCGAGCGCGACGGCGGCACCGCTGAGGAGGGCCGTGACCGCGAGCGCGGCGGCGGTGACCCGCCCGACGTCCAGCCCAAGGGTCGCGGCGGTCTCCTCGCCGAACGCGAAGGCGTCCAGGCGCGGGGCGAGCGCCAGCGCGGCACCGAGTCCGATGGCGATGAGGACCGCGGCGAGCGCGAGCTCGCCCTGATCGATGACGGACACGCCGCCCTGGAGCCAGCCGAGCGTGGCGCGAAGGTTGAGCGCGAGCCGATCGCTGGCAGTGAGCAGGAGCGTGACGAGCGCTCCGCTGAACGCGGTGAGCACGACGCCCGCGAGGAGCACGGTCACCACGGTCGGCGCGCCGCCGACCTGCGCGAGCCGCCAGACGATCCAGACTGCGGCGAGCGCGCCGGCGAAGGCCGCGGCGGGCATCGCGAGCGTGGGCACACCGAGCGCAAGGGCGCTCACCGCGGCGAGCGCGGCACCGGCCGAGGTGCCGGTCACAAAGGGATCGGCGAGGGGATTCCGGAGCAGGCCCTGGAGCAGCGAACCGGCGACGGCAAGCGCCGCACCGACGAGTGCCGCCGCAAGCACACGGGGTAAGCGGAGCTCGCGGATGATCGTCGCCTCGGGCCCGGTGGTCCTCCCGACGAGCGCCCCCAGGACCTCGCCCGGCCCGATCGCGACGGCGCCCACGAGCACGGCCGCCACGACCGCGAGGCCGAGGACCACCGCGAGCACCGCGCACGTGAACGCGAAGCGGGCCTGGCTCAGCGGAACGCCTCTGGATGAAGCAGCCGCGCGTAGGACAGGGCGGCTTCGCCGACGCGCGGTCCCGGCCGATTCATGAGGTTCGCGTCGATCGTCAGGATCCGCGCGCTCCGCACGGCGGTGATCGCGCCCCAGCCCGCGCGCGCCATGATCTGGGCCGGCTTGGCGGCATAGTCCGCGGCGCCGACGACGATGATCTCAGGGTCGCTCAGGATGATCTCCTCGACCGACAGCTGCGGGTACGCGCTCGGGGCACGCGACGCGATGTTCGTCCCGCCGGCGAGCTCGATGAGGTCGTGGACGTACGAGCCCGGGCCGACGGTGTAGATCTTCGCCGGGTCCGACGCGTCGATCTCGTGGTAGACCCGCGGTCGCGAGGTGAACTGCGCGAGGCGCGCCTTCGTGTCCGCAAGCTGCGCCGCGATGCGCTGGCCGAGCGCGTCACCGCTCGTCCCGGTCGCGGCACCAAGGAGCGTGGCGGTCCGCACGACGTCGGCGACCCCCTGGGGGTCCACCACCAGCACCGCGAGGCCAGCGGCGGCGAGCTTCTCGATCGTGCCATCCGAGAGCTTCACGATGACCACGAGATCGGGCCGGAGCGCCACGATCCGCTCGAGGTTCACCTTCACGCCGCCGACATGCTCGAGCGCGCGGGCCGCCGCGGGCTCGTCGGAGAAATCGTCCGTCGCGACGACGCGGGGCCCGGCGCCGAGCGCGAAGAGGAACTCCGTGTTCGACGGTCCCACAGAGACGATCCGGCGGGGCTCGGTGGGAAGCGATACCGAGCGCCCCTGGAAGTCCGCGAGGGTGACCGGAAACGCGGGCGCGGTGGCCGGCGAGACCGTCGCAGGACGCGAGGACGCCGCCCTGAGTGCGGCAGTCGCAATGGGCGCGCCGGGTGCGGGTGAGGATGCCGTGGCCGCGGTCGCGGTGGGCGCGATCGCACCACACGACACGGAGAGGAATAGGAGGACCGCCGGGAGCGCGGGCAGAACTCTGAGCATCTGGCTCACCCTTTCTCGCGAAGGTGTGTCGGCCGCGAGCAGGAGCGAGGCGACCCGAGTTCAGCGCACAGCGCCTTACGGTGGCGGGACCCTGCCGGAATCGCACCGGCTTCGCTCGTTCCTGCGTATTCGGTTGTGCGCTGAGTCTACGCCGTGATCTTCTCCTGCGTGTAGCGCACCTCCGCGGACAGGTGATCGGCGAACCTGCGCTGGAGCGTCATGACGTGAGCGCAGAGCGCGTGCATCCGGAAATGCTCGCACTCGCAGGACCAGGTCTGACCATGGAGCGCCACACGATGCGTGCCGTTGATCCCGCGGAACTCGACCTCGAGTGCCGCGAATGCGATGCGGTCAGGCTCCTGGGCGTAGCGCTTCGCCTTGTCCACCATGGAAATGAAGCTGGAGTTCACGGGCCCTGCTCCACATTTCGCGTCTCGGCGCCGAACCGCTCGGCGTCGGCGCCGTGAGTGTACGTCCGACCAACCGGGGTCGCGCGAGGTCCAACATGCCCAAGGAATAGGGCCGTTAGGGAATGGGCGTGGTGCGCCGGAGCAGCTGTGCGCGGGCTTCGACGTCGTTCGGGCCATCGCGGTCGGCGAGGCGGTCCGCGATCCGCAGGCGGTGCTTGACGGTGCGGTTCCCGCCGAACTTGAACTTCGCATGCACCTCCTCGATCCGGCAGACCACGCCGCGAATGCCATTGAACAGCGCGAAGAATTCGGGGTCGGTCGCCGCGGCATGGCCCTCAGGTTGGAAATGGTCAAGCTGCCTCCCGAGGATGGCCGCGAGCTGCTCCGCGTCGTCGACGATCTCGCACCTGACGATCGCCTGCACCGCCGCGTAGTACGACGTGGGAACGCCGTGATCGACGTCGGTCCCCTCGACCGCGTTCCAGGGTCCGGGAATGTAGGTGTACGCGCCGAACACGGAGATGACCGCGAGCGGATTCTCCGCAAGAGCCGCGAACGCGGGATTCGGCCGGGCGAGGTGCAGGCGGATCGTCGCGGCTCCGTCGTAGGCAAAGTGCGTGGGCACGATGACCGGCACCTCGCGTGCGCGGCCAGCGGCGATGAGCTCACCGAAATCGCGCGAGCTGAGGAACGACCGCCACTCGTCGTCCGAGGTGGCTCGATCCGGTGGGCGGATGAGCATCAGCCGACCCGCGTGGCCGCGCGCCAGGCCGCGAGCCCGTGAACGTGGGAGGGCCACGCGAGGTCGTCGCTCGCGGGGAGCGCGCCAAAGGGGAACCAGCGGCCTTCGGTCGCCTCCGCCGGCGGCACGCGGAGCGCGCCGTGCAGGGCGTGGGCGCGATAGACGACGACGAGCAGCTCGAGCTCGGGGCGCATCCAGGTGGTCAGCAGGCCATCGAGCGCGACGGTGAACCCGGTCTCCTCCAGAGTTTCGCGGCGCGCCGCATCCTCCAGCGTCTCGTCGTTCTCCACCATCCCTCCGGGGAACGCCCAGTGACCCTCCCGCGGCCCGTACGAAAGGCGGATGAGGAGCAACGCGCCGTCACGCTCCAGGATCGTGTTGGCGCTGATCTGCACGTGACGAAAGTCCGCGAAGCCGCAGCGCGCGCAGGCCGGCCGCGGGCGACCGTCGATGAGCCGCGGCGCGAGCGGGGCGCCATCGCGGGGACAGAAGGCGAAGCTCACCCTCTTGCGAGCCGGCCTTTCAGGTAGTCGATCGATCGCACCTCGCTCGGGTCAGCCCCGTTGAGCAACGCGAGGTAAAAGGTGACGTAGTCGGTGAACAGCACGAGCTGGAGCACTTCAGAAAGGAGCGACGATCCGGGGAAGGAGAGCGTGTGGTGGGCTACGCCGGCCCGACCCAGAAGCTCCTTGGTCACGACGAACCTGAGCTTCTGCCGCGGATCATCCCGGACGCTCTCGAGGCACAGCACGACGAGCGCGTCGCGCGCGACCTTCGGGTTCGGAAAGCCGACGACCGCGTTGTGGTTCAGCTCGCTCATGACGTCAAAGGCCGCCCAGTTCTTGGCGTTCTCGTTGAACTGCCCCTTCACCCGCCGGGCCATGACCCCGAGGGTTCCGGCGCCGTAGATGAAGGGGACCTTGCCAAAGAGCGCGACGGCCAGGGCCTTCGCGTCGTTCGTGCGCGCGCCCTCGTGAACGCGCTCCTCGAGCTTTGCGAGGTCGGCGATCGCGGCCTCGACCTCCGCGCCGTGGTCGCGGACGAAGCCGAGACGGTCCAGCACCCCAAGCACGAGACCGAGCGAGTAGCCGAGTGCCGCACGTGGCGACGCCTTGTATGAGAAGGTGAGCACGGGGAGACCCGCGGCGACGGCCTGCTCCTTGAGCGAGCCACCGGTGGTCAGGACGAGGATCCGCGCGCCTCTCGCGCGTGCCTCGGCGAAGCCGGAAAGGGTCTCCTCGGTGTTGCCCGAGTACGACGACGCGATGACGAGCGTGTCACGACCGACGTACGCCGGAAGGCCGTAGTCGCGATGCACGGTCATCGGCACCTTGAGCTCGCCCGCGAGGAGCGCGGCGGCCAGGTCGGCGCCGATCGCCGAGCCGCCCATGCCGAGCACGATGATCTGCCGCACGTCGGAGTACGGCGGCGGCAGCGTCGCGGCGCGGGTGATCGCCCGGGCGTCGCGCAGCTGCCTGGGCAGCTCCTTGATGCGGTCCAGCATGTTCGCCACGTCGGCCCGACGGATCGACTCGACCGTCTCGATGACCGTGGGGTCCGTCATTCCTCGCTCGCCCAAGGGCTCGCGGCCTGCGGCCTTGAACTCGCTCGCCCCGGCAGAGCCGTGGTTCGTTCGCGCTCCCAATCCTCGCTCGCCCAAGGGCTCGCGGCCTGCGGCCTTGAACTCGCTCGCCCCGGCAGAGCCGTGGTTCGTTCGCGCTCCCAATCCTCGCTCGCCATCACAATCCTCCGAGCATCCGCTGCCCCACGTCGAGGAGCGGCTGCAGGTCGTTCTCGCTGCGGGTCTCGGCATAGACGCGAGCGAGGGGCTCGGTGCCCGAAAGGCGAAGCAGGAGCCACGAGCCGTCGGCCCGGAAGAACTTTGCCCCGTCCTTCGTATCGAGGTGCGTGATCCGATCGATGGCGACGCCCGCGAGCTCGCGCGGCGCCGCGGCGTCGAGTATCGCCATGATCTCGATCTTGACCCGGGGATAGTCCGCGGCCGCGAAGTGGATGTCGCGCCGCAGGTAATGCGACGGCCCGGCGAGCGCCATGAGCTCGGCCACCAGCTCGCTCGGTTTCTTCTTCGTCTTCAGCATGAAGTCAAGGAAAAAGAGGTCGGCGACGATCCCGTCGCGCTCCGGCAGGTGCATCGCGAAACCAAAGCCACCCGACTCCTCGCCGCCCATCATCGCGCCCGTTTCCACCATCTTGGGCCCGATGTACTTGAAGCCGACTGGGACCTCGTGCACCGCAACGCCATAGCGTTCACCCAGGCGATCGATCATCGCGGTCATGTTCACCGTCTTCACGACCGGCTGGCGCAGCCCGCGGACCTCGATGAGGTACCACATCAAAAGCGCGTAGAGCGTGAGCGTGGTCACGAACGTCCCGGTCTCGTCGCCCAGTCCGGCGCGATCGGCGTCGCCATCGACCGCGAGGCCCACATCGGCCCGCTCGGCAACGATGCGCGCGAGGAACTCGTTCACGTTCGGCGGGATCGGCTCCGGGTTGACGCCGCCGAAATACGGGTTCCGCTCGCCGTGGAGCTCGATGATCCGCGTGCGCCCGCCGCCGAGCAGCCGGGGGAAATACCCTGCGCCCGAGCCAAAGAGCGGCTCGCAGACGATGGTGTACCCGGCGCCACGGAAGGCATCCAGGTCGAACAGCTCCGTCACACGAGCGAGATAGTCGAGGGAGGGATCGAAGACCTCGACGAGACCCTTGGCGGTCGCGTCGGCGAGCGGCATGCGCAGGATGCGCTCGGGGTGGTCCTCAAGAGGATGGATGATGCGCTCGATCTCCGCGAGCAGGGCCGGAGAGGCGGCGGCGCCGGTCTCGGCCTTCACCTTGAAGCCGTTATCGGTCCAGGGGTTGTGGCTCGCCGTGATGACGATGCCAGCCTTCGCCTTGCGGCGCATCGTCGCCCACGAGAACGCCTGCGTCGGCGCGGCCACCGAGGCGAGGTGCACGTTGACGCCGTGCGCGGCGACGACCTCGGCCGCGGCGGCGGCGAAATGCTCGGAGGCGAAGCGGCGGTCAAAGCCGATGACGACGCCCCGGTCCGCGGCGTGCTGCTCGACGACCCATTGAGCGACGCCCTGCGCGCAGGCGCGGACCGCGTCGAACGTGTACTCCTCGCCGATGCGGGCGCGCCAGCCGTCGGTGCCGAAGACGATCTTCGGCATCAGCCCGCCGTCACCGGCCGTGGCCGCGCCACCTCGGCGCGCCACCAGTCCAGAAGATCGCCGAGCGTCCGCTCGAGCGCGATCCTTGGCGCCCACCCCGTGCGCGCCCGAAACCGCGTCGAGTCAAGGGAGAGGACGGTCGTCGCGCCGCTGCGCACGCGCGCGGGATCGACGTCCGTCCTGACCGGCACGCGCGCCATGCCGACGAGGAGCCCGAGGATCTCCGAGAGCGCGACCGGCGCGCCGCTCCCGACGTTGTAGATGCCGAGGCCCGGTTCGTCGAGACGGCTTGCGAGCGCGAACGCCGCAGCCATGTCGCGCACATCAACAAAATCGCGCCGGGCGGTGAGGTCCCCGTGCCAGATGACCGGAGCAACGAGGCCGGCCTCGATCTCCGCGATCTGCTTCGCGAAGGCCGACGCGGCGAGACCGGGATGCTGGCGCGGTCCGTTCTGGTTCGCCGGACGCAGGATCGTCACCGGGCGCGCGTCATGGCGACCGCTCTCGCCGAGGAGCGCCTCCGCGGCGACCTTGGATGCGGCGTAGACGTTCGTCGGGAGGAGGGGCGCGTCCTCCGGCACCGGCACCGTGGCGGGGGTGCCGTAGACCTCGGCGCTCGACGCGACGACCAGCCGCACCCCGGGCCGGTCGGCGAGCGCCGCGATGACCGTTGCGGTGCCCATGACGTTGACGCGGATCGCGCCGAGCGGATCGGCGGCGGCGAGCGTGGGCACCGCCTGGCCGGCGAGGTGGATCACGCACGCCGGTCGAGCGACCGCGACGGCCTGCCGGAGCGCATCGAGGTCGAGCAGGTCCCCGGGATGGATGTGGACCTGACCGTGGATCGCCGCCAGATTGGGGAACGGCGGTGACTCGACCGCGAGGCCGTGGACCTCGTCGCCATCGGCGAGGAGCCGCTCCGCCAGGTGGCTGCCGACGAATCCCGTGATGCCCGTGAGGAGAACGGCGCGCGCCATGACCCAAATGCTAGGAGAATTGAGGGCGATGCAACGCTCGCCGACGCCATACCTCGTGCTCGGCACCGTCGCGCTCTGCTGGAGCGGCGGCTGGATCATGATTAAGGTCGGCGTCTCGGCCGCGCCACCGCTCGAATTCGCCGCGGTCCGCTTCGTCGGCGCGAGCCTCCTGCTCCTCCTGATCCTTGGCCTCACCGGGCGGGCACCCGCGCGCCGCCCGGTCGGCGCGCTCGCATCCTCGGGACTCATCGGCTACTTCGGCTACAACGCGCTCGTCTTTGTGGGCCTCACGATGACGCCTGTTTCGGATGCCGCGCTCATCGTGCCCACGACGATCCCGGCGCTCACCGCGGTCGCGGCCGTGCTGGTCGGCGAGCGGGCCACGCGCCGGGCGATCAGCGGTCTCATCGTCGCGACGCTCGGCGCCGCACTCGTCGTGGGCGGCGGCCAGGTCGATCCCGTGGCGTACCCGCAGCGCCTCCTCGGCGATCTCCTGCTGCTCGGCGGCGCGGTCTGCTGGGCGATCTACACCGTTCTCGGCACGATCACAGCCCGGTACGGGTCGAGCCTCGCGGCGCTCGCGACATCGACGATCATCGGCGCGATCCTCCTGTTCCCCCTCGGGTTCCTCGAGCACGGCTACGCCGACGTCGGCACGTGGACCCTCGGCACCTGGCTCGCAGAGGGCTACGTCACGGTCGTGCAGGCCGTCTTCTCGTTCGTCCTCTTCTTCTGGGCGGTCGGCCGCTATGGCGCGAGCCTCGCCTCCCTGACCTCATACCTCGTGCCCCTGGGCACGCTGGCGCTCGCGATCATCGTGCTGGGTGAGCGGCCGGCGCCGCTCCAATGGGTCGGTGGCGCGGTCATCCTCGTGGGCGTGCGGCTCGCGGCTCGCGGCGGCACGCGGACGCAAGCAGGGGGCGATGCTGAGCAGCTCACCGCACGCGAGACCGCCTGACGGGGCGGCCATGGCCGCGGCCGCCGCTGGCGCGAGCATCTAGAGTCCGGCTGTGGACATCCGATCGTTCCGCGATGGCGAGGGCGACCGGCTCCGCACGTTCTGGCTTGCCTGTGGGATCCAGCTTCGCCCCGGAGACGACGACCGGTCGCTCGCCGCGTTCGCGCTGCGGAGCGAGGGTCTGTTCCTCGTCGCCGAGGAGCACGCGCACCTGGTCGGCTCGATCCTCGCCGGCTTTGATGGCCGCCGAGGCTGGCTCTATCACGTCGCGACGCATCCGGACGAACGGCGCCGCGGGATCGGGCGCACGCTCGTCGCTCGGGTCGAGGAGCGCCTCGCCGCGCTCGGCTGCCCAAAGGTGAACCTTCTCGTTCTCGACGAGAACCCGTACGCGATGCGGTTCTGGGAAGCGCTCGGCTATCGGCGCGAGCGGACCGTCGAGTACGGGAAGCCGCTGTAGAGGGTGGATCCGCGGAGCTGGTAGCTGCGGTGGCGCGAAGAAGAAGAGGCCCCCCGTTCTTCACGGGGGGCCTCTCGCATCAACAATCCGCGATCAACGAGGGGGCGGACCTCCAGGCCGCTCCGGACCTTCAGGCCGCGCCGGACCTTCAGGCCGCGCCGGAGCTTCAGGCCGCGCCGGAGCTTCAGGCCGCGCCGGAGCTTCAGGCCGCGCCGGAGCTTCAGGC
>SHYN01000001.1 GCA_009692785.1 Chloroflexota bacterium | reverse complement strand
GCGAGGATGTAGCCCCCGCCGGCACCGCGCTTGCCCGTCACGAGGCCGCTCCGGCGAAGCGCGGCAACGAGCTGCTCGAGGTACGCCTCCGGGAGCTCCTCACGTGCGGCAATCGCGTGCAGGGAGACGCTCCCCTCGCCGTGGTGACGTGCGAGATCCACCATGAGGCGCATCCCGTACTCCCCGCGGGTCGAGACATGGAAGGCGGTGGCGGCTGCCGGCTTATTCCCGATCATTTCTGTCGGAATTGTACTCCAACCCAATTCCGGGTGCACGGCGGATGCGACAGCATCACGGGATGGAGTTCGTGCGGGCGGTGGTGGGCAGCACAAATCCCGCCAAGGTCGAGGCGGTGCGGCGCGTCCTCGGCAGGCTCGCTCCCGCATGCGCGATCACGACGCGGGACGTCCAGAGCGAGGCCGGCGCGCAGCCCAGCGGTGATGAGGCGACGCGCGCAGGAGCGCTCGCCCGGGCTCGGTCCGCCCTCGTGGCCGCGCCAGAGGCGGAGATCGCTTTTGGCCTTGAGGGCGGGGTGATCCTGGACGGCGAGCGGGTCTGGCTGTGCTCCTGGGTCGTCGCGCTCGACCGCGCGGGACGGAGCGGCGCCGCGAGCGGACTGCGGATGGAGCTGCCGCCTCGGCTCGCGGCAGGCCTCAGCGCCGGACGCGAGCTCGGCGACCTCGTTGACGAGCTCTTTGAAGTCAACGACTCCAAGAGGCAGCTCGGCGCGATCGGCATGCTGACCTCGGGTGAGGTCTCGCGCACCGCTGCCTTCGCGCACCTCGTGGCGATGTCCCTCGCGCCGTTCCTCCACCCGGACCTGTACGGGAACCCCGATCGCCGTGAGGGGGTCGGCTAGCTCCGCGCGACGACGTGATGCTCGGTGACGGCGTGGTGATCGACACCGGCGTGCATGCAGGGATCGACATGAACGCTCACTTCCGCAAGGCGAGGCACGTCGTGCATGAGCCGGTGACGAGCATCCTCGGCGATCGCGTGCGCGTCCGTGAACGAATGCTCACTGTTGACGGTCAGCTGGACGTTGGCCCAGAGCTGGTGCCCGACCCAGCGGATGCGCACCTCGGGGTCACGCTCGACACCGCTGGTCGCCGTCACGATGCGTCGAACAAGGTCGGTAAGCTCAGGATCGACCGCATCCATAAGTCGATGGGACATTCGGCGTCCGGCATCACGGAGCACGAAGAGGAGCGCCACGGTGATCGCGAGCCCGACCAGCGGGTCGGCGATCGGATAGCCCGCGAGCACGCCGAGCCCACCGAGCACCACCGCGAGCGAGGTGAGCCCATCCGCGCGGGCGTGGTAACCGTCGGCGATGAGAGCCGCAGAGCCGATCGCGGTCCCCACCCGGATCCGATAGAGCGCCACCCCCTCGTTACCGAGGAAGCCGACAACGCCGGCCACGAGCACCCAACCGAGATTGTCCAGCGCCTGCGGGTGCAGCAGGCGCTGGATCGACTCCCAGCCCGCCACGACCGCCGAGAACGCGATCATGGCGAGGATGAAAACGCCGGCGAGATCCTCGGCCCGTCCGTAGCCGTACGTGTAGCGTCGGTTCGCCGCGCGCCGGCCGATCGAAAAGGCGATCCAAAGGGGAACCGCGGTGAGCGCGTCGGAGAAGTTGTGAACGGTGTCCGACAGGAGCGCGACGGACCCGCTGACGAGGACGACGACGACCTGGAACAGCGCGGTCGCGCCGAGCCCGACGAGCGAGATCTTGAGCGCGCGGATGCCGCGCGCGCTCGTCTCCAGCGCGTGGTCGACCATCTCCTCGGTGCTGTGGCTGTGGGCGCCGATGAGCGAGCGGAGAACGTGCGCGAGGCCCGCCAAGCGGCCGCCGCCCGAGTGCTCGGCCCCGTGGTCGTGTCCGTGGTCGTGGTCGTGTCCGTGGCCGGGCCCGGCGCCGTGCCCGTGGTGCCCATCGCCGCCGTGCGCGTGCACGTCCCGCGCCACTATTGCGTGCGCCCGAACGGAAGGCGGTCAGGTGCGGCTGCGTTCTCCAGAGACCCCATTCTACCGGGCTACCTTGGACGAAGGCGCGGGGTGAAGATCCGTTCAAGCCCAAATCCGACGAGCGCGAAGCCGACCACCGTGCCCGTGATGAGGAGGCCTGGGGGGAGGACCCACCAGACCCAGGCCTGCGAGAGAAGCGCGCCACGCGACTGGGCGTAGAAGAGCACGGAGCCCCACGACTTCTGAATCGGATCGCCAAGTCCGAGGAAGGCGAGGGCCGCCTCGAGAAGGATCGCGCGGCTCGTCAGCTGCACGAACTCCGCGAGCACGAGGGAGATGACGCTCGGGAAGATGCAGAAACGCAGGATCCGGCCATCGCGCGCTCCGAGCGCTCGGGCTGCCGTGACGTAATCGCGACTCCGCTGGCTGAGCACGAACGAGCGGATGACACGAGCGGGCCGGGCCCACACGAGGATGCCGATGACGACGGCAAGACTGGCGACGCTCGGGCCCACGTACGCGGCCAGCAGGATCATGAGCGGCAGGAACGGGATCACGAGCACGACGTCGGCGGAGCGCATGAGCAGGGCGTCAAGCCGGCCGCCAAAGTAGCCGCCGACCACGCCGATCACCGTGCCCAGAGAGGTCCCGACGATCGCGGCGAGGGCGCCGATCGCGAGCGAGACGCGCGCACCCCAGATCAGTTCGGAGAGGATGTCCTGGCCGATGTCGTTCGTGCCGAGCCAATGCGCGAGCGATGGGGCGGAGAACGGGCGCCCGGTCGTGAGCTGCGGATCGTACGGCGCGACCCACGGAGCGAGCAGAGCGGTGACCACGATCGCCCCGAGCAGCAGGAGCCCACAGGTACCGACGGCCCCGAAGCCAAGGCCGTAGGCACGGTGACGCGCGGCACCATCAGCCACGCCTGGTGACCCGCGGATCCAGAAGTGGGTAGGCAAGGTCGGCGAGGAGGTTCCCGGCGACGATGCTCAGCGTGATGACGAGAAAGCCCCCCTGAAGGGTCGGATAGTCGCGGGCGAGCACGGCTTCATACATGAGACGGCCGACGCCGGGGTACGAGAACACGGTTTCGATGACGGTCGCGCCCGCCACGGTCTGGCCGAGATTGAGCAGGAACACGGTCGCGACCGGGAGCAGCGCGTTCCGAACGGCGTGACCGAACAGCACCTGTCGCTCCCGCAGGCCCTTCCCGCGGGCCACGGTGACGTACTCCTCGCCGAGCACGGAGAGCATGCTCGCCCGCATCGTGAGGAAGGTCGCTGAGACCGTGATGAGGGTGAGGGTCGTCACCGGAAGCGCGAGGTGGCGCGCGATGTCGAACCAATACGCGGCGCCCTCGAGGCCACTGTAGAGTTCGCGCGCGCCGAACGTGGGGAAGATGCCGAACTGCACCGCGAAGACCGCCACCAGGATCATGGCGAGCCAAAAGCCCGGAAGCGATTCCAAAAAGATGAACACGGCGAGCGCGGCGAGATCCGACCGCCGTCCACGCCGCCATCCCGCGAGTGCGCCAAACACGATCCCCAGGAGGGTGGACAGCGCCAGAGCGATTCCCGTAAGAAGGAGGGTCCAGGGCAGGCGATCGGCGAGGACCTCGGCGATCGGCCGCTGGCGCTGGTAGGAATACCCCAGGTCCCCGTGGGCGAGCCCTCCGAGATAGGAGAGGTACTGCTCGTGGAGGGGCCGGTCGAGCCCCACTGAGCGCAGCACGCGCTGGCGCTCGGCCGGGGTGAGGCTGCCGACCTCCTCGCCCACGAGGAAGCCGATCGGGCTTCCGGGCATCGCGCGCGGAAGGATGAAGTTCAGGCTGATCGTGACGAACAGCACGAGCGCGTACTGCGCGAGCTTGCCGCCGAAGAACCGGGTCATGCCCTACCCGGCACGGGCGGCGCGGACCTGCGCCGCGCCGCCCGGGCGGGCCATTGCTACCGACCGAATCCGGGGATGAACGACAACTTGGTGTAGATACCGAGGCCCTTCTGATAGACCCAACCGTCGTAGGTCTGCGCGCGGTAGGCGTAGGTCCCGTTCTCGAAGTAGAGCATCGAGAACGGCACGTCCGCCGCCACAAGCTTCTCGACCGACTGGATCAGCCCCTTGCGCTTCGCCTCATCCGCGGTGACCTGGATCTGGTCGCCAAGAGCGTCCGCGGCGGCGCTCTTGTACCCGCCGATGTTTCCGGTACCGAATTTTGGATCGGAGTGGACGAACTCCGCGATGCGTGCGGCGTCCACCTGGACCGGCGCCGACCAGCCCCACATCGACATGTCGAAGTCGCGACCCTTCGCGACATCAAAGTCCGGCCAGACCAGAGCGTCAAGGGCGTTCGTGTCGAGCGCGCGAACCGTAACCTTGATCCCTACGTCCTTCAGCATGCCCATGATGAGCTCCGCGGCCCGGAGACGGATCGGGTTGTTGGAATACACGAGCAGGGTGACGGCCATCGGCTTGCCGCCGAGCACTCGGACGCCATCGGCACCGGGCGCGGCGCCGACCTGGTCAAGGAGCTGCTTTGCCTTGGCAACGTCGAACTGCGCCCTGACAGTTGGATCGTGGAACGGCGAGCTCGGGTGCAGGAATCCGGGTGTGGCGACCGTGGCATTCCCGAGGAGGAGGGTCTCCACCAACTTGGCCTTGTCGATGGCGAGGTCGATCGCTTGCCGCACCTCCTTCCGGTCGAAGGGTGCGCGCTGATCGTTGAACTGGAGCATCGTGCTCGCGAAGCCGGGTCCCGTGGCGATCTTGAACGGTGCCTGGCTGAATTGCGCGATCTGCTCCGGCGGGACCTCACGCACGAGGGCCTGAACCTCGCCGGTGCGCAGGGCCTGCAGCGCGGTGTTCAGATCCTTGATGACCGGGAAGATGAGCTCGCTCACCGACGGTGCGCCGAGAAAGTAGTCGGCATTCGCCTGCATCCGGTACACGGTGTCCGGTGTCGCCTCGATGAGCTTGTAGGGACCCGAGCCGACCGTTGACTTGAACTCGCCTGGCTTGGTCGGATCAACGGCCTCCCAGATGTGCTTGGGGAGGACCGGCATCGCGGCGAGGGCGCGTACCGGGAATGACGGGTTGGGGGTCGTGAGCTTGATCGAGAGGCCCTCGGTGCCGGAGAGGGTCACGGAGTCGACCGTTCGGAGCGGTGTCCGGAAGGCCGCGCGCGTCGTCTTCAGGATGTACTCGATGGAGAACTTCACGTCCGCGTTGGTGAGCGGCTTGCCGTCATGCCACCTGAGGCCGGTGCGCAGGGTGATGTCGTAGGTCCCGCCGTCGGCGGAGACCTTTACCTCGCGGGCAAGGAGCGGCTTCGGCACGTTTTCGGAGTCCAGGAGCATGAGGGTGTCGTAGGTGAGGTACATCATCTGCTGACCCGGGTATCCGAACTTGTAGGAGAACGGTGTCAGGGTGCCCTCGTCGGCGAGGATGGCGATCCGCATCGAGGGGACCGGCGCCTTCACGGCGGCCGCGGCCGGGGCCGCGGACGCGTTCGCCGGCGGGGCGGCCGGAATGCTCGCGGGCGGAGCGGACGGCCCGCAGGCCCCTGCGACGATCGCGGCGACCATGAAGAGCACAAGCCCGAGCGCGTGGCGTTTCATGCGGACAGTCCTTCCCTATTCCCGAGGCTGCAATCGTTTGCCAGTGTCTGCGGCGACTACGATAGCGTCCCGGCACCGAGTCGTGGGGCGCGTTACGCCGTGGCCGCCGCTCTGGTCGCCGAGCAAGGGAGGGGAACGTCGCATGCGAGAGATCCCGGTGTCATTCACTCCCGAAGCGGGGCTGACCCTGGCCGGAACGCTCTGCCTCCCTGAGGACGCCTCTCCGCAGCGGATGGTCCCCGCCCTCGCGCTCCTCGGCGGCACGGGCGGCGACACCCGCGACGGCGACATGGCGCCCGAGCGCAGCCCGCATGTGGTGGATCCGCCCAAGCGGGGCCTTCTGCGGCGATCTGCCCATGAGCTCGCGCACCACGGCGTGGCGACGGTGCGCTTCGACAAGCGCGGGTGCGGCGAGAGCGGCGGCCTGGCGAGCGCTTCCGACTACGAGACCGACCGCGTCGATAACGTCGCCGCGGTCGACCTGCTCCGCTCGCGGCCGGAGATCGACCCGACCCGCGTCGGGGTCGTCGGCCACAGCGCCGGTGCCTTCAATGCCTGCATCGTCGCGCGCGAGGTGCCCGACCTCGCCTGCGCGGGCCTGCTCGGCGCCCTCTCGGGCACGATCGAGGACCTCATGCGCTGGAACTGGGGACGGGTGGCCGAGCACTGGCCGCGTTTCAGCGAGGCACAGCGCGGCTGGCTCCGCGCGAACCGGCCGCGCGACGTCGTGGGGGCATTTCGCACCGAGGAGTTCATCGAGGCCGCACGCCGCGGCGAGGTCGTCGTTCGCCTCGAGGCGGAGGGCCTGAGCATCGAGCTGGACCTGGTCCGCTTTCGGCAGGACATGAACCAGCCGATGCGACCCGAATTTCGGCACGTGCGATGCCCGGCGCTCGTGCTCCACGGCGGCGACGACATGAACGTACGCGTCGAGGACGCCCTCGGAACGTATCAGGCGCTTCGCGAGGCTGGGAACGACGATGTGGAGCTCGTCATCGTGCCCGGCGTCGACCACAGCTTCCAGCCGGTGGCGAGGGATCCCTTCGAGCGTGTCTGGGACCGTGTGTCGCTGGCGACGATGGCGCGTCCGGTCTCAGGGCTGGCACTCCGCGCTCTGAGCTCCTGGGCCGGGCGGGCGCTCCACGCCGAGGTTCCGATGTCGGGGCGAGACGCTGGGCGATGAGGGAGAGAGCAACGATGAGTGACCTGAGGATCATCGAAACGCAGAAGGGCATCAAGATCGTGCCGGCGATCGAGGCCGCACCCGGCATCGACACACTCGAAGGACGGATGGGACCGCTGCTGAATGCGCGGGGCGGCGGCTGCCACTTCATCGAGGTGCCGTCCGGCGCGTACATGGATGCCCACGCTCACGCGAAAGAAAGCCTCATCTACACCGTGCGCGGCGAATGGGTGCTCTGCTCCGGTGAGGCGCGCTGGCACATGAGAGCCGGGGCGCTCTTCTGGTTCGGGGACGGCGTGCCGACCGGATATGAGAATCCGTTCGGCGAGCCGGCGCTGCTCCTCATCTTCAAGACCGACGACCGGCAGGCCGGCTACGACCGTGAGATGCTGACGCGCCTCGCGAACACCCGCGAGGGGCTCGAGGAGGAACATCGTCACGGGACGCCGTTCAGCTTCGCGGAGCTGCCCGACGACCACCCGGCAGCGGTCTTCGCGCGGAGCGTTCGGCCTTAGCCGTTCGGCAGGCCTCGCGATCACATCCAACTGTGGCATCATCGTAGGCATGAAAGAGATTCTCGACCCCATCTGCGACATGATCGTCGACATCGAAGAGGCCCGCGACGCGGGGCTGACCCTGGAGATGCCGGACCGGGAATATGCGTTCTGTGCCGCCGGCTGCCAGACCACCTTCGCCAAGGCGCCGCGGTCCTATGTCGCCAAGGTGGACGCCTGGGTCGCCGCGCAGGCGAAGTAGCAAGCGCCCCCGGCGGGGGGCGCCGTCAGCGTACGGGCGCGGAGCCGCGCGAGATGCGCGCGTCGACCAGCGAGGGTCCGGACTCGGTCGCAGGCGACAGGTCGGTCACGAACCGCCGTTCGTAGAGCCGGGCGTAAAGGCCGCCGTTCACAAGGAGCTCGGCGTGGGTGCCCTCCTCGGCGATCCGCCCCTGGTCGAGGACGATGATCCGGTCCGCGCGCTCGACGGTCGTGAGGCGGTGGGCGATGACGAGCGTGGTCCGGCCGCGCATGAGCCGGTCGAGCGCCTGCTGGACGAGGTACTCGCTCTCGTTGTCGAGCGATGACGTCGCCTCGTCGAGCAGCAGCACCGGCGCGTCGCGGAGGATGGCGCGCGCGATCGAGATCCGCTGCCGCTGGCCCACCGAAAGCCGCACACCGCGCTCTCCGACGATCGTATCGAGTCCGCGCGCGAGTTTGGCGATGAACTCCGTTGCGTTCGCGGCCTCGGCGGCGGCGGCAAGAGCCGTGTCGGAGGCATCGAGCCTGCCGTAGAGGATGTTCTCGCGCACGGACGCGGCAAAGAGGATCGGCTCCTGCGGGACGACGGCGATCTGCTCGCGGAGCGAGCGAATAGTCACCTCGCGCAAATCGTGGCCGTCGATCGTGACCCGGCCCGCCGTGGGATCGAAGAAGCGCCCGACGAGGTTCATGAGCGTGGTCTTCCCCGCCCCGGACAGACCGACGAGCGCCGTCGTTCGGCCCGCCGCGAAGGAGGTGTCGATCGCGGAGAGGACCTGCGGCCCATCGCCATAGCGGAAGGCGACGCGCTCGAAGTGGATCGCGCCGCGCACCGCGGGGAGCGTCGAGGCCCCCGGGCGGTCCTGGACCTCGGGCTTCGTGTCGAGGAGCGCGAAGAGCCGGTCGGCCGCGCCAAAGGCCTCCTGGATCTGCGCCCATTGACCCGCGAGGCCACCGACCGGCCCGGAAACCATCCCCATGTAGAGGAGGAACGCGACGAGCTGGCCGGGAGTGGACTCCCCCTGGGCGACCTGATGGCCGCCGTACCAGAGCACGACGATCGACGAGGCGAAGGCGAGGAACCCGATGAGCGGGAACATCGTGGCGCCGATCCGCGCACGCTCGATCGACTTGGCGAAGGTGAAGGCGAGCTTCTCGTGGAAGCGGGCGGCCTCGTAGTCCTCGCGGGTGAACGCCTGCACGATCCGCATCTCGGCGATCGCCTCCTGGAGGACCCCGACGGCCTCGCCCTGCGCGTCCTGCGCCTGACGCGAGATCGTGCGGATCCGGTTCCCCATGCGCTGGCCGAGGATGCCGATGGGAGGGGCGACGACGAGCGTCAGGAGCGCGAGCTTCCAGTTCATGACGAAGATGACCGCGAGGCCACCGACGAGCTGGAGCACCTGACCGAGCACGGAGAGGATCGTCTGCGTGACCACGCCATGGACGACGGACGCGTCGCTCGTCACATGGGACATGAGCTCGCCCGTCTTCCGGTGGTGAAAGAACGAGAGGGAAAGCGTCTGGAGATGCCGGACGATCGTCATCCGGAGATCGAAGATGACCTTCTCCCCGGTCCAGGCCATGACGAACTGACGAACGCCGTCCACGACCGCGCGCACGAGAAGGACGACGACGAGACCCGCAATGAGCGTGTCGAGAAGGCCGGCGTCCTTCAGACCGAGATCGAGGACGCGCTGGACCACCTGCGGCCAGACGAGCCCCAGCGCGGTCGACACGAGGAGGAGCACCGCGGCGAGGACGAGGTTGAGGCGGTAGGGCGCGACGAAGTGCAGCAGCCTCCGGTAGGTCTGGAGCGATGGACGGCGCCCGCCCTCTCGACCCCCGCCGCGGCCGCCGCCGAACATCAGCCGATGCCCGCCGCCGCCGCCCATCATGACGTTCAGCTCAGCTAATCCTTGATCCGGACGTCGAGCGCGTCGCGCAACCCATCGCCGATGAGGTTGAAGCCGATGACGGTGAGCATGATCGCGAAGCCGGGGAACATGAGCGCCCACCACGAGCCCTGGAAGAGGTACCGGACCGAATCGACGAGCATCGCCCCCCACTCTACGTCGGGCGGCTGCGCACCGAGTCCGAGGAAGCCGAGCGCCGCGGCGTTCAGGATGGCGGTGGCGATGCCGAGGGTCGCCTGCACGATGAGCGGCGAGAGCGAATTCGGCACGACGTGACGGAGGAGGATGCGGACCTCGGGCGCGCCGACGCTCCGCGCGGCCGTGACGAACTCCTGGCCGCGGAGCGTGAGCGCGCTCGCGCGCGTGATCCGCGCATAGGCGGGGATCGCCACGACCCCGATCGCGAGCATGGTGTTGAAGATCCCGGGACCGCGCAGCGCCACGATCGCGATCGCGAGCAGGATCGTCGGGAACGACAGGACGATGTCCATGACGCGCATCGCAAAGGAGTCCCACCACCGGCCGAAGTAGCCGGCGGTGAAACCGATGAGCGAACCGGATGCGACCGCGATGCCGACTGCGACGACCCCCACCCGAAGCGACGTCCGGGCCCCGTGCATGACGCGGGTGAAGACGTCGCGACCGAGATCGTCGGTGCCCATGAGGTGTCCGCCCGCGAGCGGCGGGCGGAGCGTCTCGGTCAGGAACGTCGTGTTCGGGTCGGCGACGCCGAGGCCTTCGGCGAAGAGCGCGAGCAGGAGGAGGCCGCCCACGACGAAGAGCCCAACCTGCGCGCCGCGGTGCCGGGCAAGCCGCCCGACCGCATCGCGCCAAAGCGAGGTCTGGGGTCGCACGAGCGGCCCGGGCGGGATCGTGAGCGCGCCGCTCCGTATGCTCACGCGTACTTGATCCGCGGGTCGAGCCAGGCGTACGAGAGATCGACGATGAGGTTCACCATGACGAAGATGAAGGCGAACACGAGCACGACGGATTGCACGACCGTGTAGTCGCGGGCGAGAATCGCCTCGAGCACGTACGTCCCCATGCCCGGCCAGGAGAACACGGTCTCCGTCAGCACGGCCCCGGAGAGGAGCGCGCCGGTCTGGAGGCCGACGACGGTGATGACCGGCAGCATCGCGTTCTTCAGGACGTGCCGTGCGATGACCGTCTGCTGGCGCAGGCCCTTCGAGCGTGCGGTGCGGACGAAGTCCTGACCGAGCACCTCGAGCATCGCCGAGCGGGTCTGCCGCGCGATGACCGCGAGCGGGACCGTCGCGAGCACGAACCCGGGGAGGGCGAGATGGCGAAGGGTGTCGAGAAAGCCGTTCGCATCGAGCGCCGCGAGGTAGTCCAGGGTGTAGAGACCAGTCCGCACGAGCTCCGGCGGCTCGCCGCGCGTCGAGGGCGGGAGCCAATGGAGATTCACGGCGAACGCGTAGATGAGCATCAGCCCGAGCCAGAAGATCGGCATCGAGACGCCCACGAGCGCAAGTGTCATCGTGCCGTAGTCGAGGATCGAGCCGCGCCGCATCGCAGCGAGGATGCCGAGCAACACGCCGGCCACGGTCGCGATGATCATCGCCGACAGCGCGAGCTCCATCGTGGCGGGGAGCTTTTGCTTCAGCTGATCGACGACCGTGAGGCGGGTGTGGAAGCTCTCACCAAGGTCGCCGCGCACGATCCGCCCCATGTACTCGAGGTACTGGACCGGCAGCGGCCGATCGAAGCCCAGCTTGGCGTTGAGCTCCGCCACCTGCGCGGCGGTCGCGCTCTCCCGGAGGATGGCGGTCGCCGGATCGCCTGGGATGAGCCGAATGAAAAGGAACACGATGACCGACACCCCGAGGAGCGTCGGCACGAGAAGGAGGAGACGGCGCGCGAGGTACCTACCCACGCGCCGCCTCCTCCGCTATCTACCGGGTCTCGCTACTTCGCCAACCTGACCGTGGTGAACGCCTCGCCACCGGTCGGGTGCGGAACGAAGCCCGACACCTTCTTCGACGCGGCCGTCGGCGGGTTCGCGTGGAACATCGGGATGCGCGCCACGTCCGTCTGGACGATCTTCGACACCTGCTTGTAGAGCTCAGCACGCTTGGTGTTGTCGGTCTCGACCGCGGCCTTCCGGAGGAGGTCCCAGGCCGGCGGGTTCGACCACGCGCCGGCCTCGATCGGCGTGTCCTTGCCGTCGACGACCTTCGGCTTGAAGAACACGTTCAGGAAGTTGTCGGGGTCACCGTTGTCACCGGTCCAGCCGAGGAGCCAGAGGCCGAACTTGTTCTCGCGTGCGTCCTTGCGGTACGGGGTCCAGTCCTCGGTCTTGAGCGCGGCCTTGATGCCGACCTTGGCGAGATCCGAGGCGAAGGCCTCCGCGATCTTCTTCGGGTCGGGGTAGTACGGCCGTGAGACCGGCATGTACCAGAGCTCGGTCTCGAAGCCGTTCGGAAAGCCGGCGTCGGCGAGAGCCTTCTTCGCGCCAGCCTCGTCGTACTTATAGAAGTCGGTCACGCTCTCGTCGTAGCCGACCATGCCGGGCACGAGGAACTGCGAGGCGACCTTGGCCTCGCCGGCGTAGAGCGCGGTCGCGATCGCCTGCTTGTTGATCGCCATCGCGACGGCCTTGCGGACACCGAGGTTGTCAAAGGGCTTGATCCCAAGGTTGATGCCGACGTACGCGATGTTGAAGGCCGGGCGCGGGATGACCTGGAGATTGGGGTCGGCCTTCACCGCGGGCAGGTCGGCCGGCGCGAAGTCGCGGATCGCGTCGACGGTGCCCGCCTTGAGCTCGGCGATGCGGGCGGCGGTGTCGGCGATGAAGCGGAAGGTGACCTTGTCGAGGCCGACCTTGCCGGTGTCCCAGTAGCCCGCGTTCTTGTCGAGCGTGAGCGACTGGCCCTTGAGCCAGCCACCCGGCTTGAAGGTGAACGGCCCGGTCCCAGCGACGCCCTTGGTCGCCGGGAGCATGAAGCCGTCCTTGTCGTCCTTCATCGACTTGGGGCTGACGAGGCCGAACGTGCTCATCGCCATATTCGCGAGGAAGGGCCCAAACGAGGTCTTGAGCGTGAACACGACGGTGTTGGCGCTCTTCGCCTCCACCTTGGCGATGACGGAGTCGTTGTCGAAGCCGTTCCACATGTCGCCGAAGTAGGCGAAGTCGTCGGCGACCGGCTTTGAGGGCCGGAGCTCGTGCTTCGCGAACTTTGCCCGGTCGAAGTTCGTGACGACGGCGGCGGCGTCGAAGGCGGTGCCGTCGTGGAACTTCACGCCGTCGCGCAGCGTGAAGGTCCAGGTCTTGCCGTCGGCCGAGGCCTCCCATTTCGTGGCGAGCTTCGGGACGATCTTGAAGCCGGTCGGCTCGTAATCGACGAGGGTCTCGAAGATCTGCCGCGTGACGAGGAGCGAGTTGCCGTCGGTGACGTTCCAGGGATCGAGCGCGGAGATGTCGCCGGACTGGCCGAAGCGGAAGTTACCGCCGGCCACCGCGGCCGGGGCGGCCGAGGCCGCAGCCGGGGCGGCCGAGGCCGCAGCCGCGGGAGCGACGGTGCTGGGGGCGGGGGCCGGGGTCGCGGTCTGGCCGCAGGCCGCGGCAACGAGCGCCCCGACGAGGAGCAGGACGGGCATGGTCCGCCATCTGGATCGCATCGCTTTCTACCTCCACATGTCGCGAGTGCTGCGAATGGTATCCCCAGGCCGTGCGCCCGCTGCCCAGATGCCCTATCGCTCCGAACGGGCACTTCCAGGCGTTGGAAGGTCGCCGGCATGCTCGTCGGTGGTCACAGAAGCCGGGGAGAGCCTTCCTGGCGACGGCGAGGTCGAGCGCCAGGAAGGGCTAGCCGGGGAAGTGGCAGGCCGCCCAGTGGCGCGGTTCGTGCTCGATGAAGTCCGGATCAGTGACGGAGCAGACGGCCTGGGCCTTCCAGCAGCGGGTATGGAACCGGCAGCCGGACGGCGGGTTCACGGGGCTCGGAACGTCCCCGGTGAGGATGATCCGCTTTCGCTTGGTCTCGATCGCCGGATCCGGGATCGGGACCGCTGAGAGGAGGGCCTGGCTGTAGGGGTGGAGCGGACGCTCGAAGATCGCGGCGCGGTCCGCGAGCTCGACGACCTTGCCGAGGTACATGACCGCGACCCGGTCGCTGATGTGGCGGACGACCGAGAGATCGTGGGCGATGAAGAGGAACGTCAACTTGAACTTGGATTGCAGCTCCTCAAGGAGGTTGATGACCTGCGCCTGGATCGACACGTCCAGCGCGGAGATCGGCTCATCGGCGACGATGAAGTCCGGCTCGACGGCCAGCGCGCGCGCGATGCCGATGCGCTGCCGCTGGCCGCCCGAGAACTCGTGCGGATAGCGGTTCGTGAAGTAGGGGTTGAGGCCGACGACGCGCAGGAGCTCCTGCACACGCTCGGTCTTCGCCTTGCCCTTGGCGAGGCTGTGGACCTCGAGCGGCTCGCCGATGATGTTGCCGACCGTCATCCGCGGATTGAGCGACGCGTACGGGTCCTGGAAGATCATCTGCATGCGGCGCCGCATCTTCCGCATCTGCTCGCCGCCGAGCTTCACGAGGTCCACCCCGTCGAAGAGGACCTCGCCGGCGGTGGGCTTGTAGAGCTGAAGGATCGCGCGGCCGGTCGTCGACTTTCCGCAGCCGGACTCGCCGACGAGACCGAGGGTCTCACCCTTCTCCACGAAGAAATCCACACCGTCGACGGCGCGCACCGCGCCGACCTGGCGCTGGAAGATGATCCCCTGCGTGAGCGGGAAGTGCATCTTCAGACCCTTGACCTGAAGGAGGTTGCGGCCGCTCCCGGCGGTCGCGGTGCTCGTGTGGTCGGTGCCAACGTCAAGTGCCATCAGGCCTCCACCTTCGTGAACACGGTCGTGTCGGTGCGCCAGTCCGTGGTCGTGAGCCAGCCACCGGTCTGCGTGCCCCAGCAGCGCGACTCGTGATCCGCCTTCGCGTTCGGGACCGCGACGAGCTCGGGCGGCTTCTCATCGCAGATGTCGCGCTTGTACTGGCAGCGCGGTGCGAAGCGGCAGCCGGGCGGCGGGGCGATGAGGTCCGGCGGGAGGCCCTCGATCGGCCGGAGCTTCTCGCGTCGGGTCTGGTCCAGGCGCGGGATGGAGCGAAGGAGGCCCCAGGTGTACGGATGCTTGGGGTTGGCGAACAGCTCGTTCGTGTCGGCCTTCTCGACGATATGGCCGCCGTACATGACGTGGATCCGCTGGGTCATCCCCGCCACGACCCCGAGGTCGTGCGTGATGAGGATGAACGCGGTGCGGAACTCCCGCGCAAGGTTCTTCAGGAGGTCAAGGATCTGGGCCTGGATCGTCACGTCGAGCGCGGTGGT
This sequence comes from Chloroflexota bacterium, assembly GCA_009692785.1. Classification (GTDB taxonomy): domain Bacteria; phylum Chloroflexota; class Limnocylindria; order P2-11E; family P2-11E; genus SHYN01. The sequence goes on along the minus strand of SHYN01000001.1, from coordinate 31,749 downwards.
CGGCTCGTCGGCGAGGATGAGCTTGGGATTGCAGGAGAGCGCCATCGCGATCATGACGCGCTGGCGCATCCCGCCGGAGAACTGGTGCGGGTAGTCATCGAGCCGGCTCTTGGCGCTGGGGATCCCCACGAGCTCGAGGAGCTCGATGGTCCGCTTCCGCGACTCGTTCCGGTCCATCTTCAGGTGGAGCTCGAGCGCCTCGCTCACCTGACGGCTGATCGTGAGCACCGGATTGAGACTCGTCATCGGGTCCTGGAAGATCATCGCGATCGCGTTGCCGCGGATCCCCCGGACCTCGTCGTCGTCCATCTTGAGGACGTCGCGGCCGTCGAACAGGATCTCGCCCTGCGTGATCTTGCCCGGAGGCTGCGGGATGAGCCGCATCAGTGAGAGCGCGGTGACGCTCTTGCCACAGCCCGACTCGCCGACGATGCCAAGCGTTTCTCCGGCGGCGAGGGTGAACGACACACCGTCGACCGCGCGGACGATGCCGTCCCGCGTAAAGAATTGGGTGTGGAGGTCCCTAACCTCGAGCAGTTCAGGCACTGGTTGGGCAGTGTACAGAAATCGTCACTTCGTGCGCTGTCGCGGGTCAAGGGCGTCCCGCAGGCCGTCACCCAGGAAGGTGAAGGCGAGCATGACGAGCGAGATGCAGAAGGCGGGCAGGAGGACCGGCCAGGGGGTGGTCGAAAAGACCACAAAGCCCTCGTTGATCATGACCCCCCAGGTCGGCGTGGGCGGCTTGATCCCGATGCCCAGGAACGAGAGCGTCGCCTCGGCGAGGATGGCGCCTGGGACGCCGAAGGCGACCGAGACGATGATCGGCGCGAGCGTGTTCGGGAAGAGGTGGCGGAACATGATCCGCCCGTCGGTCGCGCCCGTCGCCCGGGCCGCCTCGACGAACTCCTTCTCCCTGAGCGAGAGCACCTGACCGCGAACGAGCCGCGCCATGCCGACCCAGCCGACGACGGCGATGGCGCCGAACATGAGCACGAGCCCTCCGAGGAGATTCCCGAGGAACGTGCCCCGCAGCGTGGCCATGATGATGATGAGAAAGAGGAGATCCGGAAAGGCATAGATGATGTCGACGATCCGCATGAGGCAGTTGTCCACCCACCTGCCGTAGAAACCCGCGGCCATCCCGACCGTCGCGCCGACGAGGAAGACGAGCGTGACCGGCACGAAGCCGATGAGCAGACTGATCCGCGCCGACCAGATGAGGCGGCTCAGGATGTCGCGCCCGAGCTGATCGCTCCCGAGCGGGTACTGGGCGAGGGTGAACTTGGGATTGCCCCAGAAGGGCTCCATCAGGGAGTTCGGCGTGTCCTGCCGGATCGGATCGTATGGAGCGATGAGCGGGGCGAGGGTGGCCAGCACGGCGACCACCAGCACCACGGCAAGCGCGGCCATCACCGCGCGATTCCGCTTGAGCCGGTAGACGGCATCGCCCCAGAGCGAGCGCTGCTTCCGTGCGAGCTCGGGCGCGTCGGCATGATGCCGCCCGGATGCCGTCGCGGCTAGCGTTGCCACGTTCTCACCTCTAGGCCTCCACCTTGATCCGCGGGTCGAGTGCCCCGTACACGAGGTCGACCGACAGATTCGCGATGACGATGAGGAAGGCGTACAAGAGGGTGGTCGCCATGATGATCGGGTAGTCGCGGGCATTGATGCTGATGATGTACAGCCGTCCGATGCCCGGGATGCTGAAGAGCGTCTCGATGATGAAGGAGCCCGTGATGAGCCCCGCCGTTGCGGGTCCGACGATCGTGGCGACCGGGATGAGCGCGTTCTTCAGGGCGTGCCGGATGATGACCGTACCCTCGGCAAGGCCCTTGCTCCGCGCGGTCCGGACGTAGTCCTGCCCCAGGGCCTCGAGCATGCTCGCGCGGGTGATCCGCGTCAGGAACGCGGCTCCAGGCAGGGCAAGGATCACGGTCGGCATGATCATGCGACGGAAGTCGAGGCCGTCACCCCAGCCGACGAACGGCAAGAGACGGAGCCACACCCCAAAGATGTAGATAAAGAGGATCGCGATGACGAAGGACGGGATCGTTGTGCCGATCGTCGCGAGAAAGAGGCTTCCGTAGTCCACTCCTGAGTTCTGCTTCAGGGCGCTCACGATGCCCAGCGGGAGGGCGATGAGCAGCGCGAGGAGCAGCGCCTGGATACCGAGCTGGGCCGTCACCGGGAGCCCCTGAGCGATGATTTCGTTGACCGAGCGATTCCGCTGGATGCTCTTGCCGAAGTCGAGCTGCACGGCCTTCCCCAGGTACAGGAGGAACTGCTGCGGGAGCGGCTCATCGAGGCCGTAGTACCGCGTGAGATTGTCCTCGATCTGCTGCGGCAGCTTCTTGTTCTCGTCCTTGTCGAACGGCCCGCCCGGCGCCGCGTGGGCGAGCGAGAACGTGATGAGGGCAACGAAGAAGAGGGTCGGGACCATCAGAAGCACGCGCCTGATCGTGTAGTTGACCATCCGAGGACGAAGCGTAACCCACGGCATACACGGAAAGCGCGAAGGGCCGGCCCTTCGGCCGGCCCTTCATCAGGAACCATGTCACGCGAGGCGGTGGCTAGCCCTTCTTGGTGACAAAGATCTCGGCGATCTTGAACTGGCCGAGGACCGCGTCCGCGGAGGAGTTCACGACACCCTTGACCCAGGGCTTCTTCAGATACTTGGTCGCGTCGTAGTAGATCCAGGCGGCCGGGGCGTCCTTGGAGAGCATCTTCCCTGCCGCGAGGTAACCCGCATCGCGCTTCGCTGTGTCGGCTTCCTTGTCGGCGGCGCGAACAAGCTTGTCGAACTCGGGGTTGTTGTACCCGGTCCGGCTGCCCGAGACGCCGGTCTTTGAGATCCAGACCGTGGTGTGCCAGTTCTGCTGGTCGGGGAAGTCCGCGATCCACCCGAGCGAGAAGAGCTGTGGCGTCGTCGCGGCCTGCTTCACGAGGGCCGTGTAGGCGGTGCGATCAACGGGGTCGAGCGCGATGTCCACGCCGAGGTTGGTCTTCCACTGCTGGGTGACCCATTCGACGCGGGTCTTCGTGCGGGCGCTGGACGAGTAGGTGAACTTGAGCCCCTTGAGGGCGTCCTTCGAAGCCGGCTTGGCCGCGTCGAAGAGCTTCTTCGCCTCGGCGACATCGAACTTCTGGGTCGTGTCCGTCGCGTCGTAGCCCGGCATACCCGGCGGGATGAAGCCACCCTCGGCGGGCTTGCCGATCTTCTGCACGTCACGCATGTAGGCCGCGCGGTCGAACGACTTGGAGAACGCGAGGCGCAGGTTGTTGTCGTCGAACGGCGGCTTCGTGATGTTGAAGCCGTAGTAGAACGTCGCGAGGGCTCCGGCGTCCTGGACCTGAGCCTTGAGTTCCGGGTCACCCTCGACAGTGCGGAGGTCCTCGGCGCCAACGCCGGTGACGTCGAGCTCGTTGTTGCGGTACGCGGCGAAGGCAACGGCGCCTTCGTTGATCATGACGCGGGTCCACTTCTTGAGCTTTGCGGGCTTGCGGTAGTTGTCGTTGCGCTCGAAGACGAACTTCTCAGAGTGCTTCCACTCGGTCATCTTGAAGGGGCCGTTGCCGATGTACGTTACCGGCTCGGTCCACTTGTCGCCACCCTTGGTCACATCGCTCTCGCGGACCGGCATGCCGACCCACATGTAGAGGATCGACTTGAAGTACGGAGCCGCCTCCTTGAGGGTGAACTGGATCTCCGTCACGGAGTTGGCCTTGACGCCGAGCTTCGCCTTGGCGGCGTCGAGCTCGGCCTTCGTGGCCTTCTTGACGTCCATCCCGTTCCACTCTTCGCAGCCAACGATCGTGTAGAGCACGAACGCGTACTGGCCCGCGGTGGCCGGGTCGCAGGTCCGGGTGAAGCCGTAGGCGTAGTTCGCGGCGGTCAGCGCGGAGCCATCGGAATACTTGAGGCCCGGCTGGAGTGTCACCTTCCAGGTGAGGCCGTCGGCGGAAACTTCAGGATCCTTTGCCGCGGCGGCCGGGATCGGCTTGAGCGTCGCCGGATCGAGCGTCATCAGCCCTTCGAAAACCGAGAGGATGACGGCGATCTCGCCCTGGAACGAGGCCTTGTGGGGGTCGATGGTGTCCGGCTCGCCGCCAGCGTTCGTGATGAGCTCGCCGTTGGGGTCGGCCACGTCAGCCGCCGGCGGCGAGGCCGCCGGGGCACTGGTGCAGGCGGTGACAACGAGGCCGAGGATCAACAGCAGGGTTGCAATTGACCATGGGCCGCTGCGACGCCGGATCATGTTGGCTCCTCCACGTTGATTTCGCTGCGTTCACCCGGACCTGGCCCGCACGGCCCCCCGCCCGAGCCGAACCGCGACCGGAATGCAATCGCGTCATTCTGGGCCGCGGTCAATCGGGCGTCAATCCTAGCAAATACGCCATCCGCACGGCCTCAGGGCGCGGCGAACCGCCATTCAGCGACATTCCAGGTGAGCGCGGCCCCGCCGGGTGCCGGCCGGACGCCTTCGAGACCCCTCGGGGCGACGTCCACGGCGAGCCGCTGGTACAGGGGCAGTCCGGGCAGATCCGCCGCCCAGAGCCGCTGGGCCTCGGCCCAGGCCAGGCGCTGCTCGGTGCGGTCCGGCGCGGCCCCCGCGGCGCCGACCACGAGGTCGAACCACGGGTCGGTAAGCCCCAGCCAGGGCAGGCTCGCCGCAACCGGATCCTCCGCGGGCCGCACGAGGAGTGCCAGGTCCCAGTCACCACGGCGAAGCGTCGCCAGAAGCTCTGAGAGCGGGCGTTCGCGCACCTCGACGGCGATCCCGACGGCCGCGAGATCGCCGGCGACCAGGCGCGCGGCATCGATCCGAACGGGCGAGCCCGCCTCGACCAGCAGCAGGAGCACCATCCGCTGACCGCCCCGCTCGAGGATGCCGAAGGCTCCCCGGCTGAATCCGGCGCGGGCGAGGAGCGCCCGAGCCGCGTCTCGATCGGGTCGGGCCACCTGACCGCTCACGGTCGCCGCCCAGAGCGGCGGCACGAGGTAGTCGCGTGGAACGCGCGCGCGGCCGGCGAGGAGCAGATCGACGATCGCCTGGCGGTCCACCGCGAGCTCGACCGCGCGCCGGACCAGCACGTCGCCGAAGCGCAGGCCGCGCGTGGCGAAGTGCAGCATCTCGACCGCCTCGCCAGCGGTGTACAAGGCCTGCAGGCGAGAGCGATCCGACCCATCGGCGATCCCGTCGAGCGTCCGAACGAGGTCGGCCTCGAACACGGGGCTCGGCACGACATCGACCTCGCCGCGGCGCAGCGCGTCCACCACAGCGCCCCGGTCCGAATAGAACCGCACCTCGAGGCGCCCGAGGCCAGGCGCGCCGAGCGCGTAGCCGGGGAAGGCCGAGAGCGTGACGCCGTACCCCGGAAGCCAGGCGGCGACGGCGAAGGGTCCGGCATGCACCGGCTCGCGCTCGTACAACGCCCACTGCGCCGCGGTCGCGCTCGCCAGACGATGTTTGGGGAGAACGCGCGCGGCGAGGGGATAGCCATCCCAGCGCTCGCCGGCCCGGTAATGGAACCGCACCACGCGGTCGGTGAGCACCTCGACCCTGTCGACGCGGTCGGCGAGGAACCGGGCCGGAAGCCCGGAGGGCAGGGTGCGCTCGCGCTGCCAGGCGAACGCGACGTCGTCCGTGGTGAGCGGCGCGCCGTCGTGCCAACGGAGATCGGCGCGCAGGCGGAACGTCGCGACCAGCCGTCCGGTGGGCGCCGTCGGGTCATCCAGCACGAACCGCAGTGCACCGTTCTCGAGCGTGGGAACCTCGACGGCAAGGCGTGGCACGTACTCGTCTCGTTCATTCCGGCGCACGAGCTCCTCCGTCACAGCGGCCGCGAGAACAAGCGCGGCGGGCTCGCCACCGAAGATCGAGGTCGGCTCGCCGGAAAGCCCGATGACAACATCGCGCCGCGCGGGAGGCGGAGCGGTGCACGCCGCGAGCGGACCACCGAGCAGTCCGACGATGGCGACTCCGAGCAGCGCGCGGCGGATCCGTGCGGTCGCGCCCCGCCTCATGCGTCCGGCAGGTGGCGCCGAACGATGCGAGGCACGCGGTCGCCGCCGAGGACGCCGCGCTCCACCACCCCGCCGGCCTTCGGGGCGTGCAGGAACGTCCGCTCTCCCGTTGCGATCGCGACGTGGGTGATGCGCTCCGTGCCGCCAAAGAACAGGAGATCGCCGCGCCGGACCTCCCCGAGGCCGACCGCGCGCCCCGTGACCGCCTGCTGATCCGCGTCACGGGGAAGGCCCAGTCCGTTCAACCGGAACACCGCCTGACTGAGACCGGAGCAATCGATTCCTTCGTGGGTCGTGCCGCCCCAGAGGTACGGCACGCCGAGGTAGGCTTCCGCGGTCCCGACAAGGTCGTCCGCGAGCGGGGCGCGTCGCGGGAGCTCCGAGACGTGCACCGTGCTGCCCGCGGCGATCCAGCCCTTCGCGACGGCGGCCGCGGGTCCCCCGAACCTGACCTGAAGCCAGGGTCCGTGCTGCTCCGCCACGTGGACCGCCGCGCCGGCCGGGAATCGATCGCGGACCGCCGAGGCGTGATCCGGGCGCTCGTGGACGTCGGCGAACGGCACCGCGACAACCCGCTGCGCCTGTCGCTCGTCCACCTCGACGAGGTGCTCGCGCCGGAGCCAGCCGAGGTAGAAGGCCGGCCCCTGTACGAACGACCACTCTCCCGCCTCGGCCAGCAGGGTGACCCGCTCCCCGGCACGGGCCTCGTCGACCTGCTCGCTCGCCGCATCGGCCGCCGCGTGAAACCGGACGATGCCGTGGCTGACCAGGGCGCAGGGGGGAGCGACCATCGGCAGGCGGGCGGTCACGATGACGCCCGCTCCCAGGTGAGAGCCGGGTTCCGCGCCGCGCGGACCTCGTCAAGCCGCGCGAGTGGCGCGGACAGCGGCGCGGCCCGCACGGCGGCCGGATCGGTGCGAACGAGGGCGGCGATCCGAAGGAGCGCGTCGGCGAACGCATCCAGCGTCTCCTTGGGCTCGGTCTCGGTCGGCTCGATCATCATCGCCTCAGGCACGCTCAGCGGGAAGTAGACGGTCGGCGGATGGAAGCCCTCGTCGATGAGCGCCTTGGCCACGTCGAGCGCCGACGCGCCGGCGCTCTTCTGGGCGGCCAGCGTGAGGACGAGCTCGTGCATGCATGGTCGGTCGAAGGCCACGTCGAACGTGGGTCGGAGGCGCGAAAGCAGGTAGTTCGCGGCGAGGACCGCGTCCTCGCCGGTCGCGCGAAGCCCTTCCTCGCCGAGCTGCCGGATGTAGGTGTAGGCGCGAACGAGCACGCCGAAGTTCCCGTGACCGGCGCGGACACGCCCGACGCTCTGGGGCCGCTGGCTATCGAGGCGGAACCGGCCTTCCTCCGAACGGATCACACGCGGTACGGGCAGGTATGGCGCGAGGGCGGGAGTGGCACAGACCGGGCCCGCGCCGGGTCCGCCGGCGCCGTGCGGCGTGGAGAAGGTCTTGTGGAGATTGAGATGAAGGACATCGAACCCAAGGTCGCCCGGACGCGCAATGCCCAGCAGGGCGTTCATGTTGGCCCCGTCGCCGTACATCAGCCCACCGCAGCCGTGCACCGCGGCCATCACCGCCTCGAGATGCTCCTCGAAAAGACCGAGGGTGTTGGGGTTCGTGAGCATCATTCCCGCAACGTCGTCACCGAGCGCCGCCCGGAGCGCGGCCAGGTCCACGTTGCCGCGCGGGTCGCTGGGCACCGTCGTGACCACGTAGCCGCAGAGGGCCGCAGAGGAGGAGTTGGTGCCGTGCGCGGAATTGGGCACGATGATCCGGCGGCGGCGGGCGCCCTCGCCCCGGCCGGCGTGGAAGGCCTTGAACATGAGAAGCGAGGTGAACTCGGCGTGGGCGCCGGCGGCGGGCTGAAGCGAGATCTCCGCCATCCCGGTGATCCCGGCGAGCAGCCGCTCGAGCTCCCAGATGAGGCGCAGCGCTCCCTGCGTGTCCGCTTCCGGCTGGAGCGGGTGGAGGTCGGCGAAGCCGGCGAGGGCCGCGGCGCGATCGTTGACCTTGGGGTTGTACTTCATCGTGCACGAGCCGAGGGGGTAGAAGCCGGTGTCGACGGAATAATTCAGCTGCGCGAGATGGGTGAAGTGCCGCACGACCTGCTGCTCGACGAGCTCGGGGAGCGCGAGGGGGACCGTCCGCCGGAAGCGCGCGGGGATGACCGCGCTCGCATCCGCGTCGGGCACGTGTCCCCCGCCCCGTCCCGCCCGGGCGAGCTCCACGAGAAGCGGCTCGAGCGCCGGCTCGGCGGTGCGCGCCCCGGATTCGGGCGACCGCCTCACGCGAGGACCCTCGTGAGCGCGTCGGCGAGAGCGTCGATATCCGCATCGGTCGTGAGCTCCGTGCAGGCGACGAGCAGCTCGTTGGGATCGTCGCCGGTCAGCGGGTGACCGGCGACGATCCCAAAGGCAAGCACCGCGTCGCGCACGGCGGCCGCGGCCCGGGGCAGCCGGAGCGTGAACTCCCAGAGGAACGGGCCCGCGTTGGTCACCGCGCACCCCGGGATGCTCGCGAGCCGAGCCGCGGCGCGGTGCGCGGTGAGCGCCGAACGGGCGGCCACGGCGGCGAGGCCGCGCGGCCCCAGGAGCGAGAGGTACACCGCGGCGTGGATCGCGTAGACAGCTTCGTTCGTGCAGATATTGCTCGTCGCCTTTTCGCGGCGGATGTGCTGCTCGCGCGTCTGGAGCGTGTTGACAAACCCGCGGACGCCCCGCGCGTCGCGCGTCGCACCGACGATCCGGCCCGGCAGTTGCCGCACCAGATCCGCGCGCACCGCCATGATCCCGACCGAAGGGCCGCCGAAGGAGAGCGGGATCCCGAGGCCCTGACCGTCGCCGATCGCCACGTCGACCCCGCAGGCGCCGGGGGGTTCGAGGACCGCGCACGCGATGGGGTCGACCGATGCGATGGCGAGGGCTCCGGCCGCGTGGGCCGCCTCCGCGAGTGCGCGGAGATCGACGATGTCCCCTCGGAATGCGGGGTTCTGCGTGATGAGGCAGGCCGCGCCGGGCGCCGCGAGGAGCAGCGCCGCCTCGTCGGCCACCTCGACGACGTCGAGATCCGGCCCCTTCGCGTAGGTCGCGAGGACCGCGCGGTGCTCCGGGTGGACGCTCGCGGACACCACCACCCGCGACCGACCGGTCACGCGCGCGGCCAGCATCGCCGCCTCGGCGACCGCCGTCGATCCGTCGTAGAGGGATGAGTTGGCGACCTCCATCGCGAGGAGCTCGGCGATGAGCGACTGATATTCCCAGATCGCCTGAAGCGTGCCCTGGCTGACCTCGGGCTGATACGGCGTGTACGCCGTGAGGAACTCGCTCCGCGCCGCGAGCGCCGGGACCGCGGCCGGAATGTACCGCCGGTACGATCCCGCACCGAGAAAGAACGGACCGTTGCCGGCGGGGCGGTCCTGAGAGGCGAGCGCCACGACCTCGGCCGCGACCTCCAGCTCTGAAAGGCCGGCCGGTGCATCGAGCGAGGGTCGGCGGGCGTGCGGCGGGATGACCTCAAGGAGCTCGTCGACGGTGCGCACACCGACCGCCGCGAGCATGGCCTCCCGGTCCGCAGCGGTGTGGGGCGAGTAGGGGTTACGGCGAAGAGACACGCGCTAGTCGCCGCCGGTCCCCGGGCTCTCACCGATGTGCTCGCGGTACGCCGCGGCGCTGAGCAGAACACCCAGCTCGCCGCGGTCGGTGGGGCGGACGCGCACCATCCAGCCATCGCCGTAGGGGTCAAGGTTCACAAGCTCAGGCTTCTCGATGACCTTGATGTTGCGCTCGAGGATCTCTCCCGAGACCGGCGCGTAGAGATCCGAGGCGGCCTTGACGCTCTCCACGACGCCCATGCTCGAGTGCTGCCGCACGGCGGCCCCCTTTTCGGGAAGCTCGGCGTAGACGACGTCGCCGAGCTGCTCCTGCGCGAAGTGCGTGATGCCGACAAAGGCGACGTCGCCCTCCAGCCGGACCCACTCGTGCTCCTTCGAATACAGCAGGCCTTCGCGCACCATGCTCATTGGTCAAGCCCGGTGCCGCGCTCAAGGCTGGTGGACTCGTTCTTCGCGGCGGAGCCGCTCATCACTCGTTTCATATGGTCCTCCGATACCAGGGGGTGAGAACAACCCTAACGGGAACGTCGCGGTCGCGGATGCGGACCGCGAGGGTCGTGCCGAGCGCGGCCTGAGCCACCGGAACGTAGGCGAGGGCGATCGCGAGGCCGACGGTCGGGCCGAACGTTCCGCTGGTCACCCGGCCGACCTCCTGGCCGTCAGCGACGACCGCGTGGCCGTGGCGCGCGATGCCACCCTCCACGACGAGGCCGACAAGCCGCCGGCGCGGACCGCCCGCGGCCTTCTCGCGAAGGATCGCCTCGCGGCCGCAGAACTCCTTATCCAGCCGGCAGGTCCAGCCGAGCCCCGCCTCGAGCGGGGTCGTCGTCTCATCGATGTCGTTGCCGTACAGCGCGAATCGGGACTCGAGGCGCAGCGTGTCGCGCGCGCCCAATCCGACCGGGACCGGCGCCCCTGAGCTGGAGCCGTCGCCCGCGAGGAGCGCGCGCCAGAGCCCCACCGCCTGGCTCGTGGCGGTGAAAAGTTCGAACCCGTCCTCTCCGGTGTAACCGGTGCGCGCGGCGATGACGGGCGCACCGGCCACGGTGACCCGTATCACGCCGAACGTCGGGAGCGCGGTGAGTTCGGCGGGCGCGTCCACGAGCGCGGCGACCGTCTCCAGCGCCCGGGGCCCCTGGACGGCGATGAGCGCCGTCGCGTTCGACTCGTCGGCCCACGCGAGTGTCGACGGCAGCCGTGCCGCGAGGTGCGCGCGATCCTTCGCGACGTTCGAGGCGTTGACGACCATGAGGAAGTCGGCGGCGGCGAGCCGGTAGACGATCACATCGTCCACGATCGTGCCGCCCTCGTTCACGAGAAGGCCGTAGCGAGCTAGACCGACCCCGAGGCCGGCGATGTCGCTCGACACCACGCGGTCGAGCGCCTCGACCGCGCCAGGGCCGGTGAAGCGCAGCTCACCCATGTGGGAGAGGTCGAAGACGCCCACGGCGGCGCGTGTCGCGCGGTGCTCGGCAACGATGCCTGAGGGGTACTGGATCGGCATCTCCCAGCCGGCGAAGGGAACGAGCCTGGCGCCCAGGGCCCGATGCTCGGCGTTGAGCGCGGTGCGAAGCAGCGCGTCCGTGCTCACGAGGCGTCGACCCGGCCAAGCGCGCGGTCCAGAATCTCCCGGTACGAAGCGAACGAGAGCATCCGACGGGCATCGACGACCGACACCCAGCGCACGTCGTCATACTCCTCGTCGTGCCGCGCGAGGTCGCCGCCGACGGCATCCATCAGAAAGAAATGCACCCGCTTGTGGACCCGCTGCCCAGATGCGAGGAACCAGTAGGCCATCGTGCCGAGGGGCCGCGCGATCCGCACGTCGAGCCCGCTCTCCTCGCGCACCTCGCGGAGGGCGGTCTCCTCGATGGTCTCCCCGGGATCCGGCGTGCCTTTTGGAAAGACCCAGGAGCCGTCCGCGACCCTCCCCGCGAGGACCACCTCGGGCCCGCCGGGTCCCTGACGGAGTACGACGCCGCCGGCGGCGATCGCGACGCGGGTGGCGACCGCCTGCGCGCGTTTGATGGTCACGACCCGCTCCTAAAGGAGTCGAATGTCGTTGATGATGAGCGCGAAGCTGCAGTGGAGGAACTCGGCAGCCTTCCGTGAAAGCGACATCCGGGTCAGGAAGATCTCGAAATACTCCATCAGGGGAGAGACCGCCGTGTCCACGGTCAGCTGGAGCGTGATCCGCTTCTCCCGGCGGCTCACTTTGATCTCCGCCGAGGTCGCCGCGTAGTTCACACGGTCGTGGATGTCGAAGGATGTCGTCTTGGGATTGCGGACGCGGCTCCGGTGGACATCGCTCTTGTCGGCGATGATCACGGCCGCCGAGACCGCGCTCACCGGCTGGCCACCCTCGCTCTCCTCGTGGTTGGCGATCGCGCCCATGACCGTGGCGATCTCGTCGAAGGTGAAGCCAAGGTCCTCGAGGATGCCCTTGGAGAGGAGCGCGCCGGTCTGACCGTGCTTCTCACGTGTGACGACGTTGCCGATGTCGTGAAGATATGCCGCGACCGCGGCGATCTCGCAGCGCCGCGCGTCATGGCCCAGCGCCTTCAGGATGAAACTCGCCCCGTCGGCTGTCGTGAGCGCATGGCGCTCACCGTGCTCGGTATACCCGATCGCCCCGGTCTGCTGGTTCGCGGAGCGGATCCAGCTCCGGACCTTCTCGTCCGCTCGCACCGCATGAAAGGTGGCCATCGGGGGTTTGACCCCGACCGGGAGCTCGAGCTCCGTTTCCGTGCGATGGGTCCGGCTCTCTTCATCGGCCGGTGGCGGTTCGCCGGGCATCGGGCCGGGAAGCACCTCGCTCATAAAGGCAACTCTAATCGTTGTGTGCCGCCGGGCCGACGAGTCGTTGGACGGACCAGAACGCGTGTCCTCGTCCAGAGCAGGAAATGCCTGCAGAAGAAGCGATCTAGGAACATCTACCACGCGAATCATTCAGCAATCGCGACAACCTGACGCGCCGCACAGAACAAACCGCGCGCGAGCAAAGCGACCTACTCCGCGAACGGTCGCATCAGGGGTCGCAGACGATCGGCAACTTGCCGGACGTCAAGTCCGTCCGCCACATCGAACATCAGTCTCACTCGTTCGTCCTCGGACAAGTCCACGACGTAGCCGTTCACCTCCAAGAAGGTAAGCGTCACGACGAGCCCAAGGCGCTTGTTGCCATCGACGAACGGCTGATTCTCGGCAATACCCCAAAGAAGCGTGGCCGCTTGCTCGGCGAGATCGGCGTTGGCGTAGTGCGCGGCGTGGATCGGCCGTGCAAGCGCAGATTCGAGAAGACCCTCATCGCGTAGCTCCCGACGCGCCGCATCAAGCGGAACCCCGAGAATTTCAGCGAAGAGTGCCAGGGTCTCCTCTCCGCTCAGGTAGACATATTCAGGAGCCGTCTCAGCGTCGGACAGTCTTCCCCTCGTGAGCGTGGATCACGCCAACCGGTCCAGAGCCCGGCGATTCTCGCTGATGACCTTGCGCCCAACTTCAAGCACCTTCGAGCGAACCTTTGGTCGCACCTCTACCGGCGTAAGAACGATCAGCCCCTTCTGGACGCTTGGGACGACCAGATCCCCTTCACGAAGACGAGCCGCTATCAAGGTGTGCTGATCGATGGTGACCGCGAGACTGTTGCCCTGCTTGCGAATCTTGACGGCGTCCATCGATGCCTCCGATGCTCTGTAAGTACAGTGTAGGCCGTCATTACCGGGAGCGTTTGAAAAGCGACACGCCCCGACCAAGTCAGGATGATCTCGTCGCCCTGAACGAACTGATCGAGGCGGGAGCGTTGGGGCGGGACTGATAAGCGCGGCATCGCTCCGGGTCGCGGCGATCGGCTGGGCACCCGATCCGTCGTGGCATTACCTCACCTGCCGGAGGAGTAGCCTACCGGCGATGGAAAACTCCGCCTGGTGTCTCGAACAGGTTCTGGCCACTTGGGAGCGGCTTACCTGACGGGTATTGTCGCCAGAATTGCGCGAACGGTTCCTGATTGACCCAGGTGCGTCGGCAATCGCAAAGTTCTTTGACTGGGACTATGACCCGAAGGCCTGCTGGAAATGGCCGGGGAGGACGTCCTGTCTTTAGGGCAAGATCCGAGCGTGCTGCGCCTTACGGAGGGAGCCGTCCGATCCGGAGCTCCGCGGTCTGCCGATCGCCGACAAGAATCGGGTCCTCCACGAACGCTGGCGCGATCGGCCGGCGCGCGCGGTGGTCGCGTACCATCACTCGCTCCACCGCGAGGTCGTCGGGGCACTCCGCGCGCTACCGGAGACGTACTTCGCGGCCAGGCGATCGCCATACTGGCCCAGCGACCTTGTCGGTCACGCCGACGAACATCACCGGCGCCAACTCGAAGCCCTTCTCGCAGAGTAGTGTCGCGCGGGCTTCAGCTACTCTGCCGCCGGCTTCCATGCTTGGTGCGCGGCCGGGACGATCTGCGGCGGCCGCCTCAGGACCTCGCCGGCGCGTGATCCACGAGTACCTTCAGGAACTTGCCTCTTGGTTGGTGGATGCTCATCGGGCGGCGGAGCGCGCGTCGGCATACCCACGCTGCAGGCGCTCGGCGACCTGCTGCAGCCAGCGGAGCTCGCCGAGCCCCGCGCGGCAGACAACGAGGCCGCGGGTGAACGCGAGCCACGGTCTGAGCGTGCCGCCGACGAGGCCGAGCCAGACGGCCGCACTCGCATCCACCTTGGGACCCCGCCCCCGCGGGTCCGCCGCCGCTACCGCCAGACGTCCCTCTCCGGCATCGAATGCGAGCGCGAGCGGGGAGTCGGTGAACCGCAGGAGCGCGTGTCCGGTCGGCACATCCTGGAGCGCCGCTGTCACCTCGGCCGAACCCGCGGCGACCCCGAGGAGCCGCAGCAGGAGCTGGTGCACCGCCTCGGGGGTGGCGCGGTGGTCCGCTCCCGCCACCTCGGAGGCGAGCTCCTGTGCGAGGGCCGCGGCCTCATCGAGCGCCGCCACAAGCGCGCTCAGGCGAGCTTCAGACCGCTCGTGACCGTGACCGGGATCGCCGTGCCGGGGTGACGGAGGACGTAGAAGGCTGCGGCGGCGATCATCGCGCCGTTGTCAGTGCACAGGCGCGGCGGGGGCACGAGAAGCGGATGACCGATCCGCCTCTCGATCGCGGCACGCAGGGCGAGATTCGCCGCCACCCCGCCCCCGAGCAGCACCGTCCGCACCGAATGCTCCGCGGCCGCCCGTGCGGTCTTTTCCGCGAGCGCCTCCGTCACAGCCAGCTGGAACGAGGCGGCAACGTCGTTCACCGGCAGCGGACCCTTCGCCTCCAGCTCACGCACCAGACGGAGGGTGGCGGTCTTCAGGCCACTGAACGAGAAGTCGTACCGATCGGCAAGAGCGGCCCTTGGGAGCGCGTACGCCTTTGGGTTGCCAGCGCGCGCGGCGAGCTCGATGGCGGGACCGCCGGGAAACCCGAGCCCGAGAAGGCGTCCGACCTTGTCGAACGCCTCGCCCGCCGCGTCATCCTGCGTGCGGCCGAGCAGACGAAACCGGCGGTGCGCCTCCATCAGCACGAGATCGGAATGCGCGCCCGACACGACGAGCACGACCGCCGGAAGTTCCGGCTCCGGCGGCAGCGCCTCGCCCAACGCGGTCTCTGCCAGCCAGTTCGCGTACACGTGACCCTCGAGGTGGTTGACCCCGATGAACGGCCGGCCCGAGGCGAAGGCGAGTCCCCGGCCGTAGTTTGCGCCGACGAGGAGGCAGCCCACGAGGCCGGGACCGACCGTGGCCGCGACGGCATCGATGTCCGCGAGCGTCAGCCCCGCGTCGGCGAGACTCTGCTGCGCGATGCCGTCCAGCACGCGGAGGTGCTCGCGCGCAGCCACCTCGGGCACGATGCCGCCGGTGTGGGCATGTACGGTCTGCGAGGCGATGACGTTCGAGCGCACCCGGCGCCCGTCCTCGACGATCGCCACCGCGGTCTCATCGCACGATGTCTCGATGCCGAGGATCCTCATGGAGCAGAGCCGTCCCCATGCGGACGCGTCGCGCACGCCTGGGCCGGGCTGTGCCCGGACCGGGCGCCCAGAACTTGAAGGATGCCGAGGATCCTCATGGAGCAGAACCGTCCCGATGCGGACGCGTCGCGTCTGCGTTGCAACGAACCACCCTCATTCCGCGTTCTCCGCCGCCAGCCGCGTGAGGCGCTCGCGCAGCTTGGGATCGTCGAGGGTCTCGGTCCACATGATGATGGCGTCCTCACTGTTGTCGGAGTAGTACCGCCGGCGCACGCCGGCGCGCCTGAAGCCGAACTTCTCGTAGAGTTTCTGCGCGGCGAGGTTCGAGGCGCGCACCTCAAGGGTCAGCGCCATCTGGCCCAGGGCGTCGCCGGCCAGCTCGCGCGCGACCGCAAAGAGGCGCAGGAGCAGCCGCTCCCCGACATGCGAGCGCCGAGCGTCGGGACGCACCGCAAAGGTCGTGACGTGCGCCTCACCCACCGCGTTCCAAAGCCCGGCATAGCCGACGACGCGAGCCTCGCGGCGCGCGACGACATAACGAGCGTTGCGATTCTGGGTGAGCTCGTGCTTGAAGGCGTTCGCGGGCCAGGGCGCCACGAACGAGGCGCGCTCGACCTCGAGGACCGCGTCGATGTCCGCAATGACCATGTCGTCGATGCGCAACTCGCTCACGTCGACCACCCTACGACCGCCGCGGAAGCCCGAGCGCCGCATCGTCACGCGGCGGCGGTGCGAACGGCTGGTCGAAGGAACCTTGCCCGAGAGGCTGACGAACGTAGATCGGCTCGATCTCGCCGAGCTTCACCTGGTCGGTCCGCTCGAGCTCGCGCCAGCCGAGCTCAGCGAGGGTGCCCGCACGACGGAGGCGCGCCGAGGGCGGGGCAAAATGCGCCTTGGCGCCGAGGAGTGTGGTGAGTGTGACCTCGGCCGCCCCGTCGATCTCGCCCACGAACAGCGTGTGATCGCCGATCGAACGGCAGAGCTCGTCGAGCGAACCGACGAGGAATGGCGAGCGCCGGGCCCAGCGGCGGTTCCGCTCCTGATAGATCGCCGCATAGTGAAGGTCGCGGCCAGCGGGGAGCAGCGGGCACGTCCGCCGCTTTGACGACGCGTGCGGGTAGGCGAGGACGTCCAGGGTGCTCACCCCCACGAGCGCCGCGCCGGCCCCACGGGCGATGCCCTGCGCCGCCGCGATGGCGATCCGGAGGCCGGTGAACGACCCCGGCCCGGTCGCGACCGCGACGCGGTCCACCTCGGAGATCGTCGTGTGCGCAGTGCCGAGCAGGCGTTCGATCGTGGGGAAGAGCTCGTCGGCGTGACGCCGCTGGGCGTGCCAGGTCGCCTCGGCCAGGACCTCGCGGCCGTCATACAGCGCGACCGATGCCCAATCGGTCGAGGTGTCAAGCGCCAAAAGCATCGTGCGCCAACTCCTCAAGGCGCGACCGCGACCCGGGACCCGTGGCGGTGATCACGACGCGGCGCTTCGTGTCGGCGATGTGCTCAAGCCGCACGTCGAGCCGGTCGGCAGGGAGCGCCTCGCCGGCGCGCTCCGGCCATTCGATGACGGTCAGTCCGCGGGCCTCGAGACATTCCTCCCAGCCCGTTGAGGAGAGGTCGCTCGGGCCGAGGCGGTAGAGGTCCAGGTGAAAGAGCGGGAGCCGGCCGCCCTGATGCTCGTGCAGGATGATGAAGGTGGGGCTCGTGACGTCCTCGGCCGCGAGGCCAAGGCCCTGCGCGATGCCGCGTGCGAGGACGGTCTTCCCTGCGCCAAGCTCGCCCCAGAGGGCAACGACGTCACCCGGCTTCGCGAACTTGGCGATCCGTTCTCCGAGCCGTTCGGTGTGCAGGGTGGAATGACTCACGAAGTCGATGGGGTGACCTCGCGCAGGTAGCGGCGCCGGTCAAGGAACAGCCGGATCGAAAGACCGAGATACCCGCCGAAGATGGCGCTGAAGGCGAGGAGCATGACCTCGCGCGGAACGTCGCACGCGACCGGAACGGGCAGGGCAGGGCAGCCCAACGTGAGCGCGAGGATCGGAAGCGCGAACAGCGCGATGATGTTGCGTCGCCGCACGATCCGCGCCTGTCCGGTCACGTGCTTGGCGAGCCTGCGCTCGGCCTCCTTCGCCGCGCGCCGGTCCTGCTGGGAAGGCCCCACCGGCCGCTCGGGATGGAGCGAGCGGCGGTCGCGTGGGTGGCGCCTGCGGTGTGGCATGAGGAAAGGCTAACGAACGGCGTCGAAGGGCAGGACATTGGCCCGCGGAATGGGACCGTCCGGCGAGGACAGCGCCTGCCCCTCGTATTCGCTCGCGAAGCGCGCGTGCTCGATCGCCGTCGGGACGTCGCGCTGGGCACGGACCCCGAGGAAGTCCGCGGCCAGCCGGATCGCGGGCGCTTCGCGGCCGGCAGCGGCCGCGTCCGCCGGGGCAAAGACGAACAGCCGAGCGGTCCCCACATGGATGGCCGCCGGCGACCTCGCGAATGCCAGCAGCGGGTCGAAGACCTCGGTCGGCAACGGACCGGCCCCGAATCCCGCGAGGCACAGGAGCGTCGGACGATCGAGGCGGGTCGTTCCGCCGGTCGCGGTGGCGTCGTCGCCGTACACGACCCGCAGGCCTGCCGCAGGCACCGCTCCGGCGACAAGGCCAGCGATGCCGCAGGCATGGGCACGGGTGACGGCCTCCGGGGCCATTCGCGCTCCACCAACGAGGATCCGGCCCTGCAGCCGGACGTCCAATCCATGCGGCGAGAGCTCCTGGTCCGGACCGGCGACACCGATCGCCAGCGTGCCGATCGCGTCGGGCCCGTAGGCGGCCATGGCGCGAACCGACCAGGCGTTCCCCTCCACCGTGACCGCGGCGTCGGTGGCGCGCACCACCCGGCCGGCCATCGTGCTCCGCACGAGCCAGCGGTCGACGACCGGGGCCAACCAGAGGTCTCCCTCGGCGCTCACGTGCACGAGCCGCCCGTCGAATGGCGCGGTCACCGCCCGCGGAAAACGCCGACCGGTCCGCGCGAGAACGCTGCCCCGGGTGATGAGCGCCCCCGGCGCGACGCGCAGCACTCGCCTGAGGTCCTCCGGCAGGACGCCCAGGCGGCGCGCGCAGCTGACGCGCACCGCACCGCGGACCACCGTGCCCGTCGCGATGGTCGCACCGAGCGCGACCGACTGACCGACGACCGCGCGTTCACCGATACCGAGCGGCAGCGGATGCTCGACCACCCAGGTGCCGTAGCGCAGGCTCACGAGTGTCCACCGGGCATGGCCTCAAGGGCATCGAACCAACGAGCGACGGTTGGCACCCGCTCAGCGTCGCGAGGGGGCAGCGAGAGCGGACGTCCGCGCGCGTCGATGACCAACCCCAGTCGGCCGGCATCGCCCTTGCCGCGCAGCGCCGGGCTGACGCACGAGACCTCGACCGGGCCCGAGATCGCGAGTGCCATGAGGACCCCGGGCTCGATGCGCTGATCGATCTTCCTGCCGGCGTGCCGCACCTGGAGGACCGCCGGGCGACGGGTCGCGAGCGGAGCGACCAGGGCGAGCGGCTCGCTCCTGCGCTCGAGCTCAAGCCCGGACCGCAAAGCATCGTGGCCGCCGCGCGACCGAGCGCTCGCGGTCTGAGCACCAAATGCGACAAGGCCGTCGCACCGCTCACGCGCGATGGCGGTCACCGCTCGGGGCTCAAGCGCATCGAGCGCCACGAGCAGCGACTGCGCCGGGCGCGGGAGGTCCGCCAGGCGGCCGGTGAGGACGATCCGCGGAGCGTCTCGAAAGAAGGCGGCCGGCACTCCGAAGGCCGTCACCGCATCGCCGAGCGCCTGCGCCACCGCCTCGTGCGCCAGCGCGATCTCGAGCGCGAGCGCGAGCGGCTCCGCCGCGACGGCATTGGGCCAGCGTGCGCGGTTGAAGATCCGCTCGAGGATCGACGGTCCATCGAGCGCCCGTGGGATCCAGCGCCGCACGCGATCTACCCCCGCGCGACCCACGACGCGGTCGGCGGCGAGGCCGAGACCAAGCGGCACCACATGCGCCGCGACGAGCAGATCGGTCGAGGCTCGGATGAGCGACGTGGAGCCACCGGTCAGGTCGACGATGATCACGGGCGAAGTCGCGCCGTGCGCGTGACGCACGAGCGCAGCCGCAAGGGATTCGAGGGCCTCGTCCCGGAGCACGAGCGCCGGGTCATCGCCGCGGCGCAGCTCGCGCAGCCGCGCGACGAAGGCGGCGAGCGCCTCCGGCCGGCGCAGCTCGGGGATCGCCTCGACCGGGAAGGGGTGCGCGGCCGCGGCAACGCGACCGGCGTGCATGCCGGCCACGATGACGGTGGGCGCCACCGGCTGCGCCGCACAACCAGCACGGAGCGCCTCGACGAGATCAACGATCGCGTCGCCGCCGCGCGCATCGTCGCCGTGAACAAGCACCGCGTCGGGCGCCACAGCACGCAGCTGATCGGCGCGTTCTCCGAACAAGGCCCGGGGATCGGCGACCAGTGTGACCGCGACCTCGGCGCCCGCGGCGAGCACCGCGCGGCGCACCGCGAGCGCGACCCGCGGGTCGGCGCCTCGAAGAACGGCAAGCCGGATCCGCCGGCCCGGTCCCACCCGGAGCACCGAATGCTCCGGGGATGATTCGGAGGGCTGGAGCGCGAACGTCGAGGAAGCGAGCTCGTCGGCCGCGGTGAGCCAACGCCGGTGGGCCGGTCCTTCATGCGCGACCTCGACCGCGCCGTCGAGCCTTATCGTACGATCGTCCAGGGACGTCACCGGGTGGGCGCGGGCTCGCGGGACGCGGCCGCGACAAAGGCCGTGAAGATGCCCCTCGCCGCGGGGTCCGCCTCGGACACCCGCTCCGGGTGCCACTGCACACCGACCAACCAAGGATGCAGCTCGTGCTCGAAGGCCTCAACGAGGTCGCCCACGCGTGCGGTGCCGACGAGACCCGGTGCGAGCGTGGCGGGCGTGACCGCCTGATGGTGACTCGAGTTCACTTCGAACGCGGCTTCGCCGACCGCACGCGCGAGGCGCGAGGCGACGAGCGCTGTGATCGTGTGATCGACGATCGGCGGAGACGCATGGCCCGGGACGTGCTGGAGCAGCGACCCCCCGAAATGCACGTTGAGCAGCTGGAAGCCACGGCAGATCCCGAGGACGGGCACCGCGGCAGCGAGGGCGCGCTCAATGAGGTCCAGCTCGAAGGCGTCACGCCCCTCATCGACGTCGGCCGTCGGGGCCTCACGCGGTGCCCCGTATCGCGCCGGATCGATATCGCCCCCGCCCGTGAGACACAGCGCGTCGAAGCGCGTCGGCAGGCGGTCGCCCGGCAGAAGCTCGACGGTATCAGCGCCCGCTGCGTGCAGGGCGTCCGCGTAGTTCGCGCGGTTGGCAAGATGCGTGACGCTTCCAATGCGCGACAGCGTGAGGGCGATCAGTGGTCGCGGTCGCATCGTCACCGAGTATGGATGCCCGTGCCCCGCCGGTCCGCGGGGACCCCTGCTTCCAGGAGCTCGACAAGCACGCCGCCGGCAACGCTGGGATGGAGGAATGCCACCAGGCCCTCCGCCCCCGCGCGCGGCACCAGGTCGATCAGGCGGTGGCCGCGTGCGGCGAGCTCTGCCAGCGCCACCGCGAGATCCGCGACCTCGAAGCAGACGTGATGGAGCGTCGGCCTGCCGCGCTCCGCGACAAAGCGTCCGATCCCGGAATCCGGGTCCAGAGCTTCGACGAGCTCGATCCGGGCCGCGCCGCACTCCAGGAAGCAGAGCCGCACACCGGTCCCGGGCAGCTCGCGCGGCTCGGTCGCGCGGTAGCCGAGGGTGTCGCGCCAGAAGGGAAGGGCCTCCTCGAGCGAGGGGACGGCGATCCCAACATGGTGGAGCGGACCCATCCCGTCGAGCGCAGCGCCCGTCATCCGCGACGTGGCTCGAACTCTCCGAAGACGCTGCGCAGGTCGGCGCAGATCTCGCCGAGTGTCACACCCGCTTCGACCGCGGCCTGGATGGGCGCCATGAGGTCGGCGGACGGCTGTCGCGCGGAGCCGACGAGCGCGGTCCGTGCGGAAATGACCTGACCGGCATCGCGCGACGCGCGGTGCGCCGCAAGCCGTGCGGCCTGCTCCGCGGCGAGCCGTTCGTCGATCTTCTGCAGGGGCGGGATGGGATCGCCGGTCTCTGAACGGAACGCGTTCACCCCCACGACGATGCGCTCGCCGCTGTCGATGGCCTGCTGCGCCCGATAGGCCGACTCCTCGATCCGGTCCATCTGATAGCCGCGCTCGATCCCACGGAGCGCCCCGCCGAGCGCCTCGATCCGCGCGAGCTCCTCACCCACCCTGGCCTCGATCTCGTCGGTGAGCGCCTCGATCGCGTAGGAACCGGCCAACGGGTCGATCGTGTCGGCCACACCTGACTCGTAAGCGATGATCTGCTGCGTTCGGAGCGCGAGGCGTGCGGCGTCCTCGGTCGGGAGCGACAGCGCCTCGTCGTAACCGTTGGTATGGAGCGATTGGGTGCCGCCGAGCACCGCGGCGAGCGCCTCGATCGCCGTGCGCACGACGTTGTTGAGCGGCTGCTGCGCGGTCAGGGTCGAGCCCATGGTCTGGGTGTGGAAGCGGAGCGCCCGTGACGCCGGCTTCTGCGCCCCGAAGCGCTCGCGCATGATCCGCTCCCAGATCCGCCGAGCGGCGCGGAACTTTGCGATCTCCTCGAGCAGCGTGCTGTGCGCGGCGAAGAAGAAGGAGAGCTGCGGCGCGAAAGCGTCAACCTCGAGGCCCCGCGCGACCGCGGCGTCGACGTAGGCGATCGCGTCGGCGAAGGTGAACGCGAGCTCCTGGACCGCGTCGGAACCCGCCTCGCGGATGTGGTAGCCGCTGATCGAGATCGGATTCCAGCGCGGCAGCTCCGCGGCGCAGAAGGCGAACATGTCCACCGCCAGCCGGAGCGACGGTCCAGGCGGGTAGATGTACGTGCCGCGCGCGATGTACTCCTTTAGGATGTCGTTCTGCGTTGTCCCCCCGAGTCGCGCAAGTGGCGCCCCCTGGCGCTTGGCGAGCGCGACGTACATCGCGAGGAGGATCGGCGCGGTCGCGTTGATCGTCATCGAGGTCGTCACGTCGGCGAGCGGGATCCCCTCGAACAGCCGGGCGAGATCATCGAGCGTCGAAATGGAGACGCCTACCCGGCCGACCTCGCCTGCGGACCGCGGGTCGTCCGCGTCGTGGCCCATCTGCGTCGGGAGGTCGAACGCGACCGAGAGGCCGGTCTGACCCTGCTCCAGGAGATACCGGAACCGCGTGTTCGTCTCGGCGGCGCTGCCGAAGCCGGCGTATTGCCGCATCGTCCACAGCCGTCCGCGGTACATCGTGGGCTGGATGCCACGGGTGTAGGGCGCCAGGCCCGGGGAGCCGATGCGCCGGTCGTCTCCCGGGGGCGGATACGTGGGTGGGATCGGGGCGCCGTAGGTGGTCTCGAACTTGCGATCGGGCACGGACCTGATGCTAGGAGTTGCGAATCGCGTGGGCCGTCGGTCCGTGCGGGCCGGCGGGGCGGGATGACTCGCCGACAAGACTCACCGGGCTCCAGGTCGGAATCAGACGCCCCGGTATGCCGCCCGGCTCGACGTCGGCTCGCCATTCCCGCCCCGCCGGCCGCTCACACCATCAGCGAGGACGAAGGACCAGGGTGCCCTCGACGCCGATCAGGCGCTCTCGGGTGAAGCCCATCGGATGCAGCCGGCCACTGGCCCACAGCGGCGTTTGATCGCCCCAGTGGCGCGCGAAGGGCTGGCCGGACTGGCCGGTCGGAATGACCGCGAGCGAGGCGTCGAGGTCGCCGAGGTCGACAATCATCCGCGCTGATGAGTGGTTGCGCAGCGCGAAGGGCTTCGCGATGCGATACGCGGCCTGGTTAACGCTGTAGCCATCACCCGGCCGCGGCAGCGGACCGATGTCGAAGAGCAGGTTGAGGGGCTTCGCGACCGAGAGCTGGTGCTCGAACGTGATGGTGTGGAGGTCGCCCCAGCGCCATTTCCCGGCATCGGCCCCGAGCCGCGAGGTGAGCTCCTTCACCGCGTCGTCGAGCGAGCGCCCGGCCAGATCGCCCAGGCCATTCCCCTCACCGTCGACCTGCGAGCTGAACCAGGGATCGTTCGGCCGCCCGAGGAGGAGGGTCAGCGCGCGGACCATCCAGCGCCCGCCCTGATAGTCGGCGTAGAGCGGCTCGCCGAGCTTGTCCTTAAAGGTGCGGTCGGCAAGCCGCATGAGCCAGGCCTCGGCGATGGCCGCACCGGCCGAATCGACGGCGAGCACGCCGTCCCACGCGCGGACGACGGCCTGTGCCTCCAGTCCGCGAGGGGTGCGGGGCGACGAGGCGAGGATCGCCTGGCGATAGGCGGCGACGGGCGCGGAGGCGATATCGGTCTGAAGGATCCGGAACGCCTCGGCGTCGGGCTGGCGGAGCGCGCCGAGCTGCTCGCGGATCCGGGTGCCGCGGTACCCCGGATCCCACTCGCCGGCATAGGTCGGGGATGCGGGATCACGGACGAGGCGGTCGTTCGCGCTCACGAGCCACCCCTCCGCCGGATCCAGCACAAAGGGATGCTGGGCCGGAGGGACGAAGCCGGCCCATTCATATTCACCGGTCCAGCCGGGGACCGGCATCCGCCCATCGCCCTTCATCCGGATCGGCAGCACACCGGCATGCGACCAGCCGATGTGCCCGTCGACATCGGCGTAGCAGCCGGTGACGGTCGGGCCGGGGAACGTCGCGAGCGCCGCGCGGTAGGAGCTCCAATCCCGCGCTCGATCGAGGGCCAGGATGCTGTCGAGGCCCACGAGCGGCTCCAGCGCCGTCCAGCGAAGCGCGAGCTGTGCGCTCTGACCCTTGAGGACGCCGGTCATGATCGGGCCGTGGCGCGTGATCGTCACATCGAGCGAGACTGGGTCGATCCGTCCCTTGACCCTGATCTCCTCGCGAACGAAGGTGGCGCGCTCGTACGAGCCGCGGAAGAGATAGCGATGAAAATCCGTGGGATCCTGCTGCTCGACGTAGAGGTCCTGGGTGTCGGTGAACGCGGCGGTGAAGGACCAGGCGATCCGGTCGTTGTGGCCGATGATGACGCCGGGCACGCCCGGGAAGGAGAATCCGGCGATCCTGTAGCCCGCGCCCTCCAGCGACACCTCGTACCAGACCGCGGGATTTCGGACGCCGAGATGGGGATCACCGGCAAAGAGCGGTTTGCCGCTCCGGCCCTTCGCGACGGCCCAGCAGTTCGAGCCGAGCGCCCCCGCTTCATCGCCGAGGAAGCCGCGGAGGGCGTCGAGCGTGGGCGCGGCGGCCCCGTCGGGCGCGAGCCCCGCCGACCGCAGGGCCTGCCAGCCACCGTCATCGAGGGCGGCGGGTCGCGGATCGTCGGGGGCGAGCGTCGCGAGCGCGCCCTCGCCGACGCGCTGCACGATGGCCGCGCGGAGCAGCTCCGAGGTGTAGTTGCCGTCGAGGTCGAGCGCCTGGAGCTTGCCGATGACGAGCGAGTCCACCGGCGTCCAGGCCTCGGGCCGGTAGCCAAGGATGACGAACTCGAGCGGCAGCGCGTCAGCGTGACCGGCGATGAACGCGTTCACGCCGCCGGCGTAGGCCTCGGCTGCGGCGCGGGTCTCAGGATCCATCCGCACCACGGTCAGAGCGGCGACCCGGTGGAGGCCGACGGTGCGGAGGTAGCGGTCGGTCTCGAGCGCCGCCTCCCCGAGCACCTCGCTGAGCCGTCCCAGACCGACGCGGCGACTCAGGTCCATCTGGAAGAGTCGGTCCTGCGCCGTCACGAAGCCCTGGGCGAAGAAGAGGTCGTGAGCGTTCTTCGCGTAGATGTGCGGGACGCCGAACCCATCACGGACGATCTCCGTGCGCTCCTCGAGCCCGAGCAGCCGCACGTCGGCGTCGATGACCGGCAGGCCCCGCAGAACGAGCGACGATGCCGCGCCCGCCGTGACGACGACGACGAGCAGAACGAGCGCGGCGATGCCGGTGCGCCAGCGAAGGCGCGGCCGCGGACGGCCGGCGCGAGCCCCCCCGTCCCTCACTCCTGCCCGACCTCTGGCTCCACAGCCGTGCCAATGGGACCAAGCACGACGAGCAGGGCTCCCCCTTCGACCTTGTCGCCCGCCCTGACCGCGATCCGAACGACCCGCGCCCGCGCGGGAGAACGCAGTTCGTTCTCCATCTTCATGGCCTCGAGCGTTGCCATACCAGTGCCCTCGTCCACGACATCGCCCTCGCGCACGTGCAGCGCCTTGAGGAGGCCCGGCATCGGGGCGCGCAGCTCGACCCTGGTGTGTGCCCCGGAGGCTTTCGCGGTGAGACGCGCCGAGACCGTTCGCGCGTCGCTCACACGTCCGCGCACCTCGACGCCACCCACCTGCAGGCGCAGGGGATCCTGCCGGGGAGGCGACAGGACGGTGACATCGTGGGCCGACCCATCGATGAGAACGTGCCAGGCCCGCTCCGCACGGATCTCACGGATGTCGACCGCGACTGCACGCCCGTCCACGGTGAGCAGCCCGCCCAGCGCCTCGAGCTCCACGATCATGGTCCGCTCGCCGAGCACGACCTCGTATCTCACCGCAGCCCCTCGTGACGCCCGGCCCGGGCCCACGCGCCGGGGACGGCCGGATCTGTCGCCGCCGGATCCGTGGTCGAAGGAGCGCCCGACGCCGCCGAGCGCGACACGAGGACCGCGACGATCGCCGCGGCGACCGCGGCTTCCTCGCCAAGCACGGTCTCGCGGGGCCAATGCGCGGTGATGTACCCCGTGTCGTACCGACCCGCGACGAAGTCGGGCTCGCCGAGGGTCGCCCGGTGGAAGGGCAGCGTCGTCGGAATGCCGCTGATGACCATCTCGCCGAGCGCGCGCCGCATGCGCGCGAGCGCGGCCGGCCGATCCACACCCCAGCACGCCAGCTTCGCAAGGAGCGGATCGTACTCGCTGGCGACGACCATTCCGGGCACAAGCGCGCCGTCCAGCCGAACTCCGGGTCCGCTGGCTTCGCGCACCACCGTGATGGTCCCGGCCGCGGGCAGGAATCCGGCAAATGGGTCCTCCGCTGTGAGCCGGCACTCGATGGCCGCGCCGTGGGCTCGCACGTCGGCCCGCGCGAACGGCAACGGTTCGCCGGCGGCGAGGCGGAGCTGCAACTGCACGAGGTCGATCCCGGTCACCAGCTCGGTGATCGGATGCTCGACCTGGAGGCGCGTGTTCACCTCGAGGAACGTGAAGGAACCGTCCGGTGCGACGAGGAACTCGGCGGTCCCCGCATTCCGGTAGCCGGCCGCCCGCGCCACCCGCACCGCCGCATCGAACAGGCCTTCGCGCAGCGTCTCATCCACCGAGGGCCCCGGCGTCTCCTCGATGAGTTTCTGGTGCCGCCGTTGGATCGAGCAATCACGCTCACCCAGGGGAACGACCGCGCCGTGGTCATCTGCGACGAACTGCACCTCGACATGGCGCGCAGCGCCGACGAAATGCTCGACGACGAATGCCGCGGGTGCGCCGAGCGCGCTCTGCGCCTCACCCGTCGCGCCGCGCCAGGCGTCCGCAAGGCCGGCCGCCGTCGCGACGATGCGCATCCCCTTCCCACCACCGCCGCCGGCGGGCTTGAGGATCAACGGGTAGCCGATCTGCTCCGCGGCGCCGCGGGCAGCGTCAAGATCGGCGACCGGCTCGAAGGTCCCCCCGACCACGGGAACGCCGGCGTCGCGCGCGAGACGTCGTGCCGCGATCTTGTCGCCGAGGCGGCGCTGCACAGCGGCCGGCGGGCCAACGAACACCAGGCCGGCGGCGGCGACCGCCTCCGCGAACCCAGCGTTCTCTGAGAGGAATCCGTATCCCGGATGCACCGCGTCGCAACCCGCGCCACGGGCGACCGCGATGAGCTTGTCGCCGCGGAGGTACGACTGGGTCGCGGGCGCCGGGCCGATCGGGTACGCCTCGTCAGCAAGCCGGACGTGCAGCGCGTCCCGATCGGCCTCGCTGTACACCGCGACCGAGCGGAGGCCCACGTCGCGGCAGGCGCGAATGACCCGAACCGCGATCTCGCCGCGATTGGCGACGAGGACCTTGGTCAGCCGCACCTAGTCAAAGGCCGGCACCTGAGCGTGCGGACCATCCCACTGCGGAAACGTGCCGTCGGTCCATTCGGGGTCGGTCTCGAGGCAGGCCCTGATCCTCTGGTAGACGGCGTCCATCTCCGGCGACTCCGCGTTCTTCCGGTACGCCTCCTTCTTGACCTTGCCGCGCTGGATCGTGCCGTACATCGCTACCCCCTTCATGAAGCCCCGGGCTCTGCCTGGGTGCCACGCTCAAGGCCGGTGGAGTCAGAGCGGAATGTTGCCGTGCTTCTTCCGTGGGTTCGTGTCCCGTTTGCCCGCGAGCGAGCGTAGGGCGGCGACGAGCCGTGACCGCGTCTCGTGCGGCTCGATGACATCGTCGAGAAAGCCGCGCGACGCGGCGACATACGGATCGGCGGAGCGCACGAGGTACTCGGCCACGAGCTGCTGTCGCCGCGCCGCAGGATCGGGCGCCGCCGCCAGCTCCTCGCGGTGAAGGATGTTCACCGCGCCCTCGGGCCCCATGACCGCGATCTCGGCACCCGGCCACGCGACGTTGTAGTCGCCGCGGAGGTGCTTGGACGACATGACGTCGTAGGCACCACCGTAGGCCTTGCGGGTGATGACGGTGAGCTTGGGGACCGTCGCCTCGGCGTAGGCATAGAGGAGCTTCGCGCCGTTCCGAATGATGCCTCCGTGCTCCTGCGCGGTCCCCGGGAGAAAGCCGGGCACATCGACAAAGGTCACGAGTGGGAGATTGAAGGCATCGCAGAACCGAACGAATCGTGCCGCCTTGATCGAGGAGTTGATATCGAGGACGCCGGAGAGGACGAGCGGCTGCTGCGCGACCACGCCGACGCTCTGCCCATCAAGGTGGGCGAACGCACAGAGGATGTTCTGCGCCCAGCCCTCGTGCACCTCGAGCATCGCGCCGTCGTCGACGACGCGCCGGATGACCTCGCGCATGTCGTACGGCTTGCTCTTCTGCGCGGGGATGATCGTGTCGAGCGCGAGGTCGGCGCGATCCGTCGGATCGTCGGTCGGCACGCGTGGTGCCGGGTCGAGATTGTTCGAAGGCAGGTAGCCCATGAGCGCGCGAAGCAGCGCGAGGCACGCGGGCTCGTCGGCGGATTCGAAGTGCGCCACGCCCGAGCGTCGGGCGTGGACATCGGCGCCGCCGAGCTCGTCAAGCGTGACCTCCTCGTGGGTGACCGTCCGTGTGACCTCCGGGCCCGTGACGAAGAGGTACGACGTGTCGCGGACCATCGCGATGAAGTCGGTGAGCGCGGGGGAATACACCGCACCGCCGGCGCACGGGCCGAGGATCGCTGAGAGCTGCGGGACCACGCCGGAAGCCAGGACGTTCCGGAGGAAGACCTCGGCGTAGCCTCCGAGCGAACGCACGCCCTCCTGGATCCGCGCCCCGCCCGAATCGTTCAGGCCGATGATCGGGGCTCCATTTCTCACCGCGAGGTCCATGACCTTGCAGATCTTCTCGGCGTGCGCCTCAGCGAGCGAACCGCCAAAGACCGTGAAATCCTGCGAGAACACGTAGACGAGCCGGCCGTCGATCCGCCCGAAGCCGGTGACGACGCCGTCGCCAAGGGGTGCCTCGTCGTGGTCAGCGCCACGCGCGGTGACGAAGGCGCCGAGCTCGGTGAACGACCCGTCATCGAGAAGGAGGTCGAGGCGCTCCCGGGCGGTCAGCTTGCCCTTGGCGTGCTGCTGGGCGATCCGTTCCGCGCCGCCGCCCAGGACGCTCCGGTCGCGCATGCGCTCAAGCCGCTCACGAGCATCCACGGACGTTGAGAATAGACGGGTCGGCGCAGGGTGCGGGAACCTGACGCAGGTCACCGGCGTTCTCTGAGCATCCTGACGGAGGTGTGGCGATGACGGCATTCCAGCGGGCGCTCCTCGCGACGATCGGCGCTGCCACGCTCGTTCTCGCGCTCGTGATCGCTCTGGTCGCGAGGCAACCTGCGACGGCGGGCGGAACGGGGCGGGGCGAAGATCCGCTGCTCGCCGCCGCGCTGGCTCAGGGTGGCGGACCCACCCCGGGCATCGTTGTGGGTGGCGACGCGACGGTGAAGGCTTCGCCGGACATCGCGATCCTCACGATCGGCGCCACGACCCAGGCCCGGACCGCCGCGGAGGCGCAGGCCGCGCTGTCCGACCGGATCGCCAAGGTCCTCCAGCGGGCCAAAGATCTGCGGATCGCCGACAAGGACACCAAGAGCTCGGGCTACACCATCAATCCGCAGTACCAGACCGGCCCCGATCGCGCGCCGACGATCACGGGCTACCAGGCGGTCCAGTCCGTCACCTTCACGCTTCGGGAGGTGAGCGCCGTCGGAAAAGCGCTCGATACGTTCGTCCAGGGCGACGGCGCGACGAACGTGCAGATCCGTTTCGCGCTGGACGACGCGAAGCCGAGGCAGGTCGAGGCGCGGAAGCTCGCGATCGAGGATGCCCGATCAAAGGCCAAGGCCATGGCCGACGCAGCCGGCGTCCGTCTGGGCCGGGTCCTCGCGGTCAGCGAATCCGGCACCGCCCCGGGCCCGCTCTTCGCAGACACCGTGCAGCGCGGCGCCGCCGGTCCGGCCGGCGCGAGCGCATCCGTGCCGGTGGGCGAGCTCGAGGTGGTGGTACGCGTGCAGGTCCATTTCGCGATCGAGAACTGAGCCGGATCGCTCCTACCGAAGCAGGTCCAGGACGGCGGTCTGCGGATCGGAGGAGCGATCCGCGACCGCGGCCACCGCGTCGTCCAACCGCCCCTGGTGACCCGCGGCATCGATGAAACGACGTGTGAGCAGCTCGCGGAGCAGCGTCTCCACCGCGGACCGAGCTGCCTCCCGGCGTCGTCGCGTATCGTCTCCGCTCGCTCGCGACCACGCCGCATGCCGCGCCACCGCGTCGACCACGTCGGCGACGCCATCGCCCGCGGTCGCCGTCGTCCGGACGATCGGCGGCGACCAGGACCCGACGCGCGGGGCGGCGAGCGACTGCATCGCCCGCAGGTCGGCGACGGTCTGATCCGCTCCGGGCCGATCCGCCTTGTTGACGATGAGCACGTCGGCGATCTCGATGATGCCGGCCTTCACGGCCTGGATGTCGTCGCCGAGGCCGGGTACGGAAACGAGGCACACGGTCCCGGCGACGCGCATGACCTCGATCTCCTCCTGCCCCACCCCCACCGTCTCGACGAGCACGACCTCGTGGCCAAGCGCGTCGAGGAGATCGACCACCCGGGCGGTCGCGTGAGAGAGGCCGCCGGTCGCGCCGCGGGTCGCGAGGCTCCTGATGAACACGCCTGGATCCAGAAAGCGCTCGCGCATGCGAATGCGGTCGCCAAGGATCGCACCACCGGTGAAGGGGCTCGACGGATCGACCGCGATGACCGCGACCCGGGAATGCCGTTCCCGATAGCGGCCGACGAGCGCCGCCACGAGCGTGCTCTTCCCGCCGCCCGGCGGCCCGGTGATCCCAACGACGAGCGCCCGGCCGGCCTCGCGGTAGGTGGCACGCACGAGCGCCGCGGCTTCGGGCTCGTCGTTCTCGACGATCGTGACCAGTCGCGCGGTCGCGCGCGCGTCGCCGGCGCGCGCTGCGACGAGGAGTGCCTCCAGCGTCACCCGGCGGCGCGTTTCGTCGCCACCGCGTCGCGGAGATAGGCGACGATCTCATCGAGCGTCGAGCCCGGTGGGAAGATCCGCGCGACGCCGACGGCCGTCAGGCCGGGCAGATCCGCCTGCGGAATGATGCCGCCACCAAAGAGCAGCGCGTCTCCGATCCCCTGCTCCTTCATGAGCAATGCGATGCGCGGGAACAGGTGGTTGTGCGCACCGGAGAGCAGCGACACCCCGATGGCGTCAGCGTCCTCCTGCACCGCGGTGGCGACGATCTGCTCCGGTGTCTGATGGACGCCGGTGTAGATGACCTCCATGCCGGCATCGCGGAGCGCGCGCGCGACGACCTTGGCGCCGCGGTCGTGTCCGTCGAGCCCGGCCTTCGCCACGAC
>SHYN01000043.1 GCA_009692785.1 Chloroflexota bacterium | reverse complement strand
TCGGCATCGCGGCCGCTGCGCACCTCGCCCCGGCGGTCGAATGGGCTGACCTCGATGGCAACCTCCTGATCGTCGACGATCCCTTCGTCGCGGTCCCGGTGGAGGGCGGCCGATTCCGATTCAGCGAGCGTCCCGGCCTCGGCGCGGTCGCGCGCGCATGAGCGCTGGACGGCCGGGGCGGCTGGAGACCATCGGCTTTGCTGTGGCCTTTGCCCTCGCGGGGGTGCTCCTGTCGGTCTACGTCGTCGCCGGTGAAGGGATCTACGCGCGTCTCGCCGACCCCGCCGGCGCCGTGATCAGGGTCGAGGGGAAGCCGAAAGCGGTCGACCGGGGAACCCTCGTCGAGCTCCACCGGGAGACCCTGCGCTATCTCATCGGGGACGGCGACCGATTGCCGGACGCACCGGGAACGCGCACGCCGCTGTTCGATACCAACGAGCGAGGGCACATGGCGGATGTGCGCACGGTGTTCGGAGGGATGCGGCTGGTGCTTGCGGCCGCGCTCCTCGGTCTCACCTGGCGGGTCGCGAGTGCCGCGCGGCGTGGGAGGCTCCACTTTGCGCGTCTCGCGCGGCGCGGGGCGACCATCGCGGCGGCGCTCGTCGCGGTCGTGGCGATCGCGGCCGCGGTGGCGTTTGAGCCGCTGTTCCTCGCCTTCCACCTCGTCTTCTTTCCCCAGGGGAACTTTCTCTTCGATCCGGCGACGTCGAATCTCCTCGCGCTCTACCCTCTGCCGTACTGGTACGGCGTCACCCTTCTTCTCGGCGCGCTGTTCGTCGCGAGTGCGGGCCTCGTTGCGCTCGTCGGGACTGTGGTCGCGCACCGTTCGTCGATACACTCGAAAACATGAAGCGGGTGTTGCTTGTCGAGGAGTTGGCGCAGGTCGCCGGGCATCTCCGGGGACTTCTCGTACGGGACGCGGACGTTCAGGTCATCGGCGTCGAAGCGGATCTTGATGTCGCGGCGGCGCGCGCGGCGACCGAGCACCCCGATGTGATCTTCATCGACGCCCTGCTCCAGGCGAAGGGCAGGACCGACGCGTTCTCGCTGGCGAAGCGCGTTCGGGCCAGCTCGCCCGCCACCCGCATCGTGATGATCACGGTGCCGCAGCGCCCGCTGAGCCCGCGGCTCGAGGACGCGATCGACGCCGTGTTCGTGCGCCCGGGCGGCGCGAACGAGAGGGGCGTCGCGCTCGGGCCGTGGCCCAAGGAGAGGGGCGGCAAGGGGCAGGTGATCGTCATCTATTCCCCCAAGGGCGGCACTGGAAAGACGACCATCGCCGTGAATGTTGCCTGCACCCTCCGGCGCGAGGGCCGGACGGTCGCCCTGATGGATGGGGTGATGCAGTTCGGTGCGCTCAGGCACGTTCTCGCGGTGCCGACCGGGGCGCGCTCGATCGTCGATCTGCCGCCCGGGCACGCGATGGGTGCCGCGCTCGACGAGGTGCTGTGGGAAGGCCCCGCGGGCATCAGGGTGCTGCTTGCGCCCGAGCGGCCCGAGCAGGCGACCTGCTCCAGCCGGCGGAGATCGGCAACGCGATCGGCCTCCTTGCCGCGAGCCATGACTTCGTCATCCTCGACGCGCCGACCAGGTTGGCCGACGACACACTCACGATCTTCGACGCCGCGACGACCATCCTCATCGTCAGCACGTACATGGATGTCATGGTGCAGAACGCGCGCGCTGCGGTCAACACTTTTGGTGCGTTGGGGTATCGAGGCCAGAAGCCGCTGCTCGTGGTCGTGAATCAGGGAGACAATCTGCCGGGCATGAAGCGGGACGACCTCGAGCGGATCCTCGAACTCCGGGTCATTGCCGAGATCCCCTCCGACTGGAAGACGGTGAGCGACTCGCTCAATCTCCGGCAGCCCTACGTGCTCGCCGCGCCCACCGCGGCCGTAACGCGCGCCATCGCCGGTCTCGTGACAGAGCTGCAGCGCACGGATCGGTGACCCTGCGCGACCGACCGATCGGGGTCTTCGACTCCGGCGTCGGAGGCCTGACCGTGCTCCGCGAGCTCCGGCGCCAGCTCCCAGGCGAGCACACGATCTATCTGGGCGACGAGGCGCGGATGCCGTACGGGCCGCGGCCGGCGGATGAGGTCGTGGGCTTCACCCGCGAAGCCGTGCGGTGGTTCACCGGGCAGGAGTGCAAGCTCGTGATCCTCGCCTGCAACACCGCCACCGCGGTGGCGCTCGAGATCGTGCGTGAGTCGGCCCTGGTGCCGGTCATCGGCGTGGTCCGGCCCGGGGCGGCCGCCGCGCTCTCGGCCTCGGCAACCCGCGCGGTGGGGGTCCTTGCGACCGAGGGCACCGTCCGCTCGGCGTCCTATGGCCGTGCCCTGCGCGATCTCGATCCGCTCGTCCGCGTCAGGGAGGTGGCCTGTCCCGCCCTGGTGCCGCTCGTCGAGGCGGGGGAGATGCGGTCCGCCGCCGCCCTGACGGCGGTCCGCGGCTACGTCGGTCCGCTCATCGGCGACGCCTCAGACGCTGTCGACACGCTGCTCCTCGGATGCACCCACTATCCGCTCCTGCGCGAGGTCATCGAGCGCGTCGCGGGCCCGGGGGTGCGCGTCGTCGATTCGGCCACCACGACCGCGCTCGCGGTGCGCGAGGTCCTGGCCTCGCACCGTCTGCTGCGCGAGGGAGCGGGCGACTCCAGGCACCGCGTCTTCGCGACCGGGCCACGGGAGCGATTCCGGTCGGTGGCGCGGACCATCTTCGGTGAGGACCTACCAGAGGTTGAGGAGGCGATACTCGGATGAACCTGACATCGGCGATCACCGGCCTGCCCTATACGGGCAAGACCACGCTCTTCAATCTGCTCACCGGGGGCCACGCGACCACCGGTGGATTCACCGGCGCGGAGGCCGAGACGAACGTCGGGATCGCCAAAGTACCCGACCCGCGCATCGAGCGGCTCTCCGCCCTCTACCGTCCGAAGAAGACCACGTTCGCGGAGATCACCTACCGTGATCTCGGGCTCTCGAAGAGCGTCCGCACCGGGCCGGGCGATGGGATCTCCGCAAAGAAGCTGGGTGACCTGCGGACCGCCGACGCGCTCGTGCATGTCGTGCGCGCCTTTCGCGATCCGACCGTGCCGCACAGCGAAGGGTCGATCAATCCGCTGCGCGACGTGGCGACCCTTGACCTCGAGCTCATCATCGCGGACCACGGCGTCGTCGAACGGCGACTGGAGCGCATCGAGCCCGAGCTCCGCGGCGCAAAGGGCCCGGAGCGCGAGGCCAAGGAGCGCGAGCGAGCCTTCCTGCAGCGCGCCTTCCCCGCGCTCGAAGCCGAGACGCCGCTCCGCGACCTGCCCATCGAGCCCGACGAGCTCCGCCTCGTGCGCGGCTACCGGTTCCTCACCCTCCTACCGCAGTTGCTCGTCGTGAATCTCGACGAGAGCGATCTCGCTCGCGCCGACGAGGTCCTCGCGCCGCTCCGCGAGGTCGCCGCAAAGCATCGGGCGACCGGCGTGGTGCATGCCTGCGCGAAGATCGAAGCGGAGATCGCGGAACTGCCCGGCGCGGAGGCCCAGGCATTCCGCGCCGAGCTGGGCATCGCCCTGCCCGCGCTCGAGCGGATCATCCGCGCCACCTACGAGCTCCTGGGCCTCGTGTCGATGTTCACGGCGGGCGAGGACGAGGTCCGCGCCTGGACCGTTCCCTTCGGCAGCACGGCGCAGCAGGGCGCCGGCGCGATCCACTCGGATCTGGAGCGCGGCTTCATCCGCGCCGAGGTCATTGCATGGGACGAGCTGCTCCGCCAGGGCAGCGAGGCCGCGGCGAAGAAGGCGGGCGTGCTGCGCACGGAGGGCAAGACCTATCTGGTGCGGGACGGCGACGTGGTGCACGTCCTCTTCAACGTGTGACCCGCGTCATCGCGATCGGTCACACGGCGCGCGACGAGTTCGCCGAGGACGGGCAGAGCTGGCGTCTGGGTGGCACCGCTCTGTACGCCGCCGCGGCGACCGCCCGCCTGGGCGCGGAGACGACGCTCATCACCAGGGTGGGCGAGGCCGAGCGCGGTGCCCTGGAGGACCGGTGCCGTGAGCTGAACATCTCCCTCGTGGCACTTCGCGGCATCGTGTCGACCACTTTCGTGTTCGGCGCCGATGCCACCGGTCACCGCACGCTCCGGCTGCGCGCGCGCGCGCGCGGGATCGCGGCGAGTGATCTCCCGCCCGCACTGGCGCAGCCCGACGCGGTCGTCTTTGGTTCGATCGCGCACGAGCTCGGTGATTCGCTCTACGCGTCGTTCCGGGGTGCGGCGCGCGTGGTCGCCGCGCAAGGCTATCTTCGCCAGTGGGATGCCGACGGGAGCGTCCGCCCGCGCACGTGGAGCGATCCGCGGCTGGTGCTCGCCGAGGTGGATGCGGTCGTGGTCAGCGAGGAGGACCTGGCCGGGGACGACGATCTGGCGCCGGCCTGGTCGCGCGTCGCCAAGGCCGCGATCGTCGTGACCCTGGCCGAGCGCGGGGCGCGGCTGTGGCGTGAGGGCGCGGCCGAGGATGTTCCGGGTTTCCCGGTGCTCGTGGTCGATCAGACGGGTGCGGGTGACGCGTTTGCCGCGGGGCTTGCGGTGGCGCTCGCCGAGCGGAGGCCGCTGCGCGACGCGGTCCGATTTGCCAACGCGGTGGCATCGTTCGCGGTGGAGGGTCGCAGCACGAGCACGCTCGCGGATCGCGCGACCGTGGATCAGAGGCTCGGCGGCTGAGGTGAGCGACAGGCGAGCGCAGGACACGCCCTTCGCGCACGACCCAGCTCTGGCGCTCGCCGCGGGGGCGACCGCGGGCGTTCCCGGCATCTGCGGTGCGCTCGTCATGGATCCCGAGGGCGGTGTGCTGCTCGCCCTGCGTGCTGACGAGTTGTTCCCGGCGGCGTCGGTCATCAAGGTGCCGCTCGTGGCGGCGCTGCACGCCGAGGCGGCCGCGGGCCGCATCGCCCTGGACGAGCCGGTGGCGGTGGG
Organism: Chloroflexota bacterium; assembly: GCA_009692785.1. Lineage (GTDB taxonomy): Bacteria > Chloroflexota > Limnocylindria > P2-11E > P2-11E > SHYN01. The sequence goes on along the minus strand of SHYN01000043.1, from coordinate 5,302 downwards.
CGACCGGGTCCAGGGCACCGGCGTGCTCCACGATCTGCGCGACGTGCAGAGGGTGACGCTTCGCGATCTGGCCGCCCTCGCCCTCACCGTCAGCGACAACACGGCGGCCAATCTTCTCATCGACAGGGTCGGCACGGACACGGTGAACGCTTGGCTCGATGCCTGGGGCTGTGGGCGCACACGGCTCCGGCGACGGATGTACGACTTCGCGGCGGCGGAACGTGGCCTGGAAAATGTCATGACCCCACGCGATGCGGCGCTCTTGCTCCGTCGGCTCTGGGCCGGGGACTGCGGCGGACGCACGGCGAGCGATGAGGTCGTCGCCGCTCTGCTCCGGTGCCAGGACGCGTCCATGCTCGGACGCTTCCTCCCGGACGGTCTGCCGCTGGCGCACAAAACGGGTCTCCTCAGCCGCTCGCGGAATGACGTCGGCATCTTTCCCGCCGAGCGCGGCGGTAGCGTGATCGTCGCGGCGTTCGTGCGCGACACGTCGGATCTCGGTCGGGCGTCCGACTGGATCGGCCTCCTGGGGGTCGGCGGCGCACGCCTGGCGGGACGACCGGTGGCGCTGCCACGCGGCTTCGGCGCATGATGGGAAGGTGACAAAGCGCCGTGCGGGTCTCCGGCAGCGCCTTGCCCGTCCCAGCCTCGCCCTGGGGCTCATCCTCGTGGGGCTCCTGCTGTCGCTCGCCTTCGTCGGGATCGCGGTGCAGCGCAACGTCCTGACCCGCGAGGTCACGACCCTCAGCGCCGAGATCATCCAGGAGCAGCTGCGGCATGCGGCCCTCGAGGCAGCGGCCGCCGAGAAGGGCACCGAGGCATACGTCGCGGACAAGGCGCGCGAGCTTGGCTTCGTGCGTCCGGGCGAAGCGCTCTACGCGCTGCAGGGCGGGGAGCGTTCGACGACCGTCGCCGCGACCGCCGCAGAGCGACCGGGACGGCTCGCGCGCTGGGTCGCGCTGTTCTTCGGCATGCGCTGAGGCCGTTCGAGGCGGACGAGCGCTTGTCGCGATGCGTCCGCGACCGCTCGGCGCAGCTCGGACGGGGGAGCGCTACAGTTGGTGACGCGGGATGGAGCAGCGGTAGCTCGTCGGGCTCATAACCCGAAGGTCGCGCGTTCGAATCGCGCTCCCGCAACAGGCACTCCTACACTTACCCCCTCGGCTGGGTAGCTCAGGGGTCAGAGCAACGGACTCATAACCCGTCGGTCGGCGGTTCAATTCCGCCCCCAGCCACCGTATGCCCAGTCGTGGCGGTGAAATCCCGCCCCTGACCGCCGTGATCCCGCGTCGCACACTCCGCCTCGTGCGGGAACTTGCGCACGCGCACGGGCTGTTGCCTCCCGGGCCGCTCGTCGTGGCGGTATCCGGCGGGACCGATTCGACCGCACTGCTGCTCATCCTCGCAGCGCTGCGGGACGAGCTCGGCCTTGTGCTGCACGTCGCGCACTTCGACCACCGCGCACGTCCGCGGGCTGCCGTTCGTGACCTGGCCGCCGTCGCGGCCCTCGCGGAACGGTGCGGGGCGACGTTCCGCGCCGGAAGGGCGGATGCCGCGCTGGCGAGCGAGGATGCGGCGCGGCGTGCACGGTACGCCTTCCTGCGTCGCGCGGCGGCCGCATGCGGCGCCTCAGGCATCGCGACGGGGCACACGCGGGACGACCAGGCCGAGACGGTGCTGCTCCATCTGACGAGGGGGAGCGGCCTCACCGGCCTTGCCGCGATGCGTCCGTCGCGCGATGGCGTCGTGCGCCCGCTTCTCACGCTCGGCCGCGTCGACACGGCGGCGGTCTGTGGTGTCGCGGGTGTGACGCCGCGCGAGGACCCCTCGAACCGATCGCTCGCGTTCGCCCGGAATCGCATCCGGCACCGCGTGCTGCCCGAGCTCGGGCGACTCAATCCGCGGGTCGCTGAGGCCCTCGCGCGGGTCGCGGATGCGGCTGCGGGTGACGAGGATGCGCTCGAGAGTGCCGCCAGAGACCTCCTCTTGGCCGCACGCGTCGGGGATGCGATCGACCTCGATCGACTGGGCTCCGGGACGCTCGCGCTGCGCGCGCTGGCCCAGGCCTGGTGGGTGGCGACCGGGACGACGCTCGGGTCACGCCATCGGGCCGCGCTTGCCGCGGAGGCCGCACGCCGCACGGGCAGCGCCGCGCTCGCCCTCCCCGGCGGCCAGGTGGTCCGCGAGTACGCCCGCCTCCGCTTTGTTCGCAGCGCCGGCGGGCGGCGGGCCGGGTCCGGCGAGTGCGACGGGTCCGGCGAGTTTGGCGGTTCCAGCGAGTCGGAAGAGGCGGGCGAGGCCGGGGGTGCACGGAGGGTTGCCCCGCGGCTCGCGGGCGTCGTGCCGTTCGTCCGCGACGTTCCCCTGGACTGGGGCGGCTGGCGGCTCATCCTGACCAGCAGCGGGCCTCCGGCGGGCTTCACCACGATCGGCACCGTCCCGGGCGCGGTGGCCGCCGGACTTGGCGTGCGAGCGCGTCGGCCGGGCGACCGGATCGCGAGGGGAGGGAAGCTGCAGGACCTCCTCACCGACGCCAAGGTCCCGGTGCGTCTGCGCAGCACGCTCCCCCTCATCATCGATGCCGCCGGGCGCGTCCGGCTCGTCCCTGGGATCCATGGGGGGATCGATCGGGGGATCCACGGCGGGCTTCAGGGCGGGCGCCCACCCGGCGAGGTGCCTTCGGTCGCCGTCCACGCTCGACCTCCGCTGGGGACCTCGGTCCTGGGCATCATTCGTGGTCCTTCCCCGTTACACGGACTAGCATTGACAACGAGAAGAGTCTTGGTGCCGCCGCACGCGAGAGGAGCCCAGCACGAACCTCGATAACCGCATCTTTAAGAATGGGATCCTCACCCTGCTGCTCGTTGTCATGGGGATCGCGCTCCTCTATGGCTACCGGGCGCAGGGGCCCGTGGCGGATCTCGTGACCGTCGGCACCGCGATCGAGGAGCTCCAGAGCGGGCGGATCAAGAAGGTCGTCATCCTCGGCAGCCAGGCGAGCCTCGAGCTTCAGGACGGCACGAAGCAGCAGACCGCGCTCTCCGAGCGCGACGACATCTTCGCCAAGTCCCTCGCCGACTACAACACGGCCAACCCATCGCGGCGCGTCGATTGGAAGTACGAGCAGCCGAGCGCGACGTTCTCGCTCATCGGGTCGCTGCTCATCAGTCTTCTGCCCGTCGTGCTCATCGGTGGCTTCTTCTTTTACATGATGCGGCAGGCTCAGGGCACGAATAACCAGGCGATGTCGTTCGGGAAGAGCCGCGCGCGAATGTTCGTCGGCAACAAGCCCACGACGACCTTTGAGGACGTCGCCGGCGTCGATGAGGCGAAGCAGGAGCTCGCCGAGGTCGTCGAGTTCCTGAAGTTCCCGGAGAAGTTCTCCACGCTCGGCGCGCGCATCCCGCGCGGCGTGCTCCTTGTGGGCCCGCCGGGCACCGGCAAGACGATGCTGGCGCGCGCGGTCGCCGGCGAGGCGGGCGTCCCGTTCTTCTCGATCTCGGGCTCCGAGTTCGTCGAGATGTTCGTGGGCGTTGGAGCGTCGCGGGTGCGCGACCTCTTCGACCAGGCGAAGCGCAACGCGCCCTGCATCGTCTTCATTGACGAGATCGATGCGGTCGGACGCCAACGTGGCGCGGGGCTCGGCGGCTCCCACGACGAACGAGAGCAGACGCTCAATCAGATCCTCGTCGAGATGGACGGCTTCGAGACCGGCACGAACGTCATCGTGCTCGCCTCGACGAACCGCCCCGACGTTCTCGACCCCGCCCTGCTCCGGCCCGGCCGCTTCGACCGTCAGGTCGTGCTCGACCGGCCGGACATCAAGGGACGGCGGGCGATCCTCGACGTGCACGTCAAGGGCAAGCCGATCGACAAGAATGTCGACCTGCTGCGGGTCGCCCAGATCTCGCCCGGCTTCTCCGGCGCGGACCTCGCGAACGTAGTCAACGAGGCCGCGATCCTCGCGGCGCGTCGCAACCGCAAGACCGTTCTCCACATCGACTTCGAGGAGGCGCTTGAAAAGGTCGCGCTCGGCCCCGAGCGGCGGTCGCGGGTCATCTCCGAAAAGGAGAAATGGATCGTCGCCTACCACGAGGCGGGCCACGCGCTCTGCTTCAAGATGCTGAAGAACACGAACCCGGTCCACAAGATCTCGATCGTCGCCCGCGGCATGGCCATGGGCGTGACCTGGTCGCTTCCGCAGGAGGACCGGTACTTCCGCAGCAGGAGCGAGTTCGAGGACGACATCGCGGCCGCGCTCGGCGGCTGGGTCGCCGAGCAGCTCCACCTGGGCGGCGAGGCAACGACGGGCGCCTCGAACGATATCGAGAAGGCCACCCACATGGCGCGCAGCATGGTCACGAAGTACGGGATGAGCGACAAGCTCGGTCCGCTCCAGTACGGGAAGACCGACGAGCTCATCTTCCTCGGTCGCCAGATCCAGGAAGAGCGCAACTACTCCGAGGACATCGCGAAGCTCATCGACCAGGAGGTCCACGACATCGTCGAGCGCGCGCGGCGTCGGGCGTTCGAGCTGCTCACGACGAACCGCGTCAAGCTCGACCTTATTGTTTCGAAGCTCATGGAGCAGGAAACGCTCGACAGCGAGCAGTTCGAGCGCCTCTTTAAGGACGGCGACGACGACGAAGCAGGAACGCCGGTCGCCCCTTCGACCGGTGGCCCGGACGTCATGCCACCACCGGCGCCCGCCGGGGGCGGCGAGGAGCCTCGGCGCGGACCCGGGAAGGGCCCCGCCCCCGCGCCCACGCCTGCGTAGGCGAGTGAGCGGGCGATTGGTGAACATTGGATGAGCGCCGATGCGGTGAACGCGGTGCTTGCGCGCGCGATGGACGACGCCACGTTCCGCGCAGATCTCGCGGCGGACCCGCAGGCGGCCCTTGCCGGGTACGACCTCACCCCCGATGAGCGCGCGCGCTTCGTGGCCGGTACCGCGAAGGCGGAGCGTCTCGAGGAGCGGATCTCGAAGTCAGATCTATCGGCCGGGGTCTCCGTGAAGACCTCGTCCCCGACGACGCGGCCTCCCTCACACCGTGGGAAGGCTCGCTAGGAGCCTGTTTCAGAAATAGGTACGCTGCACTCGCAGTCGGTGAGTGTCAGCGTTCACGGATATGACCGATACGAGAACGACGACATCTGGGCCACGGGTAACCTATAGGCATCTGTTGTCTGGTAGGTCCAGTACCCAACTGGACCATTCCCAAACCCCTACTGCCTCCGGCGCCCCACCCCAGCCCCTCACCGCGGATGCCGCGGCGCCCCGATCGGCTCCTGGCGGGGGGGG
>SHYN01000042.1 GCA_009692785.1 Chloroflexota bacterium | reverse complement strand
CTACCCCGTGCGGCGAGTGAGGAAGAGGGCGGCCCGGCGGATCACATACCAGGTGGCGAGGAATGCCCCGGTCTCCAGCGTGAACGAGTGGAACTTGTAGAGCTGCTCCGCGAGGACGAAGGAGACCGCGAGGGTCACGAGCGTGGTGGCGAGCTGAGCGTCGATGCGCGTGCCGATGATCTTTTCCATGACGTGCACCATATCACGCCGCGGCTGCGGGGCCCGCCGCGCGGCCCGGCTATCGTCGCACCGTGGAGTTCCAGGACGTCGTCCGCCGCCGGAAGATGGTCCGCTCGTTCGAGGACCGGCCGGTTCCGCACCACCTCGTGGAGCGGATGCTGGCCAATGCGCAGCGGGCGCCATCCGCGGGCTTCAGTCAGGGCTGGGCATTTCTCGTCCTGGAAGGGAAGGAGGAGACCTTTCGATTCTGGGATGCCTGCTGGCCCGCGGGAGGGCGCGCCGACTGGAAGTGGCCCGACCTCTTCAACGCGCCGGTCCTCATCTTTCCGCTCGCCGACAAGGGCCACTACCTGCGCCGCTACGCCGAGCCGGACAAGGGGCATGCGGATCTGGACGAGACGCGCTGGCGCGTTCCCTACTGGGACGTCGACACCGGTATGGCCGCGCTGCTCGTGCTCCTCACCGCGGTCGACGCGGGGCTCGGCGCGCTCTTCTTCGGCATCACGAGGATCGACGCATTCCGTCTGGCGCTCGGCGTGCCCGCCGAGATGAGCCCCGTCGGCGCGATCGCGGTGGGGTACCCGCTCGCAGACGACCGGCCATCGCCCTCCCTCGCGCGCGGCCACCGCCCCGCCGGAGAGATCGTTCACCGGGGTCGCTGGCGAGGGTAAGGGTCGTCACGATCCGCGGCCAGGTTGCCTCGCGCGGTGACCCCGGACGGATTCGAACCGTCGACTTCTTGGTTCGTAGCCAAGCACTCTATCCACTGAGCTACGGGGTCTCGCGGCGGAACGCGTTCATTCTAGTCGGCGACGCTCATCTCGGTGGGGTCAGGGCTGCCTACACGCCGGTCAGCGCGGTCACGGCGAGTCGGATCCCGGTGAGCAGCATGATCACGGCCAGTAGCCCCATGAGACGCCTCGGCTCCGTGCGCACCGAGATCGCGGCACCGAGCGGTGAGAAGACGAATGCCACCACAAATACCACCAGGGCGAGCTGCGGGTCGATCTGTGCCGTGGCCGCTTTGCCGATGAGTGCCGCGATCGAGCCGAACATCCCGATGCCGAGCGAGGTGCCGATCGCGATCCGCGGCGGGATCCGGAGCGCGTAGACCAGGAGCGTGAGGATATTCGCGATCGCCCCGATCCCGACCATCCCGCCAAAAAACCCAACGACCCCCGCGATGGCGATCGCAAGCGGGACGTTGATGTGGAGGTCGTCGACGCCGGCATCCTGCGCGCGGCCGGGAAGGCGCAGGAGAACGGCGCCGGCGAACGCGAAGACCGCAAAGATGCCGACGAGGAGCTGGTCGGAGACGTTCTGGGAAAGAAGCGCTCCCGCGAGCGAGGCGACCGCCGCGACCGGCCCCATGATCCGCACGAGACGCCACGAGACGTTTCCGTAGGACCGGTGACGCCAGAGACCGATCGAGCTGCCGGAGATCGCCTGGATCACCGTGAGCCCCGTCACGATCTTCACCGGGATCAGGGCCGCGCCGCCGACCCCCGGGGCGTACAGCAGCAGCGGCGTGAGGATGAGCGCTCCGCCGATCCCGAGGAGGCCGGAGAGAAAGGAGGAGATCGCTCCGGCCAAGGCTGCGACGATCGTGGCCTCCACCGTTCGAGCGTACGTTGTCCGGTCACAGCGCGGGCGGCTCGCCAGATGCCCCCGATCCCCACGACGCGCCGCGGAAGAATACGCTGAAGGTCGGTGCGACGCCCGGCGGGCGTTCGGCGTGGGGAGGGTTCATGGCGGTTGTCGAGGTAGGACGTTCCTTCAAGGGCATCAGGATCAGCGGTCGTGACTACGAGTTACGCAAGTACGCGGACAACGTTCACCCCTGGGTCGTCGTCGGCCCAAGCGGCCTCCGTCATTGGCTCGTCGGCGGCGAGGACGGCTACATCCACCTGCAGAGGACCACGACCAAGACGGTCGTTCCCGATGTTCGACTCACCGACGTCACCGGCGAACTCCGCGAGCTCTGTGCCGGACGCCTTCACCGAGCCTGCCAGTGCGTTGATGTCGTCGTGAAGGGCCGAACCTGGCGCGTGGGACCCGCACCCGCCGACTGCTCGACCGCCCGGTCCTTCTAGTTAGGGCAGCAGCGGCTGGGCAGCCCCCGCTGCCAGGACGGGAGCAGCCGCTGGGCAGCCCCCGTTGCCAGGACGACAGATGCGGTTGCGCCGTCCCCAACACCGTGTAGTTGAGAAGCTGCGGCTGTGTCGGCCCCCCAACATCGTGTAGGAGGCGGGGTCGAAGTCCCGAGCCGACGTCGAGCGCGCGCTGAATGAGCGGCGACCAACACCCAGACCGGAGCACGCGAGTTTTGTCGGCGAGGGACTCGACACCCGCCGACCCAGCGACCACTAGCTCAGTCCGGCTCCAGCACCTTTGTCGCCGCCGCGTAGGTGCCGAGCACCTGCACCCAGGCGCACACGGCGCGCAGCCTGTCGAGCGCCTCGCCCGCCTGCCGCACCTCGGGATCGCCCTCGAAATCGAGGTAGAAGACGTAGTCCCACGGCGCCGCCTTGCTCGGGCGTGACTCGATCTTCGTGAGCTGGAGCCCCGCGGCGGCAAAGGGTGCGAGTGAGCCGGTCAGGGCCCCTGGCTCGTTGCGTGTCGCGTAGACCAGGCTCGTCTTTCGCGGTCCGGTGCGCAGCGCCGCCGGAACGCGCAGCGCGAGCGAACCGTCGGGCTCGAGGGCGATCGCCACGAATCGCGTCACGTTGTCCTTGGCGGTCTCGATCGCGTCGGCGAGGACGGCGAGCCCGTAGTGGCGTCCCGCCCGGCGGCTTGCGAGCCCGGCGACGGAGCGGTCCTTCGCCGCGGCGACCTCGGCGGCCGCTCCGGCGTTGTCAAACGCGACGATCGGCTCGATCCGATGCGCGCGGAGCCACTCGTCGCACTGTGAGAGCGACTGTGGGTGGGAGCGCACCGCGGTGATCTGCGCCAGCGTCGCGCCGGGCACGCCAAGGAGGCAGTAGCGCACGCGGACCATCGCCTCGGCGACCATCGTCACGGTGCGGTGCTGCAGCAGCTGGTCGTACACCTCGACGACCGAGCCGGCGTGGCTGTTTTCCAGCGGCACGACCGCGGCGTCGACCCTTCGCTCGGCCACCGCGCTGAAGACCTCGGCGAAGGTCCGCTGTCCCTCGAGCCTCGCCTCGGGAAAGAGGGCGGCGGCCGCCGCCTCGGAGAATGCGCCCGCCATGCCCTGGTAGGCGACCGTCAGGCTCGTCGCGGTGGGCCGATCCATGGGCCGAGACTAACCGCCCGCTCAGATGCGGGCGATGACCTCGGCGCGCTTCCAGCTGCGGGGGGGGGGCGAGCTCCAGGGCGACGACATCGAGCAGCGCGATGATCGCGGCCAGGGCGAGCAGGCCCCAGCCGTCCCAGAGACCGGCGAAGAACGTGCCCGCGACGGTGAACCCGAGCAGCGTCACGGCGATGATGAGCCCGGAGAGCTGTTGCGCCGCACGCGACGAACGCACCCGCGCGGCGGCGACGAGCACCCAGGCGCCCGACGAAAGGACGTGGAAGAACGCGACGACGATGATCGCGTAGAGGATCTCGACGGTGAGCGCGCGTTGGACCTCCGCGACACCCCACGCCCACATGCCGGCGAGGTACGCGACCGCGAGGCTCGCGATGCTCACGAGCGTGACCGGCACGAGCATCCCGATGAGCTTCCCGGCGACGATGTCCAGATCATGGATCGGCGCCGCCAGAAGCAGCACGAGCGTGCCGTTCTCCTTCTCGAGCGAGAACGTCGACGCGATGAGCGCGACGCCGCTGATCGCCGGAAGCAGGGCGCTCTGCGCAGCGAGGATGAGGATCGTTCGGTCGAGGCGGGGACCGGCCGCGTCGCCTCGGCTCGAGATGATGAGGAGCAGCGGCACGAGGCAGAAGATGCCCTGGCGGAGCAGCGATCCCCGGTCGCCAAGGATCTCCCAGCGGATCTCGCGCCAGGCGACGGACCAGGCCTTTCTCACGCTCGCGCGTCCCGGATGGTCTGGAGATAGGCCTCCTCGAGCGTGCGCTCCTCGTCGGCCAGGCTCACGACCTGGGCTCCGGCCTCCAGGAGCGCGCGCAGCACCCGCGTGCTGGTCCTGCCCGCGTCGTCCGCGTAGGCGCGGAGCGTCATCCGCTCGCAGAGCGACGGCGAGTCGGTCACCATCCCGCAGCGGGAGCGGACCCGGTCGGGAGCCGACCGCACGGAAACCCCTTCGACCAGGACATCGCCGTCGCTGGGCGCCAGGATCCCGGCAACGATCCTGTTCATCGTCGTCTTTCCGCCGCCGTTCGGACCGAGGAGTGCGACGATCTCGCCTGCGCTCACCGTGAAGGTCGCATCGATGAGGGCGGTGAGCCGGCCGAAACGGCGCGAGACGCCGCGGACGTCGATCATGCAGCCGCGCCGAGCGAGCGGTAGCCTCTGGTGGTGGACCTGATCCTTGCGGCGCACTCCTCGTTCGCCCGCGTCGTCATCGCGTACCTCGTGGTGCTCGGGGTCTGGGGCCTCGCAACCGGTCTTCGCGGCCACGGTCCCTCAGCGTCGTACTTCGGTGCGCTCGTCATCGCGGAGGGCGCTGCCCTGCTTCAGGGTGCCTTCGGGATCGCGAGCCTCTTCGGGCGCCCACCCCAGAACACGATCCACCTGCTGTACGGTGTCGCGCTCGCGCTCGCGCTGCCGCTTGCCTGGACCTACGTGCGTGGGCGACCCGCCAATCGCGTCGCGCTCACACTCGGCCTGGTCGCTCTCTTTGCGGCGGGTCTCGGGATCCGAGGAATGACGACCGGCAGCTGAACGAAGCCGCGTCGGCAAGCCGGCGGTGGCACAGGCGGCGAGCGCCGTTCGATCGGCCGCCAACGCGCGGAGTATTCTTTCGTTCCATGCTTCTCACGAATCAGGTCGCGATCGTGACGGGCGCTGGCCACGGCCTCGGTCGAGCGGTCGCGCTCGCGCTTGCAGAGCATGGCGCGAGCGTCGTGCTCGCATCACGGAACGCCCCCGAGCTCGACGAAGTCGTCAAGGAGGTGCGCCGCGCAGGTGGCCGCGCCCTCGCGCAGACCGCTGACGTCGCTGACGAGCGGCAGGTCCAGGAGCTCGTCCTCGCCGCGGAGGAATGGGTCGGTCCGGCGACGATCGTCGTGAACAGCGCGGGCATGGTGGAGCCGATCGGGCCTCTTGCCCTCTCCGACCCTGCGGCGTGGCTGCGCAGCCTCGCGGTCAATGTTGGCGGCGTCTATCTCCTCTCACGTGCCGTGCTCCCCGGCATGCTCGATCGTGGGTATGGGCGCATCGTCAACCTGTCGTCGGGAGCGGCGACGCGGTCCCGCGTCGGTTGGACGTCGTACGCCGCCGCCAAGGCGGCGATCGACCAGCTCACGCGGACCCTCGGCCTCGAGCTCGAGGGCACCGGCGTCGCGGTCTGCGCCTTCGATCCGGGCGTCAATGAGCCGGCCGTGCCGGCGCTGCCCGGGCGCCCCGCGTCGGCCCTCGCCATCACGTATCTCGCGTCGCCCGCCGCCTCTCCGAATGGGTCCGTTCTGGCGATGGGCGACGACGACCTCGCGCAGGCCGTCACCGCGGCCCTCGGCTAGGTCGCGATCACGACCGACTTCTTCTCGATGTAGCTGTCGAGCGCCTCGATCCCGTGCTCCTTGCCAAAGCCCGACTGCTTGGCGCCACCGAATGGCAGCTGGTCGTGGGCATCCCGCCGCCGCAGCCGTCGTGGGGTGGCATGCTCGCGGCCGCGCAGTCGTTCGCGTCCAAAGCGCCGTGGATGGTCATCTTTCCCGGCCTGACGATGAGCCTGGCCGTGTACGCCTTCAGCGTGCTGGGCGACGCACTGCGTGACGCGTTGGACCCGCGACTAACTGTACTTCCCAGAGACGTTATTGACAGATAGGGGGCTCCTGGGCGCGACGCTCGTCGGGATCGGCCGACCGCTGCTCCAGCGCGCGCTCGAGGGTCAGGCGGCGGTGGTCGAATGGCTCGCCCGCTTCGCGCTCGAGCTCCGCACCGCGATCTTCCTCTCGGGTGGCCGGAGCGTCCGCGATCTCCACCGTGGTCCGCTCATCGTGGGTGGCGACACCGCCGTCTGGCTGGCACAGCTCGGCTACAAGGTCCGCTCGTCTTCGTTAGCATCGCGCCGATGAGCCGTCACCTCCTAAAGTTCAGCGTGAACGGCGTCGCGCGAGAGGTCGAGGTCCCCGCCGAGCGGCTCCTCATCGACCTGCTGCGCGAGGACCTCGCCCTGACCGGGACCAAAGAGGGCTGCTCGGTCGGCGTCTGTGGCGCCTGCAGCGTGCTCGTGGACGGCGTGTTGCTGTCCGCCTGCCTTCTCCCCGCGTTCCGCGTGGACGGAACCGAGATCCGCACCGTCGAGGGGCTCGCCTCCAAGGAAGGGCGGCTGACGCCGCTCCAGCAGGCGTTCATCGATCACGGTGGGTTCCAGTGCGGCATCTGCACGCCGGGCCAGCTCATGGCGGCCACCGCGCTCCTCGGCGAAGATCCGCATCCGACCGACGAGACCATCAAGCATTTCATGATGGGCAACCTCTGCCGCTGCACCGGCTATCAGGGGATCATCCGTTCGATCCATGCCGCGGCGGATGAGGGCGCCGCACGCGCATGACCTCGACCTACGACCTGCACATGCCCGCCACCGCGCGCGAGGCGATCGATCTCCTGGCTCGTCACGGCGACGACGCGCATGTCATGGCCGGCGGGACATCGCTCGTGCTCATGATGCAGCAAGGCCTCATTCGTCCCGCGCACGTCGTGTCGCTGCACAAGGTGTCGGAGCTGCGCGGCATCAGGTCTACGGCGGACGGCTCGCTCGAGATCGGAGCGCTCGCGACGCACCGTGAGATCGAGCGTTCGCCGCTCGTCCGCGCGCACTCCGCGATGCTCGCCGAGGCCTTCGCAAGGATCGCCACGGTCCGCATCCGCGAGCAGGCCACGCTGGGTGGCAACCTTGCCCACGCCGACCCGGCGCAGGATCCGCCGCCCGCGCTCATCGCCGTCGGCGCGCTGGTCCTCATCCAGGGCCCCGGTCCAGCGCGCGAGATCCCGCTCGAGGATCTCTTGGTCGACATCTTCACCACCTCGCTCGAGCCCGGCGAGCTCATCGTCGGCGTGCGCATCCCTCCGCTGGCCGCGGGGACGCGCGCGGTCTACCTCAAGTTCCTGCCGCGCACCGAGGATGACTACGCCACCGTGTCCGTCGCCGCGGCCGCCGTCGTTGCCGGCGACGGCACGGTACGGCAGCTGCGGGTCGCCCTGGGCGCCGTCGGCGCGACGCCGATCCGAGCGCGCGCGGCCGAGGCCGCTCTTCTGGGCCTGAAGGCCGACGAGAAGGCGATCAAAGCGGCGGCAGAGCGCGCGGCGGAGGCCACTGATCCCATCGCCGACGGCCGCGGCTCCGCCGGCTACAAACGGTCGATGGCGCGCGTCTTCACCGAGCGGGCGCTGCGCGCAGTCCTCGCGTGAGATTCGAGCACAAGAGCACGGTCAACGCCCCGCGCGCGGTCGTCTGGGCGTTTCTGCTTGATGTGCCGCGCGTGGCACACTGCGTTCCCGGCGTCGAGACCATCGAGTCCATCGGCGACGATCGGTTTCGCGGCGTGCTCAAGGTCGCCGTTGGCCCGGTGCGGCTCACGCTCACGGGGGAGGTCGCGATCGCCTCACGCGACGAGGCCGCGGGGATCGCCGTGCTGCGCGCGACCGCCGCTGACAAGGGCGCCGGAGGCGCCGTGTCGGCGGAGATGCGGATGGTGGTGACCGACGGTATGGCGCCGGACACATCCGAGCTCCAGATCGTCACCGAGGCGCAGGTCATGGGCCGGATCGGGGAGTTCGGCCAGCCGATTATCAAGCGCAAGGCCGACCAGACGATGAATGAGTTCGCGGCAAACCTCGGCCGCGCGATCTCGGTCCCCTGAGCGCCGGGTTCGCCGCGCCCGCAGGCTTCCACCTGCCGGAGGCGCGGGTCGAGGGTCCCCTCAAGGTCACCGGCGGTGCGCGCTACGCCGCTGATCTGCGGCTTCCGGGGATGCTTCACGCAGCCGTCGTCTGGAGCCCGTACCCGCACGCGCGCGTGATCCGGATCGAGGCCTCCCGGGCTCGCGCCCTGGCCGGTGTTCGTGCCGTGATCACGGGCGCGGACGTCAAGCCTCATCGTTTTGGTCGAGCCCTTGCCGACTGGCCCGTGCTGGTGTGGGATCGTGCGCTCTTTGTCGGCGACCGCGTCGCCGCAGTTGCCGCCGACACCCAGGAGATCGCCGACCAGGCCGCAGGGCTCATCGAGGTCGAGTGGGAGGAGCTTCCAGCGATCCTCACGCTCGAGGCGGCCCTCGCGGCGGGTGCACCAGTCCTGCACCCCGACCGCGCCACGTACGTGAAACTCAAGGCACAGTTCCATCCGGTGACCCACCCGAATATGCGGAATCGCCTCCTTCATGAGCACGGCGACCTCGCGGCAGGGTTTGCGGCCGCCGCGCGCGTGTTCGAAGACGAGTTCACGACGCCGCGCGCGCATCACGGCTTCATCGAGCCCCGTGCCTCGGTGGTGTGGCTGGAGGGCGACACCGTGCGAGTCGTCTCCGGGAACAAGGCGCCCTTTGGGCTGCGCGATCAGATGGCATCGGCCCTCGGCCTCCCGGTCGAGCGCATCGTGATCGACAACGCCTACGTCGGCGGCGATTTCGGGGGCAAGGGTACCTCGATCGACGAGTACATCCTGTACTTTCTCGCGAAGGCCACCGGGCGTCCGGTGAAGCACGTCATGTCGTACGCGGAGGAGCTCCGCTCGACGGGGACGCGGACCGCCGCGCACATCCGCCTCCGGACCGGAGTGACCGCCGACGGCCGCATCACCGCGCACGAATCGATCGTCCGCTACGACGGCGGTGCGTACGCCGGAGGAATGCCGGTCCCGCACCTCATGCCCGGGGATGTCATGTTCACCCTTGCCGGCTACGACCTCCCGAACGCCCGCGTGGAAGCGATGATGATCGACACCAACCTCGTTCCACCCAGCCACTTCCGTGCGCCCGGTCAATCGGAAGGCTCGTTCGCGGCGGAATCGCATCTCGACCTCATCGCCCACGGCCTCGGGCTGGATCCGCTCGCCTTCCGGCAGCAGAACGTCGCTCGGACCGGCTCGATCGACATCCTCGGAAACGAATGGCATTCCGAAAATCTCGTGCACGTGCTGGAGCGGATCGAACGGGAGCGGCCCCCGAAGGCGCTGCCGGCGGGTCACGGTCGTGGTCTCGGTGTGGGCGTTCGTCACGTTGGTGTCGGCAAGACCCAACTCGTGCTCACGCTCGCGCCGGATCTCACCATCGAGGTCGTCACCGGCGTGATCGACCAGGGCGGCGGAGCCCACACGATGATGCAACGGGTCATCGCGGCTGAGCTCGAGATTCCGCTCGAGCGCATCACGGTGCGGCGCGGGAGCACCGCCGAGGCGCTCTTCGACCCCGGGGTCGGCGGCAGTCGCGTCACGCCGGTCGCGGGTGGGGCCGCGCTGCACGGCGCCCGAGCGCTCCGCGAGCGGTGCGCCGAGCTGGCCAAACGCCCGGATGGATCAGCGGTTGGATCATTCGACGTTCTCGCGCGTGCGGCCGCAGCGTCCGGGCCCGTCACGGTCGTCGGCCAGCACCAGAGCGATGGCCACGACGCGAACGTGTGCTGCTACTCGGTCGAGGTATCAGTCGACCGTGAGACCGGACAGGTCCAGGTCATCGACGCGCTCCTCGTCGTGGCCACCGGGACGATCCTCAACCCCATCGCCCATCGTGGCCAGCTGGAAGGCGGGTTCGTTTTTGGGCTTGGGTCGACGGTCATGGAGGAGCTCGTCGTCGACGACGGCCGCGTCACGACCCTGAACCTGGGCGAGTACAAGCTGCCGACGATCGCGGACCTGCCGCCTCTGGAGCTGATCTGCCTTGATGAGGAGCGCAACTCCGGTCCGTTCGGCGCGGGTTCGGTCGGGGAACTCGCCAATCCCGCCATCGGTCCGGCGGTCGCGAACGCGGTTGCCGCCGCGGTCGGCGCGCGCATCCACTCGCTCCCGATCACGGCGGAAAAGGTGCTTGCGGCGCTGCAGCCGCCTTCCTAGGGGCATGCGGCCTGCCGGCAGCCGGGGCGGGGTGTCT
>SHYN01000041.1 GCA_009692785.1 Chloroflexota bacterium | reverse complement strand
CCCTCGACCTTGGTGTACGACTTCGTCCCGTAGCCACCGCCCACGTACGGCGAGATCACGCGCACCTGAGCGAGGGCCAGGCCGAACATCCGCGCGAGGTCGCGCCGGACCATATAGACGTGCTGCGCGCTCGAGTACACGACGAGGTCGCCCTGATCGAAGAACGCCAGCGCGTTGTAGGGTTCCATCGCGTACCCGTAGACCATCGGATACCGGTACTCACCCTCGACCACGACCGGCGCCCGCTTGAAGGCCTCGTCGACATCGCTCCATCCGAACTGCGCGACCGAGCAAACGTTGCCCACCAGACCGGCCTCGCCTCCATCCATGCCCTCGTCGCCGACCCGCTCCCCGCGCTGCTCGTGGAGGATCGGTGCGCCGGGCGCGAGCGCAAGGGTGGCGTCGGTGACGGAGGGAAGCTCTTCGTAGTCGATCTCGACGAGATCGGCTGCCTCGGCAGCCTCGCGTCTGGACTCGGCCACCACGAGCGCGACCGGCTCGCCATGGAAGCGGACCTTGCCGATCGCGAGCACCGGATGGTCGAGCACGACGTGGCCGTAATACGGCGTCAGGCCCGCCGCGAGGAGATCATCTCCGGTGATCACCCGTAGCACACCGGGACTCGCGGCGGCCGCATCGCGGTCGATGCCTCTGATCCGCGCGTGTGCGCGCGTGGAGCGCACCACGATCACGTGGGCCATCCCGGGCACCGAGAGATCGATCGCGTAACGGGCCGCGCCCGTGACCTTGGCGATACCGTCCACGCGAGGCGCGGACATGCCGGCGACCCGATAGCGACGCTCGGTCACGGCAGCCTCCGCGAGCGATCGGCGGCATCGAGCACCGCCTCCACGATGGTCTGATACCCGGTGCAGCGGCAGATGTTGCCTTCCATCCAATGCTGTATCGCTGCGGCGTCCGGATGGGGTCGCTCGTCGAGCAGCGCCTTCGCCGCCATGATCATCCCCGGCGTGCAGTAGCCGCACTGGAACGCGAAGCGGTCGATGAATGCCTGCTGGAGCGGATGCAGCTTCGGCGCCCTCCCGGGGGCCCCCGCGTCGGCGAGGCCTTCAATGGTCTCCACCGCACGTCCGTCAGCCTCGATCGCGAGCGTCGTGCAGGAGCTCACCGGCCGCCCATCGAGCAGCACCGTGCAGGCGCCACAGACCTGCGTGTCGCAGCTCAGCTTGGTACCGACGAGCCCGAGGCTCCGGACAAGATCGATGAGCAGGACCTGGTCCTCGACTTCGATCCGCCGGTTGCTGCCGTTGAGCCGGAGCCCGATCTCGCGCCTCGCCACAGCTACGCCGCTCCGGCAATGAGCGAACCGAGCGCCCGCTGGACGAATACGCCGACGAGGTGACGCTTGTAGTCGGCGCTGCCGGCCAGATCGTCGCTCGGATCGACCGCGGCCCGTGCCGCCTCTGCCAGCGCTTCGGCGGTGCGGGGGTCGCGGACATCCGCGCTGGCGAAATCGGCCGTCGGGACCGCACGCGGTACCTCGTCCACGGCGCCGATGACCACGGACGGGGCGCCGACGAACCGCCCGTCGCGAATGGTGGCGACGGCCGCGACGGCCAGGCTCGGCCGCTCGAGCACCTTGAACTTCACGTAGGCCATCCGGACGTCCCTCGCCGGAAGCGGGATCTCGATCGCTACGATCAGCTCGCCCGGGCCGAGCGCCGTCTGGTACATCCCGGTGATGAACTCACCGACCAGCAGCGTGCGCGAGCCGGCCGCGCTCTCCAGGACGACCCGGGCGCCGAGCGCGACGAGCAGCGCCGGCGGATCGGCATGCGGCTCGGCGAACGCGAGATTGCCGGCGAGCGTGCCCGCGGCGCGGACCCGGATGTTCGCCACGTTGGCCTCGAGGCGCGCGAGCGCCGGGAGCGCCTTCGCGACCACGGGGTCGCGCTCCAACTCCCAATGGGTCACCGTCGCCCCGATCCGCAGCAGGTCCTTCGTCGCGGCGACCCGCCGGAGCTGATCGATGGGCTTGATGTCGATGAGGTGCGGCCAGCGAGCGATGCCCAGCTTCATCGCCAGCAGGAGCTCGGTGCCGCCGGCGTAGATCGCCGCGTCCTCGCCGTAGCGTTGCCGCAGGGAGACCGCGTCAGCCACCGAGGTCACTCTATGGACGTCGAATCGCCGCAGGACCAAGCCCAAACCCCCCCATCAGCGCTGCAAGGTAATCGTATCCAATAGACAGTCGCAACGAATAGACAGTCGCAACGAAAGTGAGCATCAGAGATGGGATCGGGGCGGCCCTTGCGGCCGGGTCAGGTGGACGCGCGGTCCGCCACGAGATCGACCGCGCCGAGGTCCCGGCCCAGGTGGGCGAAGAAGTCCTCGAGGATCTTGTCGCCCTTTTTCCGGATCGCGCCCGAGCCGAGCGTCGCGATCCGACCGGTGATCTCGTAGCGGCCGGTGACGATCACGACGGAGCCGGCGTCGAGCGGTTCGAGCGCCAGATCGATGGTGGCGGAGATGCGCGACGCAACCTGACGGTCCTCGCCGGCGGCCGCGACATGCATCCTGCGGTCCATTTCGGCCTCCACCGTGAAATCAAGATCCGCGCGCATCGCGAACGGGCCGAGCCGGTCCTCGAGCACGGCCGCGTAGCGGCGTGGCGGGTCGACGTCGCGAACCTCGCGCACGATGGAGAGCCACGACGCGACCCGGCGCACATCAAGCATCGCCTCCCACACCGCGGCCATTGGTGCGGTCAGCTGGATCGTCCGACTGAAGTCTTGGAACATGGTCGTCCTCCACGCTTGGCCGCAGCGACTGATGTAGACGATCATTCTATCCACTACAATCGACGAATGCGCATTCGAAACTACCGAGGTGGAAGATGAGCGACGCATCGGCAGCGACCGGTACAGAGCAGCAGCGCCCGGCCGATTGGGGTCGCGGGGCGTATGAGATCTTCCTCGAGACCGAGGGCATTCCGATCCATACCGGCGTGGCGGTCGGTGACCTCCGCACGGCGGAGGTCGGACCCTGGGCCCGCCTGGACGCGAAGGGCGCATACCTCCGTCTGTTCGGCGCCGAGGATACCGACAACGGCTATCTCATCGAGATCGCTCCAGGAAAGTCGAGCGCGCCGGAGCAGCATCTCTTCGAGGAGTACTTCTTCGTCCTGACCGGCCGAGGCACGTGTGAGGTCTGGAACGAGGGCGAGGCGCCCCGCACCTTCGAGTGGCAGGAGGGAAGCCTCTTCTCCGTCCCGCTCAACACCCTGCACCGGCTGCACAACGGATCGGGATCGCTCCCCACGCGGCTGCTTGCCGTGACGACGATGCCGATCATGATGAATCTCATCCATAACACCGAGTTCATCTTCGGGACGCCCTACCTGTTCCGCGACCGCTACGACGGACGCAAGGAATACTTCGACGGCGCGGGCACGCTCTACACCGGCCGGGTGTGGGAAACGAACTTCGTCGCCGACATCCGCCGGTTCCAGCTGCGGGACTGGCACGAGCGCGGAGCGGGCAGCAAGAACATCCGCTTCGAGTTCGCGAACAACACGATGGTCTCTCACGTCTCGGAGTTCCCGGTCGGCACGTACAAGAAGGGCCACCGGCACGGGCCGGGGTACCACGTGGTCATGCTCAATGGGACCGGCTACTCGCTCATGTGGCCGGATGGCGCAAAGGAGATGACCGAGGTCCAGTGGAAGGTCGGCTCGCTGTTCGTGCCACCGGGACTGTGGTGGCACCAGCACTTCGTCACCGGCAACGAGCCGGCGAGGTACCTTGCCATCCGCTGGGGCGGGAACAAGTGGAAGCTCGCCGCGTACCTGGACAATCAGGGCGTGGATAAGGATGTGAGCCAGGGCGGGAACCAGATCGAATACGAAGACCAGGACCCGAAGATCCACCGCCTCTACCTCGAGCGGTGCGCCGCGAGCGGGGTCCCGGTGAAGATGGACGCCTTCAAAGTCCGGGTCTAGGGCCAACCACCACCTGACGCACGCGCACCCGCATCAGCAGCACGACCACGGTGGTCACGAAGGCAACGTGGCCACCGAGAGGCTGCGCCTGCGGACGGTCGGCATCGACATCGGGACGACAACCTCGCACCTGATCTTCTCGGAGATCGTGCTCGAGCGGCAGGGAATCCTGCTGTCGAGCGCCTATGGCGTCGTCGAGCGTCACGTCAGCCACCGGTCGGATGTGACGCTCACGCCGTACGCCACCGGACGACAGATCGACACCGAGGCGCTCGGGGCGTTCATCGAGCGCTCCTACGCCGAGGCCGGCTGGACCCCCGACGACGTCGACACCGGCGCAGTTATCACGACGGGTGAGGCAGCCCGGCAGCAGAACGCCAGCGCGATCGTAGCGCTCTTCAGCGGCCAGGCCGGCAAGTTCGTCTGCGCCACCGCGGGCCACCATCTCGAGAGCCTTCTGGCCGCCCACGGATCGGGTGCCGCCCGAATGTCCCGCTCGGCGGCCACGCCGTTAGTGCTGAACGTCGATATCGGCGGCGGCACGACAAAGCTCGCCGTGTGCCGCGACGGACGCGTCCTGGAGACGGCGGCACTCGACATCGGTGCGCGCCTCTTTTCCTGGGACCCGGCGGACGCGACCGGTACGATCCGGACGGCGACTCCCGCCGGAGTACGGGTGGCGGCGGAGGCTGGCATACGGATCGAGGTGGGCGATCGGCGGAACGAGCGGACGCTCGAGGCCGTCGCCCTGCGGATCGCGGACCTGGCGCTCAGCGTGCCGACGGGGAAGCCGATCGACGATCCGGCAGTCTGGCTCACCGACCCGCTGACGACACCGGGCCCGTTCCCGATCCTGATGTTCTCCGGCGGCGTGGGCGAGTACATCAACGGCTGGCAGGACGGCGAATTCGGCGATCTCGGCCGCCTCCTCGGCCGGGCCATTGCGCTCCGTACGACCGACTTCACCGTCCTCCGACCGGTGGAATCGATCCGCGCGACCTGCATCGGTGCGTCGCAGTACACCGTCCAGGTCAGCGGCGACACGCTCTTCCTCTCCGACCCGGACCTCTTGCCGCTCCGGAACCTCGCGGCCGTCGCGGTCCACCCCACGGCCGCGAACGCCGAGGCGATCGCCGCCGAGATCCGGCGCGGCATCACGCGCCTCGACCGCGGGGACGGAATCTTCGCTCTCGCCGTCCGCTGGCGGCACGGGTCCACGTACGCCGCACTCCACGCGCTCTGTGCCGGCATCGCCGAGGGCACGCGCGGTCGGCTCGCGGCGGGCCGGCCACTGGTGGTCGTCCTCGACGCCGACGTCGCGGGGATCGTGGGCCAGATCCTCGAGAGCGAGCTGCGCCTCGGGGTCCCGCTCGTGTGCGTCGACCAGATCGCACTCTCCGACCTCGACTTCATCGACATCGGCGCGGTGGTGCCCGAGCGGGCGGTCGTCCCGGTCGTCGTGAAGAGCCTCGTCTTCTCGGAGCGCTAGCTGGATCAACCCTTCCGGAGGGTCCCCCGCCCCGCCGCGACCGACGCGGCGATGTCCCGGTTCAGATGTGCGCCGAGCGGCACGGTGGCCGGACGGTCCTGATTGCAAAGGTCCATTGCGATGCGCGCGTAGACCTTTGCCGCGTCGGTCAGGTCCTTCACCTTGAATGACTTCTTCGTCGCGTGGCTCGCGGCGCGCGGCGCGTAGCTGATCGCGGGGATGCCGAGCTCATTGAACGCATTCGTGTCGCGCCACATGCTCGTGACCGGCTCGCCGACGATGGCCGGCGGCGTCGTGAACGTCTGGTCGTGACAGCGACGCACGGTCTCGATGAGCCGCTCCGCGCCCTTCGCCTCGAAGCCCGGCCGGTAGAGGAACAGCTCGACCGTCCCCGCGACGCCGGCCGTGCGCAGGACGCCGCGCAGCTCCTCGCGAACGTCGATCGGGTTCGCGCCGGGGAGGATGCGCGTGTCGACGTAGAACGAGCAGACCTGTGGCGCGCTGGTCAGGCTGAACGGATAGCCGGACCGGATGGCATTGACGCTCGCCTTCGGAACGATCGTTCCGGTCGGACCGCGATACGTGTTCCGCTGCTGGTACGCGTAGGCCCATTCCTCGAACGCGGCGATGACCGCGGCGGCCCGAACGATGGCGTTCGGCGCGTCGGCGAGCCCGGAGGGACGCGGCAGGTACGGCGTGTAGTAGCGCGGCGTGTCGGTGTGGATGGTGACCTTGAAATGGGCCTTGCCCGGCTCGACGCCGACGATGCCGAAGCCGGTGCCTTCGGCCACGAGCGCGTAATCGGCGACCGCTCCATGGGTCACCATGAACCGGACGCCGAGATCCTTCGAGAGGTACAGCGGACCCTGCCATTCCTCGATCGGCTCGCGCGAGATCTCGCCGGCCACGGCGCTGACGATGAGGTCGCCCTTGAGCGGGAAGCCCGACTCCTTGATAGCCTTTGCGGCGATCAGGAACGCGGCCATCGGGCCCTTGTCGTTGACGACGCCGTCGCCGTAGATGTCCTCACCCTCGACCCAGGCCGAGTGGTACAGCGGGTCGTTCGGATCCTTCGCCGACCACACCGCGTCCCGCCGGAGCGTCGTGTCCAAGTGCGCGTTGTAGATGAGGCTGTAGCCGCCACCAGATCCGCTGAGCCACGCCGCGACATTGAAGCGCTCTGGGATAAGTGCGAACTTCCTCGGCACAAACCCGTTGCGCTCGAGCCAGTCGTACACGAACTGGCCGGCCGGGCCCTCACTCCCGGTCGGGCTGTCGATGTTGCCGAGCGCGAGCGCGAGATCGACGACCTCCTGGGGGTCGATGCGGGCGACGACGTCATCAGGGGTCATCGGCGGCTCCTCTCCGTGCACCGGCTGGTCGGCTCGGTGCGGCGCGTCAACGGTCGACGGTCTGCGGGACACCCACTCGCGCGACGAGCGACGCACAAAGAAGGATGCCCGCCGCGAGAACGATAGCCACCTGCGCGCTCACCAGGTCCATGACCGCCGCCAAGAGGACCGGGCCGACGAACGCGCCGAGGTCAGCCGAGAATCGGTAGCCGCCGAGGACCTTGGTGCGTTGGTCCGGCGGGACGATCTCGGAGAGCAGCGCGGTCTGCGAGCTCGAGAAGAAGTCACCGAACCCGATGAGTCCCGCCGCCAACAGGAACGTTACGAGGTCGCCCGTCAGAAGGAAGACGAGGTCACCGGCGGCGATCGCCGCGAGGCCCGCGATGATGATGCGGCGCCGCCCGATCCTGTCGCCGAGCATCCCGCCGGGCGTCGCGACGACCAGCCCGGTGATGGACATCAGCGCGATCGCCGTCGCGATCGAAATACCGCCGAGGCCGAGTGCGGTGGCGGCGTACAGCGGCAGGATCGTATTGCGGAAGCCATGGCGGTTGATCATGTTGGCGACCACGCCGACGTTCGTCGCCGCGATCGCAACCGCGCGCTCGCGTCCGTGGAGGACGCGCGCTCCCGCCCCAGCCGACCGCTGGACCGCACCGGCGTGCCGCAGGTCGATCCGGGGGAGCACCTGCAGCAAGATGGCTGCCGCCGCAAGTGCGAGCACGAGCATGACGAGGAACGTCGCCCGCCAACCAAGGATGGCGCCGATGAGGCCGCCCATCAGCGGGTAGACCGCGATCCCGATGTTGTTGGCCACGTGGAAGAGGCTCATGACCTTGCCGCGGTTGGTGGAGGTCGCCGTGGCGCTGAGCGACGACAGGATCACGGTCGAGAGAATGGCCACCGCGATCCCCGATCCCACTCGCGCGAGGATCAGCAGCTCGACGAAGCTCGCATTCAAACCGAGGATGCAGGAGGCAACGAGCAGCACGAAGGCGGCGAGGCTCATCCGCCGGTGCCCGATCCGGTCCGCCACAAAAGCGGCGGGCAGGTCGACCAGCAGGCGCGCCAGGCCGTACGAGCCGACGATCACGCCGGCGGTCGCGATGCTCACGCCGAACTCCGTGCGGATGTCGGGCAGGAGCGGGGTCAAGATGTTCGTCGTGGAAACGATGAGGAAGAGCGAGCCGACGAGCAGGAACGACTCCCGCGCGATCGACGGCGGCGCACCGCGGGTCGCCTCGTCCACCGCAGGCGTGGCGCTCACTCGGACCGCAGCGCCGCCGAGACGTCCGCGACGCTGAGCCGGTCCGGCGCGAGCGCGAGCTCCCGGCTCGCGCACACCGCTCGAAGGACGAGCTTGCGGACCTGCCGGGCGTCGAGGGCACGGTCGACGCAGTCGGTCGCGAGCGCGCGGAGAGCGGCATCATCGATGCGATCGGCCGTGACGAGCTCGCCGAGCGTGTCACGCAGGATACGGGCGACCGCCTCGGGTCCGGGCAGGCCGATGTGCTCGATCAGATCGGCGCGCGACAGGAACGCGACGTCGACCCCGGCCGAGTGGTTCGTCGTGGCCACGAAGGTGACGTTCGGGCACGTGCGCGCAACGTGGTCGATGCCCGCAAGGACGGCGTCCGTGGCGCGGTGGACGTCGACGGGGTTGGTCTCCAGTGACGCACCGGTCCGGCTCACCGCGAGCGCTTCGACCTCGTCCAACAGAACGATGGTCGGTCGCCCGCGGCGCGCCAGATCCGGCAGCGTGCGCTCGAGCAGCCGCGCGACGCCGCGCTGGCTTTCGCCGAGCATCTGGCTGGGGAACGAATGCGGGTCGATCTCGACGAAGAGGATCGGCTCGCCAAGCTGCCGCGCCGCCTGATCGGCGAGCCCGCCGGCAAGCGTCGTCTTGCCGGTCCCCGGCGGGCCGGCGAGGACGACGAGCCCGTGGATCGGGAGGCCGACGCCGCTGACCCTGCCCCGATGCTTGAGCGAGAAGAGCACGTAGTTGAGGAGCCTGTCCTTGAGCTCCGCCGCAACGAAGATCCGGTCCCACCGATCCTGCCAGGCCGGGTCGGGAAGCTCGGTGAGGGAAACGATCCCTTCGATCCCGGGCGGCACCTGGACGGCGGGCATCGTTAGGCCCCGGGCCGCCCGTCGAAGTGATCGGGCCAGACCACCCCGGACAGATCTGGGGCATCGAGCTCGGGCAGCTCCTCGAACAGGTTGAGCGGATCGAGCAGGATCCGCATCATGTCGTAGAGCGCGTCGAAGTTGTGGACCCGGATGAGGCGCGCGGTCTTCTGCAAGTCGTCGTTGAAGTGTTGGTGCCAGGCCCAGTGGTCTACGACGATGAGGTCGCCGGCCTCCCACTCGTGGCTCGCGCCATCCACCTCGCTGTGCCCTCGTCCGGAGACCACGTAGAGCCAGGCCTCGCCGCCGTGCCGGTGACGCGATTGGTAGAGCCCCGGGGCGAGCTCGTGCATCACCGCGCTGAGACCCGCGGTGTGGTAGCCGATCGACTTGTCGACGAGGAACAGGCTTCGCGCGCCGCGCTTGGTGATGAGTCCTCGGACGTCGTCGAACCGCGTGATGAGACGCGCGCTCTCCGTGCCGGCCCACTGCTGCGCGAGGCGCTGGGTCCGGCGGGCGAGCGGGTCGCTACCCACGATCGGCGTGATCTGGCGGGGTCGCGCCGGCAGATCGGCGACCGGCGTGTCGCCGCCGTCCTCGAGGAGGGCGACGCCGAACTGCTCCAGCATCGGCTGCACGCTCCAGGTATGGAACACGGCGGGCGTGTCGCCGTCGTTCCCGTGCCGGTGCCAGGCCCAGCTCGGCAGGTGCAGGGTGTCCCACGGGCGCCAGTCGAGGCGCTGCCCGTCGATCTCGGTCCAGCCGACACCCGATTCGATGAAGGCAATGGCGTCCCAGGAGTGACGATGGACGGTGGTCGTCGAATGGGGCGCGATCTCGTGGAGGGTCGCGTCCAGGTTCTTCGTCGGTCGGTCGCCATCGAAGCCGGCGTACACGCCGCTGCGCATCCGCCGGGTCGGAACGTCGTGCATCACGACGTCGCGCCGCTTGATGACCGTCTTGTGATAGCCCTTCCACTCGTCGAGCAGCGACTCGCGCCGCTTCTTCTGGATCTCGTAGTGGGTGACCTGCGTGGTCGTGGTCGTCTTCATGGCTATACCGACCTCAGCGCGGGCTCGCGCTCCGACACGCGGGGCAGGATGTCGCGCGCGAGCGTCTCGATCTGCGCGAGCCAGTCCGGGAACCGCATCCGGAAGTCGAACACCAGGAGGTCGCAACCGATCTCCTGGTACCGCCGGATGCCGCGCACGATGTCGTCGGGTGTCCCGGCGAGGATCGAGCCGTCCAGCTCCTCGATCGTCGTGAACGCACCGGACTCGGGCTTCAGCCAGAACTTCTGCTGGTTCGCGTTCTTGATCAGGCCGGGCACATTCATTCGGTCGATCGCGGCCTTGGTGGTCACGTCGATGCTCGTCACCGGCACGGCGCCGGTCATGATCATCGGCTTCCCCTGCTTTGCGCACATCTCCCTGATCTTGGCCACGCGCGCCTCGTACGTCGGGAAGGTGATGCGGCCGGGGATCCAGCCCTCGCAGAAGTCCACCGCGAGCCGCGCCGAGGCGGGCGTCGCGCCGCCCCACCAGACTGGCACCGGATGCACCGGCTGCGGTTTGAGGTCGACATCGGCGAAGTCGTAGAGGTCGCTGTGCCACTCGACGGTCTCACCGGCCCAAAACTTGCGCGCGATGAGGACCTGCTCCTTCATCATCGCCGGGCGGTCGATCGCGCCCTGGCCGATGACGTCGAACT
>SHYN01000040.1 GCA_009692785.1 Chloroflexota bacterium | reverse complement strand
AGCCTGTCCGATGAGGACGTTCGCCTCGACGACGGCGGAGTGGACAAGCGCCATGTGGCCGACGGTGACGTCCGGCCCGATGATCGTCGGCTCGTTCTTGTCGACGTGGATCGTGCAGTTGTCCTGCACGTTCGATCGTTCGCCGATCTCGATCCGGTCCATGTCTCCCCGAAGTACCGAGCCCCACCAGATCGAGGCGCCGCTCTTCACCGTCACATCGCCGATGAGCACGGCGGTCGGCGCGATCCAGGCGTCCGGCGCGACCTTTGGACGTTTCCCCTTGAATTCGTAAAGCGGCATGGCCACCTCCAGCACCGTAGGATAGACCACAGATGATCATCGTCATGCGCTCGGGTGCGACGAAGGCCGAGATCGACCATGTCGTGGAGCGCCTCACCGAGCGTGGCTATGGCGCGAACGTGTCCGGCAGCGAGGTCACAGTGATCGGCGCGATCGGCGTCCTCGACGATGACAAAGCCGGTCTCGCGGACCAGCTCACCGCCCTACCGGCCGTCGACAAGGTCATGCCGGTGCTCAAGCGCTACAAGCTGGCCTCGCGCGAGTTCCAGCGGGAGCGCACCGTGGTCGTGGTGCGTGGCGTTGCGATCGGCGACGGGTCGCTCACGATCATGGCAGGGCCGTGCGCCGTGGAGAGCGCGGAGCAGCTGCTGACGGTCGCGCGCGCCGCGAAAGCCGCCGGTGCGCATGTGCTTCGCGGCGGTGCGTACAAGCCCCGCACATCGCCGTACGACTTCCAGGGGATGGGTCGCGAGGGCCTCGAGCTGCTCGCCGCCGCGCGCGATGAGACCGGCCTTCCGGTGGTGAGCGAGATCCTCGACCCGCACGACGTCGAGTTGTGCGCGCGCTATGTGGACATCCTCCAGATCGGCGCGCGCAATATGCAGAACTACGCGCTCCTCAAGGAGGTGGGGAAGTCCGGACACCCCGTCCTTCTGAAGCGAGGTGGGATGTATCCCACGATCGAGAACTGGATGCTTTGCGCTGAGTACATCCTCCGCGAGGGAAATCGCCAGGTGATCCTTTGCGAGCGCGGCCTGCCGGTCACCGGCGGTGAGTCCGCCACCCGCAACGTGCTCGATATCTCGGCGGTCGCCGTGGTCCACGGCACCAGTCACCTGCCGATCGTCGTCGATCCGAGCCACGGTACCGGCAAGGCCGCATACGTCGCCTCGCTGGCGCTCGCCGCGGCGGCCGCGGGCGCTGATGGTCTGATCATCGAGGTGCACCCTGACCCCGAGCGCGCTCTCTCGGACGGCCCGCAGTCGATCACGCCGGCGCAGTTCGCCGAGCTGATGGCACGAGTGCGCGTGGTGAGCGCCGCCGTGGGGGCAAAGGCGAGCTGATATCGGGCGTGGCTGGTGGGTCGGCGGTCGGTTCCTACGCCGCGAGTGCCTTGTTCACCTCTGCCAGTGTGTCGCGGATCCAGTCGGCCTCGGCGGCGATGTCGTCAGGCCAGGGAGTGAAGAAAAGCCGATCGGTCCTCGCCTCTACAAGATGACGCGTGTGCTGCCCTTCGGCGCTGAGCTTCAGCGGCTCGCCGGTCTCCACCAGGCCCGACGTCCGGAGCCGGCCGAGTGAGGCCGAAACATCGGCGGGTCGTTGCCAGCTCAGTTTGGTTCGCAGCTCGTCCTCCGTCGTGACCTCACCCCTCCAGAGACGCGTGAGCGCGTCAAGCGCAGGGCCGTCGAGGCCGATGGACCGCCAGGCGGCGACATGACAGTCGTCGCGCACGGTCCAGAGCCCGTGGATGGCATTTTCGAGCGCGACGAGCGGGTGCCTCGCGGCTGCGCCGCCGCGGAACCGCAGTGTGCGCGGAAGGTACTCGTGGCGAGCTGGCTCCGGGGCGAGCGCGATCTGCTCGAAGGCTCGCTCACAAAGGTCCGCGAGATGCGTCAGGTCCACGAGCGGGACCGGAACGAGCTTGGCGAGTGCGACATGTGCTGCGGCGCGCAGCTCTTCGCAGAGCGCGCGTCCGCTCGCGGTGAGCGCCCAGCGGCCGAGCGACTCGGTGACGAGGCCCGCACCGCGGGCCGCCTCTGCGGCGGCGAGCTGTGGGTCGCTCGTTGTTGCGTAGGGGCTGCGCGTCTCGGCCAGGGTGTGCCAATCGCCCACGAGCTCGCGGTTCACCGCGAACATCAGCGCGGGTCGGTCCAGCGCGTGCCGATCCGCCGCGCGCTGGACGAAGTCGACCGTTCGCCGTCGTACGATCAGGAACTCCGGAAGCAGCGCTACGAGACCTGCCGGGTAGGGGGGTTGCACGCAAGGCTACTCTAGTCGCAATGCTGCCCACTGATCTTTCGCTCGCGCGCGCGCGCTATCACGTGCTTGACGTGCGCGAGCAGGGCGAATGGGACGCCGGCCATCTCGACGGCGCCCAGCACATTCCGCTCGGGCAGCTGGCCGCGCGGCTCGCCGAGCTCCCTCTCGACAAGATCGTGGTTTGCATCTGCAAGGTCGGCGGGCGGAGCGAGGCGGCACGCGCCGGTCTCGTGCGGATGGGCATCGAGGCGGAGAACCTTGAGGGTGGAATGGTGGCATGGCACCGCGCCGGCCTCGAGTTGGTCTCGTCTGTTGGTGGAGCGCCGGGCCGCGTGATCTGATGCGTGCGTCGCCTCTCGCCTGGCTGTCCACCGACGGCAAGAAGCTCCTCCTGACCCGCGTTCTCCGGTCATTCGCGTACGGGTACCTCGCGGTCGTGCTAGCGCTGTACCTGCACGAGCTTGGCCTCACCGAGATCGAGGTCGGCTTCGTGCTCACCGCCGCGATTGCCGGCTCGGCGATCATGACGACCGCCTGGGCGCTGGTCGCCGACCGGTACGGACGGCGGCGCACGGTGCAGACGATGGCCGCCCTGATGGTCGCCGGTGGGTTGCTCTTCGCGTTCGCGGGCGACCTCTGGCTGCTGCTCATCGGCGCCTTCACCGGAACGATCAGCGCCACCTCGTCCGAGGTCGGCGTGTTCCTCACCGTCGAGCAGGCGGTGCTGCCGCAGACCGCGCCGCCCCAGAAGCGCACTTGGCTCTTCTCGATCTACGCGACCGTTGCGAGCTTTGCCCAGGCGGCCGGCTCGCTCTTCGCCGGGACGGTCGGCCTGTTCCTCGCGCTGGGGCTCCACGGCGGGGACGCCTACCGGCCGCTCTTCATCCTCTACGCCCTCATCGGCCTCGCGAACCTGCTGGTGTTCCTCACACTCTCCGCGGGGGTCGAGTCCGCGCGCGTCCAGGGTGCGAAGGGTTTCATCGGCATCCATCGCTCTCGCTCGATGGTCATGCGGCTCTCCGCGCTCTTCGCGCTCGATTCGTTCGCTGGGGCGCTCGTCGTCCAATCGCTCGTCGCGTACTGGTTCCATGTCCGTTGGGGTCTGGATCCCGGAGCCCTCGCCGCGCTGTTCTTCGGCGTCAACGTGCTCTCCGGGCTGTCGCTTCTGACGGCGGGCTGGCTGGGCTCGCGGTTCGGCCTGATCAACACCATGGTGTTCACGCACCTGCCGTCGAACCTCATGCTCATGGCGATCCCGTTCATGCCCTCGGCCGAGCTGGCGGTCGGGTTGTTCCTCGCGCGGATGTCGATCTCACAGATGGACGTTCCGACGCGGCAGGCCTTCACCATGGCGGTCGTCGATCCCGATGAACGGACCGCGGCCGCCGGGATCACGAACGTCGCCCGCAGCATCGCCGCCGCCGTTTCCCCGACGATCACGGGATTCGCCTTTAGCGTCGCGGCGCTCGGGCTGCCATTCATCGCCGCCGGCGCGCTCAAGGTCGGTTACGATCTCCTTGTGTACCGTGCGTTCTCGAATGTCCGCACGCCGGAGGAGGAGGCGCGCTGGTCCGCGCGGCCCGCTAGCCTTATCCCGTGACCGTGCGCGTTCATCCCACTCATTTGGATCGCGAGGCGCTCCTCCTGCACCTTGGCGATGAGCGGCGCAAGGCCGACGTGCTCGGTGAGATCCGCGAGGCGATGTTCGGCGCACAGGACGGCGTGACGAGCATCCTCGCCGTGGTTGCGACGGTCGCGACCATCTCGCGGGAGACCTACCCCGTGCTCGTCGCCGGGCTGGCCGCGACCCTCGCCGAGATCATCTCGATGGGCGCGGGTGAATTCATGTCATCAAAGACGCAGCGCGAGATCTTCGACGCCGAGATCGCCGTCGAGCGGCGTGAGGTCGCCGAGTATCCGCTCGAGGCCCGCGCCGAGGTCGCTCTTCTGCTCGAGCGCGACGGGCTCAGTCAGGCATCAGCGGAGCGGGTGACCGCCGAGCTCGCGACCTCGCCGGACGTTCTCCTCCGGACGATGGTGGAGAAGGAGCTCGGCTTCACCTTGGAGCACGGCGCGAGCCCGCTCCAAGGTGCGCTCATCCTGGCGGCAGCATTCCTCATCGCGGCCCTCGTTCCGATCGGACCCTTCTTCTTCCTGCCCGTGAGCGCGGCGCTGCCGGTGGCGATCGGGTTCTCGGCCGTCGTCATGTTCGGGCTCGGGGTGTTCAAGTCGCGCTTCACAAAGAAGGATCCGCTGCGCTCGGGCCTCGAGATCGTGCTGCTGGTGATCGCAGCGGCAGGTGGCGGCTATGTCTTCGGCACACTCCTACCCAAGCTCCTCGGCGTCGCCGGCTTCATTCCCTGATAGGGCATCGGCGCCCCGCGCCCCCACTCGGGTCGTCTAACATGGCATCCTGATGGCGAAGCTCTTCGCGGTCCGCGTGACGAGCCTGGCCCTTGTCGTCGTCCTGAGTTCCGTCGGCTCGTCCGGGCTCTGGCACGCTGCCGCGGTGCCGGATGTGCAGGCCGCGATCCAGACGAACGAGGTGGCGCCGGGTCCCGATGTCGTCGAGATCGTCACCGAGGTCACCGGTGCGTTGCCGCAGACGGCGGATCCACAGGATCCGCCGGGGAGCATCCGGCTCCCTCGGCCGACCTCGCTACCGCTGAATGGCCCGCGCAAGGTGGCGCTCCAGGCTGGCCACTGGCTGACCCGCGAGGCGCCGCCGGAGCTTGGGCGGATCCTCCAGCAGACCGGAACGTCCTGGGACGGGGTCACCGAGGTGGACGTGAACCTGGACATCGCTGGGCGTGTCGCGGCGCTCCTCGCGGAGAAGGGCATCCAGGTCGAGGTGCTCCCGACGACGATTCCGCCCGGCTATCTGGCGGACGTCTTCATTGCGCTGCACGCCGACGGCGACGGCACCGGTGCGACGAGCGGATTCAAGGCTGCACGGTCGACCCGGCGCACCCCGTTCGAGGAGCGTCTCATGGCACTCGTCATCGGCGAGTACGCGGCGGCGACGGAGCTCGATTACGACCAGTTCGGGATCTCGCGCGGCATGCTCGGCTACTACGCCATGGCGTGGAGCCGGATCCGGTACGCCACCTCGCCCTTCACGCCCTCGATGATCCTCGAGATGGGGTACCTCTCCAACGACCGGGACCGGCACCTCATGGTCGACGAGCCCGACCTCGTTGCGGGTGCGATCGCGACCGGGATCCTTCGGTTCCTCGAGGAGCATCCGCGATCGAGGCTGTTTGGCCAGGATCTCGTCCTCCCGCCTGCTCCGCCGCGCCAGCCGTTCCCGTTTCCCGTGCCACCGCCGTTGGTAGGCTGAGCTGGAGTCTCGATGAAGGATGGAGTCACCCCGGAGTGTCATGGTCTGGAAGCGCGTGCACGGGCCGGTGCTCAGGCACCTCGCCGAGGTGAAGGCGCAGTGATCGTTCCAGGAATCCGGTTCCGGTCTTGACGGCGGTGTTCGGGCAAAGTGCGGACCACGAGGCCATCCGGTCCGCGGTCCGCAGGCTCTGCGCCGCGTTCGGCGACCAGTACTGGCGTGAGCTCGATCGGATAAAAGCCTACCCGGAGGCCTTCGTCACGGCGCTTACGAAGGAAGGTTGGCTCGGCGCGCTCATCCCGGTCGCCTACGGTGGGTCCGGCCTCGGCATCACCGAGGCCGCGATCATCCTGGAAGAAGTCAACCGGTCGGGCGGCAATGCCGCCTCGGCGCACGCGCAGATGTACATCATGGGGACCCTGCTGAAGCACGGGAGCGATTCGCAAAAGCGCGAGTACCTGCCCGGTATCGCGAATGGCACCGTTCGCCTTCAGGCATTCGGCGTCACGGAACCAGAATCGGGCTCCGAAACCACTCGGTTGCGGACCGCCGCGGTGAGGCGTGCCGATCACTACGTCGTAAACGGCAAGAAGGTCTACATTTCGCGCGCCGAGCACACCGATCTCATGCTCTTACTGGCTCGGACGACCCCGTATGAGGACCTCGCCGACAAGACCCAGGGCCTCTCGGTATTCATCGTCGATCTGAAGAAGGCGGTCGCGGACGGCCAGGTCACCATCCGGCCGATCGACACCATGATGAATCACCACTCCTGCGAGCTCTTCATCCAGGATCTCGTTGTCCCCGCACAGAACCTGATCGGCACCGAGGGCCTTGGCTTCCGGCACATCATCGACTCATGGAACGCCGAGCGGATCCTCATCGCGAGCGAGGCGCTTGGTGACGGGCGGTGGTTCGTTGAGCGCGGTGTGGAATACGCTGGCAAGCGGGTGGTCTTCGGCCGGCCGATCGGCGCCAATCAGGGAGTGCAGTTCCCGATCGCTCAGGCGCATGCTCATCTGGAGGCCGCCACGCTCATGCGCGACAAGGCCGCGTGGCTCTTCGATCGCGAGCAGAAGTGCGGCGCCGAGGCGAACATCGCCAAGCTCCTGGCGAGCCAGGCATCGTGGGAGGCCGCAAATGCAGTCATGGACGCGCACGGCGGCTACGGCTTCGCCACCGAGTACGACGTCGAGCGGAAGTTCCGCGAGACGCGTCTCTTCCTGACCGCACCGGTCTCGAACAACCTGGTGCTGGCGTTCGTTGGGCAGAACGTGCTCGGCTTGCCGCGCTCATATTGAGCCCGGGATGTCTGTCTCGATGCGCATGCTCACCATCAGCCTGCCGGTGCTCGCGATCCTTGCGGCCGCCTGCGGTGGCACTACCCCCGACGACGCGGACCGTGGGCGCATCGTCAGTATCGAGATGACGGACTTCGCCTTCTCACCGCCGACCGTCACGCTGAAGCCGGGCGAGCGGGTCACTTTCCTTTTTAAGAATGTCGGCACCGTGGAGCACGAGTTCATGGCCGGCGCGGGCGCGATCGCGACCAAAGGCTACAGGCAGGACTGGCTCGCGCTCGCGAGACTGGAGCCGGCCAGTGGTCAGCATGGCGGCGGCCACGCCGGCGAGGGCGTGCGCGTCGTCCCGCGCGGGACCGGCAACTTGACGATCCTGGTGCCGCCTCTGGCCGGCGAGTTCGAGTTCGGCTGCTTCGTCGAGGGGCACTACGCGAGCGGCATGAAGGGCACGCTCATCGTGGACGCGGGGCGGGCGCCACAGTCGGTGCCGGTAGCTCCGGTCGGCGCGAATCCCGCGACGATTCCGACGGGCAGGCCGGTCGAGGTCAGGCCGGCACCATCACCGATCGATGGAATGGAGGGAATGGGGCACTGAGCGGCGAAGGCAGGCGGACTAGCGAGGGGCGAGCCAGGCGGCGTAGGCGGCGAAGCTGTACGGGCGGCCGAGGAAATCGCTGATGAGCTCCGCGGCTGGCTTCGTGCCCCCGGGGGCGAGGACGAGATCGCGGTAGCGCCTCGCCTGGGCGAGATCCATCAGACCAACCGCTGCGAACGCGCTCAGGAGGTCCTGCGCGATGACCGCTGAGAACACGTAGGTGTAGTAGAGCGCGGTGTAGCCCTCGAGATGGCCGAACGCCGCTTCGAAATGAGTGTCCGGCAGCAGGCTCGTGGGGGAGTAGCGTCTCGCGAGCTCGTAGACGACGGCGGTCGTGTCGAGGCCTTCGGCCGGGCGCTCGTGGAGGTCAAGGGCGACCATCGCGAGGAAGAGCTGGCGCTGCACGTGGATG
The DNA here is from genome assembly GCA_009692785.1 of Chloroflexota bacterium. GTDB lineage: Bacteria > Chloroflexota > Limnocylindria > P2-11E > P2-11E > SHYN01. The sequence goes on along the minus strand of SHYN01000040.1, from coordinate 2,901 downwards.
CCCCGGCCGAAGTCACGGGCGTCGCGGAGCCGCTGGACCACCTCCACCGGGATCGCCTCGCCGGTCTCGACGTGACGAGCGAAGCCGCGCAGGACGGCCGCATCGTAGATCCACTCCTCGAGAAACTGCGACGGCGCCTCGATGAAGTCCCACTCGGTCGGCGATGCGGTGCGCACCCACGGCGCGTTCGCCCCGACGAGCACGAAATGGACGAGGTGGCCGAATTCGTGGAAGAAGGTCACGACCTCGCTGTGCTCCATGAGCGCGGGACCAGCCTGGGCCGCGGGATCGGGGAAGTTGCAGACGAGGACGAGGTGAGGCTCCTGCCTCCCCTTGATCCCCGGTCGCCAGGTGAAGCAGGCGGCGTGCTTGTACTTCCCTTCGCGCGGGTGCATGTCGAGCGAAATCCGCCCGACCCTCCTCCCGTCCACCGCGACGTCGTAGGTGTCCACCGAGGGGTGCCAGATATCCGGCTGCTCGACCTTCGTGAAGGTCAGGGCGAACAGCCGGCTCGCGAGGTCGAGGATTGCGGTCCTGACCCTTCCATACTCGAAGTACGGCCGCACGCTCCGCGGATCGAATGCGAAGCTCTCGGCCTTGATCCGCTCGACCCAGTAGGCGTGCTCCCACGAGCCGATCGTCGCCGCCATGGCATGATCGCCCTCGCGCTTCTTCGCGAGGATGAGCGCCTTCTCGGTCTTGGCGATCTCACGCGTGGCCTCGTACGCGCGCTCGATGAAGTTGCGCGCGGCGACGGCCGAGCCCGTCATCTTGTTCGCCGTGGCGTACTCGGCCCAGGTCGCGAAGCCGAGCAGCCGTGCGAGCTCCTGCCGCTTGATGAGCATCTCGCTGAGGACGTCGAGGTTGCGGGGCGTCGCGCGGTTCTGGTTCGCGTGCGAGAGGCGTTGTCGCGCGGCGTCGCTCTGGCTGTAGGCCATGAAGGGAAGGGCATCCGGGTAGTTTGTCGTGATGACCCGGCGACCCGAGGCGTTGGCCGAGTGCGCCGTGATGTAGTCGGCGGGCAACCCGACGAGCTCGTCGGCGGTGACCTCGATCTTGCGCACGTCATCACGGATGAGCCGGCTGAACTCCTGGCCGAGCGCCTGAAGGTCGTCGTTGAGCGCGCGGACGCGTGCGCGGCCCTCGTCGGCCAGCGCCACGCCCGCGCGCGCCATGTCCTCCAGGGTGAGCGAGCGCACGCGCTGCGCGACCGGGTCGAGTCCAGCGGGTCCGGCGCCCTCGAGGGCCTCATGGATCCTGCGGTCCTGGAGGAGCGCGCTCCGGAACGTGGTCGCCTCACGGTCCATCGCCTCGGCCGCTTCGCGGACAGCCTCATCGGGATGGACCTCGCTGAGCAGCCCGCACTCGCTGCCGAGGTTCGCGAGCTCGAGCATGAGCCGATCGAGCCGTCCGAGGACCATCGCCGCTGAGCGCGGAGGCGCTGCGACCAGCGCCTGGAGCGCGGCGGCGCGCTCGAGGCGCTGCCTGCTTCGCACGATGAGATCCGTTGCTTCGCTCACGATCCGGTCCTCCTCTTCGCGCCCGTCCGGAGCGTCTCGCGCGGCTGGGCGGTCGGACCAACAGTGTGAAGGAGACCGCGCGCCCGCCCTCCGGCGATCCCGGACCGAACGTGCCCTTTCCGCCTCAGGAGGCGGAACTCGTCGACATCCTCCCCGAGGGCCAGCGCTGGCGTTATGAGCCCAAGTGGGATGGGTTTCGCGGAGTGCTCGAGAACGACGGCGGCGCGGTGGCGCTCTGGAGTCCGAACGGGAGGCCGCCGCGGTCTGGGGACCTGCCATGGAGGGCGGTCGGATGCCGGGAGGACAGAGTCGCTGGTCCTCGCGCAACCCGGTTGGCGTCGAGCAGGATTGGGTCCCGCTCCGGCCGGTCCTGGTCTGCGAAGTTCGCCACGGCAAGATAGAGGAGTCACGTTTCCGTCGTGGCACTGGCTTCCTTCGCGTCCGTCCGGACAAGGACGCCGGCGGGTGCAGCTGGGCCCAGGTGCGGATGACCCCTCGCACCGACGATCCGACGATCGAGGCGCTGCTCGACGCCAGGTCAATCTAGCTTTTGCGCGAACGTCCTGGCTGTCAATCTGCATGAATCTCAATTCTGGCTGCTACGCTGCGTCGTGCCTTTGACGTTCTCCCTCATCGAGCTCGGCTGGACGCCGGACCGCAACGATCAGCTCCCAGAGCTCCCGGGCTCGGACCTCCTCCCCGCCCGCGTCACCGTCCAGGAACGCGAGGGCTACATCGTCGCCGGCGAGACCGGCGAGACCTCTGCCCAGGTGGCGGGGCGCTTCCGGATCGACGCTGCCTCCGTCGCCGACTACCCGGTCGTCGGCGATTGGGTCCTGATCCGACCTGGCGATCCCTCGGCCACCATCCACAGGGTCCTTCCGCGAACGACGCGAGTTTCACGAAAGGTCGCGTGGGAGCGCGTCGACGAGCAGGTGCTGGCGGCGAACGTCGACGTGGTGCTCATCGTGACCTCGCTCGATGCCGATCTGAACGTGCGACGGATCGAGCGGTATCTCGCGCTCGTGCGGGATAGCGGCGCCCTCGGGGTGGTCGTTCTCAACAAGGCCGATCTTGCCGGAGATCGGGCGGCCCAGCTCGTCGCCGTCGAGGAGGTGACGGGAGACGTGGCGATCATCGTCACAAACGCCCGCGCGGGTGGTGGCATTGACAAGGTCGCGGCCTACCTCGACGGTCACCGTACGGTCGCGCTGCTCGGCTCCTCCGGTGTGGGGAAGTCGACGATCACGAATCGGCTCCTCGGTGATGAGCGGCTCACGACAGCCGAGGTGCGCGCTGACGGAAAGGGTCGGCACACGACAACGCGGCGTCAGCTCATCGTCGTACCGGGGCGTGGCCTCATTCTCGACACGCCCGGCAT
>SHYN01000039.1 GCA_009692785.1 Chloroflexota bacterium | reverse complement strand
AGTACCAGGCCTTCTCGATGGCCGCCACCCCTCGCCAGTTCGAGTTCCCCCAGGTCTGCAAGTCGAGCTGGGGCAGCTCGCTCCTGTACGCCATCACCGGCGAGGAGCAGTACCTCCAGTGGACCGAGCGCATGGGCGACTGGTACGTCGCCGGGCAGCGGGAGGATGGGCGCTGGCAGTACGACTCGAGCGCGACGCGCGGCGCGCTCATCGAGGTCACGCTCGAGTTCGTCATGCACCTCGACACGCTCATCTCCGGCCTCGCGTCGCGCCCGTAGCGGGCGGCACGGAGATGCGATGAGATCGAGCGTCGAGCGCAGCCTGGACGAGGCGGTCGATCGGCTACGCCCGGAGTACGTCGAGCTGCTCGCGAGCCTGGTGCGGCAGCCAAGCCTCCTTGGGCAGGAGCGTCCGGCGCAGGAGATCGTCTACCGGCACCTGCGACGGCGCGTCGGGCTCGAGGCGGAGATGTGGGACCTCGATCTGGGGGCGCTGGGGCGTCAGCCGACCTTCGCGCCGGCGTCGTGGTCCTACGAGGGCCGGCCGAACGTCACGGCGCTGTGGGCGGGAAGCGGGGGCGGCCGCTCGCTCGTCCTCAACGGACACATCGACGTCGTGAGCCCTGAACCCGTCGACTGGTGGACCTACGGGCCGTGGGACGCGACCGTGGTCGGCGACCGCCTCTACGGCCGCGGCGCATACGACATGAAGTCGGGGTTGGTGGCCGGTCTCCTCGCGCTGCACGCGGTACGAGAGGTGGCGCCGCCGCTGCGCGGGACGGTCATCTTCGAGTCGGTGATCGAGGAGGAGTGCACGGGCAACGGCATGCTCGCGGCGCGGCTGCGCTCGGGGCGGGTCGACGGCGCCATCGTCACCGAGCCGACCGACCTCGCTGCGCGGATTGCCACGCCGGGTGTCATCTGGTTCGAGGTGACCGTCGTCGGGCGGCCCGCGTACGTCGGGCTCGGCGGGCAGTACGTGAACGCGGTCGACAAGGCCGCCGATCTCATCGTGGCGCTGCGTCCCCTGGCCGACGAGCTCAATCGGGACTTCCGCCACCCCCTATATAAAGGGGTGGAGCGGCCGTTCACGCTGAGCGTCGGGACCATCCGCGCCGGGGACTGGCCCTCGAACGTGCCGCTCGAGTGCCGCTTCACCTGCCGCATGTCCTTCCCCCTCGACTGGTCCGTCGAGCGGGCGCAGGAGCTCGTCGAGAGCCGCCTCCGCGCGGCCGCGGCAGGCGACCCCTGGCTCGCCGAGCATCCGCCGGCCGTGCGGTACCCGGGGTTCCGCGCCAGAGGCTGGGAGATCGCGGCAGACGCGCCCCTCCTTGGGCTCCTCGGGGAGTGCCATCGCGAGGCGACCGGCCAGGCGCTCTCGATCGAGCCCACGTTCGGCACGGCCGATGCGCGCTACTTCGACGTCGCCGCCGGTGAACAGGCCGCCTACTTTGGCCCCGCAGGCGGTAGTCCCCACACGCCGGACGAGTACGCCGACCTGGAGAGCATGGCCGTCGCGGCCAAGGTGCTGAGCCGCTTCGTTGTGGAGTGGTGCGCTTGAGCTCGCTGGGTATGCGGGCAAGCGACAGGCGAGCTCTTCGTCCCTAGCATGGCCGACTTCCAGCTCGCCGGCCGCGTCGCCATGGTCACCGGCGCAAGCCGCGGCATCGGGCGCGGCATCGCGCTCGAGCTCGCGCGCGCCGGCGCCGCGGTCGCGGTGACGGCGCGAAACCTCGCGGACCTCAACGACACGGTGCGCGAAATCGAGGCGGCGGGCTCCCGTGCGTTGCAGGTGACGCTCGAGGTCCGCGACCGCTCGAGCATCCGCGCAGCGGTGCCGGCGGTCGAGGAGCGCCTCGGGCCGATCGACGTCCTTGTGAACAACGCGGGCGTGCAGCGGCTCCGCCTCGCGCTCGACATGGCAGAGGAGGACTGGGACTGCGTCCTCGACGTGAACCTAAATGGCCTCTTCTTCTGCTGCCAGGAGGTCGGTCGGCGGATGGTCGATCGCCGGCGCGGGAAGATCATCAATGTCAGCTCGGCCGCCGGGCTGATCGCCTCCCCCGAGCGCGTCGCCTACGCCTCGAGCAAAGCCGCGGTCCTCATGCTCACGCGCGTGCTGGCGCTTGAGTGGGCGGCGTACGGGGTCACCGTCAACGCCGTCGCACCGACGTTCGTGGAGACCGAGCTCGGGGCGCTCACGCTCGATCGGCCGGGCGCGAGGGAAGCCATCGTGTCGCGTATCCCGCTCGGCCGCCTCGCCACGGTCGAGGACGTCGCGGCCGCGGTCCGCTACCTGGCCTCGCCGGCCGCCAATTTCGTCACGGGCACGACGATCGGCGTCGACGGCGGCCTCGTCCTGCGCTGAGCGCTTGCCTGACAACCGGCTCGGTTGTGGGATCGCCGGTCGGCAAGGGACTGGCGGGAGGCCTGAGGGAGGAGCGAGTGAAGGTGCGGCATGACTGACGTCGTCATCCGGGGGGCGGCCGTGTACGACGGGAGCGGCGCGCCGCCGGCTGTCGTGGACGTGGCGATCGAGGCGGGCCGCATCGTCGCCGTCGGCCGCGCCGCAGGATCGGCACGACGGACGATCGACGCCGACGGCTTGGCGCTCGCGCCGGGGTTCATCGACATGCACTCGCACGCGGACTTCACGTTGCCCGCGAACCGCGAGGCACGGAACTCGGTTGCCCAGGGGGTGACGACGGAGGTGGTTGGCAACTGCGGCTTCTCGCCCGCGCCGGTGCGGCCCGAGCGGGCCGCGGACCTCGAGCGCTACGTCCATGGCATCGGACCACGGCTCGACTGGGCCTGGCGGAGCTTCGCCGACTACCTCGGTGTGCTCGAGGCGCGCGGCGTCGGCGTCAACGTCGTCGCGCTGGTCGGACACGGCACGCTCCGTATCGCGGCAATGGGCTTCACGGACCGGCCGCCGAGCGAGGCGGAGCTCGCGGGGATGCGCGGCGAGCTCCGGCGTGCCCTCGCCGAAGGCGCCTGGGGCATGACCACCGGTCTCGTGTACCCGCCGGGCGCCTACGCCGAGACCGCGGAGCTCGTGTCGCTCGCCCGGGAGCTGAAGCCGGTCCGGGGGCTCTACGCGAGCCACATCCGCGGCGAGGCGGTGACCCTTCACTCGGCGCTCGACGAGGCGTTCGCCGTCGGCGAGCGCGCGGGCGTCCGCGTGCAGGTCTCGCACCTGAAGGCGGCCGGTCGCGCGAACTGGGGACGGCTGGCCGAGGCGATCGGTCGCATCGAGGCCGCGCGTGAGCGCGGCATCGCGGTCACCTGCGACTTTTACCCGTACACCGCCGGGAGCACCTTCCTAAGCCAGCTCCTGCCGCCGTGGACGCACGAGGAGGGCGTCGACGCGCTCGTGACGCGGCTGCGCTCGCCCGAGATCCGCACGCGCCTGCGCCACGAGCTGGAACACGGCCTCCCCGGCTGGCAGAACCTCCTGGCAGCGGCCGGCGGCTGGGAGAAGGTGATGGTCGCCTCGGTCGGGGACCGGGAGCTCGCGGGCTTCGAGGGCCGCACCCTCGCCGAGATCGCGCGCGGATCCGGCGCCGACCCATTCGAGCTCTGCTGCGATCTCCTCGTCCGCGACGCCGGAGCCACGGTGATGGTCATCTTCATGATGGCCGAGGAGGACGTGCGCGCGGTGGCACGCTACCCGAACGCCGCGGTCGGCTCCGACGCGCTTGGGGTCGTCGATGAGGCCGCGCGGGTGCACCCGCGCGCGTACGGATGCTTCGCGCGCATCCTCGCCTGGGCCGTCCGCGACGCGGGTCTCGTCCCGCTCGAGGAGGCGATCCGCCGGATGACGGCCCTCCCTGCCGCGATCCTCGGCCTACGTGACCGCGGCAGCATCACGCCGGGCCACGTCGCCGACCTCGTCCTCTTCGACCCGTCGCGCGTGCAGGACCGCGCCACGTATGAACGGCCGAACCGCTACCCCGAGGGCGTCGAGCACGTGCTGGTGAACGGGGTGTTCGCGGTCGATGGCGGCAGGCTCACCGGGGCGCGGGCCGGCAGGGTTCTGCGGCGCGCCTGAAGGCGAAGGCGCCGGCCATCCTCGCGCACGGGAGTCGCTTCGGCGCCGCGACGCCCTGGTCGCCGGGCCCGCGGTCCCTGCCGTAAGCCCACGAGTTGTCAGACAACGTCTCCGCGGCTAGTGTGGGTCCCGAGCGGATCGGTGAGTCCGCTTCGGCGATCTGGCGCTCGATCAGGTAGCCATCCTTACCGACGAGGGTGTGCGTCCCGATCGCATCGTCATCGGCCACCTCGGCGAGCGCCGTGGCATCGCCGACGTGCTCGCCGTCGCTCGGACGGGCGTCTACGTGCAGATCGACCACGTCGGGCGCGCGCCACAGAGCGGGTGCCAGCCCGAGTGGCAGCGCGCGCGCAACGTCGTGGCGCTCGCGCGCGCGGGGCACCTCGGGCAGATCCTCGTCTCGATGGACATCTGCGCGAACTCGCTCTTGCACTGGAACGGCGGCCACGGCTACGACTACCTGCTCCGCACCTTCGTGCCGCTCCTCCACGAGGAGGGGCTCACGGAGGCGGACGTGCGCACGATCCTGGTGGACAACCCGCGGCGAGTGCTGTCGTGGTGAGCAAGCGGGCCGCCGCTCGACCTAGAAAAGCGCGTCCACCGCGGAGACGAGGTAGCGGTCCATGTGACCGAACGGACGAGAGGCGAGCAGCAGGTTGATCGACTCGCCGTAGCGGAAGCCGTTCCGGAGCAAGTACGCTATGGCGGTGCGGCAGTGGCCGGGGACCACCAGCGACGCATGGGTCGCGCCGCGCTCCGCGGCGGATCGAAGGCTTGCGGACAGGACGTGCGGCAGCTCCCGCGGAAAGCGGACCGCGACCGGGCCCACCTGCCCCGAGGCTGAGACGTACGCGTAGCCGATCGCCTCGCCCCGGCGTCTGAACAGCAAGCCGGTGAGGCCGGGCTGGCTGAGCCAGTACCGATGGTCGATCGCGCGTGCCACGCCGAGCACGACGCGGTCGATCGCGTCGAGCGTCAGTAGTGCTTTGTCGTCGGCGATGCTCTCCGAGCCCAGCTGCGGCTCGTCCAGCTGCGCCGGCATCGCACCCTTCACGTGGAGGAGCGGCACCCACTGGTACATGCCATGCTTCGCGTACATCGCGTTCGAGATGGGCTGCGCCGACTCGCTGATCACGATGCGCACGGCGCCCGGTCCATCGACCGCGGCCAGACAGCGCTGGAGCAGCTCGCGTCCCACGCCGCGCCCTTGGAACGATGGCAGGACGTGCAGCGCGGCGAGGTACCAGAGCCGCTCGCGCAGCGTCGCGATGCCGAAGCCGGCCACCCGGCCTTTGGCTTCCGCGACCCAGAAGCGCTCGGCATCGTGGGCGAGCGCATGGCGACGGAATGGGATGGCCCACGCCCGCCGCTGCGGGGTGTCGTCGATCGGAGGGCGGCCGGACCGCGCGCGCAGATCGTTGGCGGCCGCGACGAACACCTCGTACGTCGCCTCGAGATCCGCCGGGCCCGCCTGCCGGAAGAGGAGGTCCGCCGTCACCGGCGCTTCACGCTCGTCCATCGTCGCGCGGCCTACACGAAACGGTCGCGGATCTCCGCGACGGCGCCTCGCGCGGCCTCGAGCGTGCGCTCGATGTCCTCCTCGTCGTGCGCCGTCGAGAGGAAGAAGTGCTCGTGCTGGCTCGGGTGAAAGAGCACGCCCCGCCTCAGCATGGCCTGCTGGAAGGTGGCGTAGAAGGTGGGCTTCGCGCGCGCGACCGCCTCGCGATACGTTGTCGCGGGTGTATCCGTGAACCAGAGTTGGAACACCGGGCCGAGCCCCTGGACGAGGGCCGGGATGCCGGCGCCGCGGAACTCGTCGCGCAGGCCGTTCGCCAGCCGGTCTCCCAGGGCGAAGAGACGCTCGTAGGTGCCTGGCCGCGCGAGCTCGTCGAGGGCGGCGATCGCGGCCGCCACGACCACCGAGTTCGTGTTGTAGGTCCCGAGGTAAGGAACCTCGTTGCGTGCCACGAGCTCCATGACGTCGCGGCGTCCTGCGACGGCGGAGATCGGGTACCCCGCGCCGAGCGCCTTCGCGAACGTCGCCAGGTCGGCGCGCACGCCGTAGTACTCCTGCGCGCCACCGAGGGCGAGGCGGAAGCCGGTGATCACCTCGTCGAGAATGAGCAGGACGCCGTGCGCGGCGGTGATCTCGCGGATCGCGCGCAGGAAGCCCGGCAGCGGCTCGATGCAGCCGTTGTTCGCCATCAACGGTTCGGTAATGACGGCGGCGATCTCGTGATGGCGGTCACGGATGGTCCGCTCGAGCAGCTCCGGTCGGTTCCAGGGCAGGACGATGAGGCTCTCGGCGAGCTCCTCTGGTATCCCGGGCACGGCCGGCAGGGGACGCGGAGCGTGCTCCAGCCCGGCCGCTGGGATCGCAGGCCGCACGCTCCAGTGGATCGCGTCGGACCAGCCGTGGAAGTGGCCCTCGAAGCGCACGATGAGCCGCTTCCCGGTGAAGGCGCGGGCCAGCCGCAGGGCCATCATCACCGCCTCGGTGCCGCTGTTGGAGAAGCGGACGAGCTCCGCTCCTGGGATCGCGCGGACGACGCGCTCGGCGAGCTCGGGCTCCAGCGGATGGTTCGTGCCCAGCATCGACCCGCTGCGCTCGAGCACATCGACGACTGCCCTCGTGACGCCGGGTGGCCGGTGCCCGAGGATAAGCGGGCCAAGGGCGAGGAGGTAGTCGATGTATTCGTTGCCGTCGACGTCGAAGATGTGCGCGCCCTCGCCGCGCTCCATGTAGAGAGGGTGCGGTGCGTACCCGGCGAACGTGCTGCGCGCCATGCTACCGACGCCGCCCGCAAGGCTGCGTAGCGCCCGCTCGTACAGCGCGCGAGATCGCTCGTGTCGTTCGAGCGCCGTCGCTTGCGTTCGCGCGGTGGGGATCTCGGGCGGGCGGCTCGCGCCGGGCGCGGGCCGCGCATCGGCAAACTTGTCAGACAACGCTTCGAAGTGTAGTCTTGATCTGCTTAGGTCGTCAACGGCCGTGCGGCGCGGGCCGCGGCCGCGTTCTTCTCGGAGGTGGTCGCGCTTGTCTAGTATCGCCTCGGTCGGGCGCTGGGACGTTCTCTGAATGGCGGGATCGTCCCGCAGGCTCCAGCCCGGCGGCTACCCAGGCCTGCACGGCAAGGTCGCTGTGGTCACGGGCGCCGGCAGCGGGATGGGTCGCGCGATCGCGGTCGCCCTCGCGCGCGAGGGCGCGAAGGTCGTCGTCAACGACATCTCAGCCGGCCCCGCCGAGGCCACGGCCCGCGTGATCCGGCGCGCCGGAGGTGCTGCGATGGCCGCTGTGGCGGACGTCTCCGCCGCAGCGGCGGTCCGCGAGCTGGTCGATACCGTCCTGACCCGCTATGGGACCGTGGACATCCTCGTGAACAACGCGGGCGTGCTCCGCGGAACGCGGGTGGAGGACATCACCGAAGCCGAGTGGGACCTCGTGCTGGGCGTGAACCTCAAGGGGACGTTCCTCTGCTCCCAGGCGGTCCTCCCCACGATGAAGAGGAAGAAGGCCGGCAAGATCGTGAACGTGGCCTCGCTGGCCGGAAAGGCCACGAGCACGCTCGGAGGGGCGCACTACACGGCGGCAAAGGCCGGCGTCCTTGGGCTCAGCCGTCACCTCGCGCGAGAGGCGGCGCCGTACGGGATCAACGTCAACGCCGTATGTCCTGGGATCATCGATACGCCGATGGTGCGGGGGAACCTCCCCGAGGACCGGCTATCCGCCATTGTGCGGAGCATCCCCTTCGCACGGCTGGGCAGGCCCGAGGAGGTTGCCCAGCTCGTCGTCTTCCTCGCGTCGGACGCGGCGTCGTACATCACCGGCGCCGCCGTCGACATCCACGGCGGCGAGCTCATCATCCAGTGACCCGTGGGCGACGTCGGTAGGCTTCTCCCACGGCTCTTCGTCTCGTCGTGGCGCGTGGTGTACGCCGGTGCGTCCCGCTGGACTGGCGCCGGTCCGGTGGACCCGGTGGCTCGCAACCTCTATCTGGAAGTCGCGTGGCTCGGCGTCCTCAACGCCGTCATCGGGACGTTCGCTCCGGTCTTCACCATCCGGCTCGGCGGGACGCCTCTGCTCGTGGCGGCGCTGAGCTCCGGTCCCGCCCTTGCCGCAATCCTCGTCTCCCTCCCCGCGAGTTGGCTGCTTCGCCCGCGGCCGATGCACCGCATCTTCTTGGCGCGTTTCGCGAGTCGGTTGCCCTATCTGGCAATCGTGGCGCTCCCGTGGCTGACATCCGAGCATCAGGCCGAGGCGGTCGCCGCGCTCATCGTGCTGTCGTACCTGCCCGGGCACATCGCGTATGTCGGTTTCACGTCGATGTTCGCCGACCTTGTGCGTCCGGCGCGTCGCCTAAAGGTCATGAGCACACGCTTGCTCCTGCTGGGCCTCGTTGGAAGCCTGACAGTGCTGCTCGGCGGCTGGGTGCTCGAGGCCCTGCCGTTCCCGCTCGGCTACCAGGCGCTTTTCTTCGTCGGGTTCGGGAGCTCGATCATCGCGCTCCGTTACTTCCGGCGGCTGCTGTCCTCGCCGCTGCCGCCTGAGGCGGTCTCGAGCGCGGAAGGGCCGGCGCCGTTACGCGCAGTCGAGGCGGCCACCGGGGCGAGCGGAGCGCGGTCGTTCGCGGGCTTCGCGGTTAGCACCTGCACCTTCCAACTGGGCATCGGCATGGCGGCGCCGCTCCTTCCGCTCTATTGGGTGCGCGACCTCGGCTTGGCAGACGGGCGCGTCGGGCTGCTCGTGACCGTGGCGGGGCTCGCCTCGGTCATCGCATACCCGGTGTGGGGTGGCCTTGCCACGCGCCGTGGCAACGTCGTGATGCTCGGCATCGCCCTGCTGCTGCATTCCTTCTACCCGATCCTCACCGCGTTGACGCGCGACGCCAATGTGCTGCTCGCCGTGGGCGCCCTCGCCGGCTTTGCGTCCGCGGGTACGACGCTCGGCCTGATCACCGGCCTTTTGCTCGCCGCACCCGCCGAGCGCAGGTTGCGATTCGTGGGCGCCTACAACACGCTGACGTATGTCGCGCTGCTCATCGGCCCGATCGCCGGGAGCCTCGCGAGCGAGGCGGTCGGCATCACCGGCGCACTGCTTGTCGCCGGCGGCGTCAGGTTGGTGGGCGTCGCGGCGTACGTGCTGTGGGCGACGCGTAGCACATGAAGGCGCCCGGCCGCAGCCTCCGCGCGGAGGGCCATCACGAGCGATTGGGGATGGACACCGTGAACGGCTGGCTCGACGCGTGGGGTTGCCCGCGGACGCGGCTCCGGCGGCGGACGTACGACCTGGACGCCGCCGCCCGCGGGATCGAGAACGTCGTCACGCCGAGTCGACGACGCCGTGGAGCTGAGAGGGCTGCTGACGTAGGCCGGTACCGGCCACCCCGTACTTACTGGTGCGGCCGCAGGCCGCTCTAGCAAACCGACAGCCGAGCCGAAGGCGACGGCTGGGCTCCGTCCTTAGACTCGTGCTCACTGTCATGGTGTGGCTGCCGGGTGGACTGACTCATAGACTCGCGGGCGCTTCGATCGGGGCTGCCCTTCACCGGAACCGTCGTCCGTCCGGCACAGTCGGTGGCGACGGTCTGACTTGATAGGAGCCGGTCTTGTGACCCGAGTGAGGCGCGTCGTTCGTCGTCGCCGGCCGCGACCCTCGCTTCCAGAAGGAGGCAGCTGGTGATCTGGATCGGTGTCGACGCGCACAAGCAGGTGCACCAAGCGCTCGCGCTCGGCAGGGAGGGCCCCGTCGGCGAGCGCACCGTTCGGAATACCCCCGCGGCCTGGGCCGCGCTCTTGGAGTGGGCCCAGCAGTGGCCAGAGCGGATCTGGGCGGTCGAGGGCGCCTGGTACCTCGGTCGCGGCCTGGCCCAGTACCTCGCGGTGCGGAGCGAGCGGGTCCACGAGGTGAACGGCCGCTGGACCGCGGCGCGCCGGCGTGGGATGCGCACCCCCGGCAAGAGCGACCGCCTGGACGCCCGCAGCGTGGCAACGCTCCTGCGCGAGGAGGCGGGTACGCTCCCCCGGGTGTACGCCGAGGAGGACGAGCAGGCCGCGGTCCAGCTCTGGAGCCGGACCCAGGCCGAGCTGACCAAGGACCTCACCCGGCTCATGAACCGGCTCCATGACCTTTTGCTCCAGTGCGACCCCGAGTACAAAACGACGCTCCCCGCACTCACGACCAAGGCCGCGATCCCCGCACTGCTGCGGTACACCGCTCCCGGCAGCGGCGTCCTCGCCCGCGAGCGCGAAGCGCTCATCCGCCAGACCGCGGCCCAGCTCGCGCTCCTGGACGAGCAGGACCGGGAGTTCCGGCGCAAGCTCGAGCGCGCCAGCCGGGCGCGCTTTTCCCCCCTGAGGGAGATCGAGGGGATCGGCCCGCTCATCGCCTGCGGCATCGTCGCCGAGATCGGCCGGCCGCGTCCCGGCTTCGGCGAAGAGCAGCTCGCGGCCCTCGGCGGGCTCTGCCCGCTGGAGGCCTCGAGCGCCGGCGGGACCCGTCACCGGCTCAACCGCCTCGGCAGCCGCCGGCTGAACATGCTCTTCCACCAGATCGTCCTCACCCAGGCCCGGATCTACCCGCCCGCGCGTACGTACCTGCTCCGCCGCCAAGCCGAAGGGCGGACCGCGCGCGAGGCTCGTCGTGCGCTCAAGCGGCTCATCATCCGCCGCGTCTATCGCGCCTGGCACGAGTGCTTCGAGACCGCCAGCGAGAGGGTCGCCGCATGACCCTCTTGACATAGGAGCTTCCGATGAAGGCCGTCGTCATGGCCGGAGGCGAGGGGAGCCGTCTGCGGCCGCTCACGATCAACCGGCCGAAGCCGATGGTCTCGATC
>SHYN01000038.1 GCA_009692785.1 Chloroflexota bacterium | reverse complement strand
CTCGCTTTTGCCGCCGCATTCATGGGCTCGCAGATGCCGATCGATGCGGACGAGCTGGCGGCCGCCGGGGGCTTCCGCGGCGCACCGCTCGACCTTGTGCGGTGCGTCTCTCAAGCTGAGGTCGCCCCCGCGGACGCGGAGATCATCCTCGAAGGGGTCCTGACGGGCGAGCTCACCCACGAGGGCCCCTTCGCCGAATTTTTGGGGTACGAGTCCGACGCCGGGCCGGCCCCGGTCTTTCAGGTGACCGCGCTCACGCACCGACGTGAGCCAATCTACACCGCGATCAACGGCGCCGGACGCGAGACGATCATGTTACGGAAGTACGTGCTCGAGGCCAGCGCCCTCCGCGCAATGCAGGCGGCGGTCCCGATCGTCCAGGACGTCGAGATGACGCCGGGAGGGCTCTACCGGTTCCACCTCGTGGCGCAGGTCCGCAAGCTGAGCGAGCGTGATGAGGGGCTTCAGCGCAACGCCATGCTCGCTGCCTTCGCCGCGCTCAAGGACCTCGACCAGGTGATCGTCGTCGACGACGACATCGACCTCCGCGACCCGAGCGACGTGGAGTATGCGATCGCGACCCGGATGGAGGCCTCCCGCGACCTCATCCTGATCCCGGGCGCGCGCGGACACGAGTACGTGCGGGTCTCGGACGGCGGCATCCGGACGAAGCTCGGGATCGACGCCACGATCCCATTCGCCTCGCGCGAGCGGTTCCGGCGCGCGCGCTTTGCCGACGTGCGCCCGCTCGCGCCCGAGGACCTTCGCTAGAGGCCTACCGCTTCGGCGCGGTCCGCACGTACCAATCCTCGATGTTCCAGAAACGCTTCGGCGGGTCGTCGATTGCCGCGATCCGCAGACCCTGCACGGCGCGGTTCTGCACATAGAGGTAGTCGGCGAAGTACAGCGGGATCATCGGTACCTCTGACGCGATCTGCTGGAACACCGTGACGTAGAGGTCCCGCCGCTTCGCCTGATCAAAGGTCCGCCGCGCCGCCTCGAGGCTGCGGTCCATCGGCAGCGTGGAATAGCCGGAGAAGTTGTGTCCCGGATCACGCGCCTGACTCGAGTGGAAGAACTCGTAGGGATCGGGATCGCCGCGGCGGGAGATCCCGATGAGGAGCGCGTCAAAGGCGCGCTGACGCGCGACCGTGTCCAGGACCTGGCCGAACGGCGTCGTCAGGAGCTCGACCCGCATTCCGATCGTGCGGAGATCCTCGACGACCTGCAACCCGGATGCGATCCGCTCGGGCTCGTCGGTCGTCGTGAGCGAGAACGACAGCGCGACCCCCGCCTTGTCGCGCACGCCGTCGCCGTCATGGTCCTTCCAATCGGCCGCATCGAGCATCGCCCGCGCCTCGGCGGCGCTGTGCGGATAGCGGCTCACGTCCTTCACAAAAGCCCAGGAGGTCGGAGGCACGACCTCGTCGGCCAGCGTCCCGCGGCCGTCGGCCGCTAGCTGGAGCACACGGGCACGGTCGATGGCGGTGGCGATCGCCTGGCGGACCACGCGGTCGCGGAACACCGCCTTCTCCGGCCGCAGATTGAGGAAGATCGCGCTGAGATCGTTGGTGGGCAGGCTGTAGAGACTGACGGCGTGCAGGGTCCGGGCGCGCCCCGCATCGGTCGGAGCGAGACCCGCGACGCCGTCAACCTCGCCGCGGGCGAGCGCCGCGAGGGCGTCGGAAGGCTCCCGGAAGTACCGGAGGACGACCCGGTCGAGGTAGGGCCGGGTGCGCTGCGGCATGACCCGGTAAAAGCCCTCCATGCGCAGGAGAACGACCTGGCGCTGGTCGACCTCGGTCACGCGGAACGGCCCCGTTCCCACCGGCCGGAGGTTGAAGGGCTGACGGGCGAGCTCCGCGAAGCTGACCTTGGCGAGAAGGTGCGCCGGCAGGAGCGGAACGGTCGTGCTCTCGACAAATGGTCCGTAGACGTCGGGCAAGGTGAAGCGGACGGTCTTCCAGCCGAGCTTGTCGACCTTGACCCCACGGAAGGCGTCCGCATACGGACCGACATACGCCGGGTCCTGAAGGAGGCCGACGGTGTAGAGCACGTCATCGGACGTGACCTCGGCGCCGTCGTGCCAGATCGCGTCTGCACGAAGATCGAAGGTCCACACCTTGCCGTCGCCCTCGGCGCGGAATGCCGACGCGAGGTCGGCGACGATCACACCATCTCGGTCGCGACGCGTCAGGCCGCTGAAGACGAGCTGCGCGACATCCTGATCGAGACTCGTGGCGGCAATGAGCGGATTGAGGTACACCGGCACGCCAGCCACACCCTCGACGTACGCTCCGCCGTATGCGGGGAGCGGGGGCCCCTCACCGGCCTCGCTCACGATCGCCGCGACGCTCGCCACCGCGAGGAGCGCAACGAGCGCTACGACGATGAGCTTGTCGCGCCGGGTCAAGCCACCGGGTTGCGAGCGCCAACGAGGGAGATCAGGACGTAGACGACGATGAGGATGACCGTGAGACGGAAGAGAGTGCGCTCGATGCCGCGGCGGCTCCGGTAGGCCGTGGATTCGCCACCAAAGGTGGACGACAGTCCCGTCCCTCGTGCCTGCAGCAGGATCGAGGTCGCGACGGAAAGCGCGATGATGATCTGGGCGATCTGGAGAAGGTCCATAGGCTCCTCACTCTAACCTGCCGCAGCGGGACGCTATCTGGGGTGGTACAGCCAGAGGCCGCCGGTGCGGACCCCCGCGTCGTAGCGGGCCTGGATCGCCGCGACGAGCACCGCTGCCCATCGCCCGCGCTCGTAGGCCGGGCCGGAGGCGTGCAGCGTGCCAAGGTCGGCCTCCGCGGCGATGACGGCGAACCGGCCCTCACCCACTGCCTCAAGGAGCGGCGCGGGGTCGACGACGCCGCGCTCGACGAGCCGGGACCAGAGGAACAGATCGTCGACGATCGGCTCGAGTCCGAGGGCGACCATGAGCCCAGCTTCCTCGACGAGGGCCGGCATCCCGGGCGTGAGGGCGGCGCGCAGCGCGTCAACGCGCCCCGGCGCTCCCCAATGGCCCGTCCCGCCGGGCACGAGCCCGAACGGATCCAGCGCGACCGTTCCCGCCACCAGCTGCGCGGCGATGAGCGCCGCGACGAGCCCACCGGGTCGGCCTCGCGAGCGTGAGGGTGGCCCGCACGCTGTGAACCACGATCCCGCTGTCGCCCTGGCCGGGGCGGCGGCTGCGGCGAGGGCGAGGAGCGATGCGGCGCCCGCATCGAGGAGGTAGTTGACGGTCGCGCCCTCGCGACCGCCCAGGACGAAAACGCCGAGCGCGCCGACGAGGTACGCGCGCGTGACACCACCCGAGAAGCGACCGGCCCACACCAGCGGAACGCCTCCGACCGCCACCAGAACGACGGCGAGCAGGGCGAGCTGCAGCGGGTCCCACCCAAGCGTGTTCCAGAGGACGATGTGGCGCCAGGCGTCGGCGGGCCCCGCCCAGAGCAGCACCGCGGTGAGAACGGCCCCGGGAAGCGCTGCGCCGGTGACGATCCGGGCGAACGACCTCCGATCGACGGAGCTGAACCAGACCGCGATCGCAAGCGCGGGGACGGCAGCGGTCGGCTTCGTCGCGATCGCGCAGAGGAGGAGCGCGCCGGTCCAGCGGGCGTGGCGCCGCTCCGCCACGATCACGGCACCGACCACGAAGGCGACCGCGAGCAGATCGGGCTTGGCCGCAACTCCCCAGTCCAGCACCGGCACGGAAGCTAGCCAGGCCAGCGCGAGCGCCCACGCGACCAGACCACCCGCGGCCCGCGCGCGCCACCCGATGAGCGCGGCGATGACGCCGGTGGCGGCGAGGCTCACGATCCGCCCCGCGAGGAACGGCGCACCGAGTGAGGCGAGGAGCAGGAAGAGCGGCGGATAGTTTGCCGCGACGAATGACCCGTCGACCCGCGGGGCATACGCCGCACCGGTGCGGATCAGCTGTGCGGCGTGCGCGACGGCACCCTCACCGTACAGGAGCGGCGCCGCGGCCGTGAGGCCGGTCAGCCAGCGCACGAGGCCGAGGGCCGCGATCGCACCCGCAACCGCGACGAGTACGCGCCAGCCGATCAGCGCCGCTCCGTGAGCAGCGTGCTGCCCGTCATCGATCCGGGGACGAGCAGGTTCAGGAGCGCCAGGATCGTGGGCGCGCAGTCGACGAGGCCACCATCGCGGAGCGACCAGCGATCGGCATCGCGTGCCGCGAACACCACCGGAACCGGGTTCGTGGAGTGCTGCGTGTTCGCGCCGCCATCCGGGAATGCCATCTCCTCGCAGTTGCCATGGTCCGACGTGAGCAGAAGGCACCCGCCCGCCGCGAGGATCGCGTCGACGATCCGGCCGACGGCCAGGTCGGTCGCCGCCATCGCCGCGAGGGCGGCGTCGAAGTTGCCGGTGTGGCCGACCATATCGGGGTTCGCGAGGTTAAAGACCGCGACGTCGTACTTCCCCGAGGCCGTCGCGGCGACGAGCGCGTCGGCCACGCCCGCGGCGCTCATGGCGGGCGCGAGGTCATACGTTGCGACGCGCGGCGACGGCACGAGGAGGCGGTCCTCGCCGGCGAACGCCGCCTCGATCCCGCCATTGAAGAAGTACGTCACGTGCGCATACTTCTCGGTCTCCGCGGTGCGGAACTGCCGGAGCCCGTGGTCGCGGAGGATTGCCGCAAGCGGTACCACCGGCGTCTGCGGGAATGCGACGAGAACCGGAACGCCGGCGTGGTAGTCGGTGAGCGTGACGAACGTCACGTCCGGCACGCGCTGGCGTGTGAATCCATCAAAGTCCGCCACGCGGAACGCGCGGGTCAGCTGGCGTGCCCGGTCTGGACGGAAGTTGAAGAAGATGACGCCGTCCCCGTCCCGCACCGGCGCACCCGCACCCACGACCGCTGGCTCGAGCAGCTCGTCACGGCAGACATCGCTCTCGTAGCAGGCACGGATCGCATCCGCCGCGGATCCGACCGTGGGCCCGTCACCGTCGACGATCGCGCGCCAGGAGCGCTCGGTGCGCTCCCACCGGGTGTCCCGGTCCATGGCGTAGAACCGCCCGTGGACGGTGGCGATCCGCACGCGCACGCGTGGCAGGAGCTCGAGGGCGCTTCGCGGTGCCATGTCCCGGCCGTCGAGGAAGGCGTGAAGGACGACGTTGGTCACCCCCTCGCGCTCGGCGAGCGTCGCGAGGGCGTCGAGGTGCGCGAGGTCCGCGTGCACCCCGCCGGTCGAGAGGAGCCCCATGAGGTGGAGGGTCCCCCGCCCCGTGGCCGCAGCGGCGGCGCAGGCGGAGCGCAGCGAAGCATTCTGAAAGAAGGAGCCGTCGACGATCGCGTCATTGATCCGAACGAGATCCTGGTAGTGAACGTAGCCCGCGCCCATCGTGAGGTGACCGACCTCGCTGTTCCCCATGAGCCCCGCGGGCAGCCCCACCGCGCGGCCGCTCGCCTCGAGGGTCGCGTGGGGCCCGGCGGCGAGGAGCGCGTCGAGTCGGGGGGTCCGGGCGCGCGTCACGGCGTTCGCCTCACCATCGGGTGCGATGCCCCAACCGTCGAGAACGCCGAGCACGACCGGGCGGTAGCGCCTCACCCGCTGAACGCGGCGACGATCGCGCCGAACTCCGCCTTGAGCGACGCGCCACCGACGAGCGCCCCATCGATCCCGCGGGCGTCCGCGAATGCCGAGGCGTTCGCGGCGGTCACGCTGCCTCCATAGAGGACCGGGATCGCCTCGGCATCGATGCCGGCCGAGCGCTGCAGCTCCGCGCGGATCGCGTCCGCGCAGATCGTCGCGTGAGCCGCCGTGGCCGCCCGTCCGGTGCCGATCGCCCAGATCGGCTCGTAGGCAAAGACGATCCGGTCCCGCCGCGCGCCGACGCTCTCAGCGGCTGCGACCGCATGCCCGATGACCGCCGTCTGAGCGGCGACGACCGATGCCGAGCGGCCCGCGAGGTATGCGTCGAGCGTTTCGCCGACGCAGACCACCGTCCACAACCCGTGTGCGAGCGCGCGCACCATCTTCTTCGCGACCCGCTCGTCGTCGTCGCCCTGATCCCTTCGGACCTCCGAATGACCCACGATGACGCCGAGCACGACCGGCGCCAGCATCGAGGCCGCGATCTGGCCGGTGAACGCGCCCTGCTCTTCCCAGTGCACGTCCTGCGCGTAGACCCCGACGGGCGACGCTCGGAGCGCTTCGGCGACCGCGGGCAGGAAGAGCGCAGGCGGGGCGACTGCCACCGCCACACCGGTCGCGAGGGGCGAGGCGGCCACCGAGCGTGCGAGGACGACCGCCTCGGCGCTCGAACCCGGGTTCATCTTCCAGTTGCCGATGACGATGCGACCACGACTCACGCGCGTGCGACCTCCAGAATGCTTCGCAGCCGTCCGCGGACCACCCATTTCGTCGTACCGAGGCGCACCGCAAGCTCTGACAGGCTCGCCGCCGGCGAACGGAGCCGCGCGCGAGCGACGGCGGCAAGCGGTTCAGGCAGCCCACGCAGCCCGCTCCGCTCGGCGATGGCCCGCACCGCCTGCACCTGAGCATGGGCGGCCGCGACAGTCCGTGCAAGGTTGGCCGAATCGGCGTTCACGAGCGCGTTCGTTCGAGCACGCACCTCGCGGGAGACCCGCTTCGTCTCGAAGCGGAGCAGCGTCTCCGTGGCCCCGACCGCTCGCAGAAAGCCCGCGATCTCGTCGGCGTTGCGAAGGGTGAGAACGATGCAGCCACGGCGGACCCGCTCGTGGACCAGAAGGCCCTCGCGTGCGAGCACCGCCCGGGCGCGCGCCGTCTCGCCCGGAGGCGGACGGATCTCGAGAAGGTTGCCCGAGCGACCGGTCGACAAAGAGCCGCCGGCGAGGAACAGCCCTCGCAGGTAGGTGCGGCGGCAGCAGGCCCGACGAAGGAGCGGCCCGGCCACGGCGCCCTCGGCCACGTGCGCGAGGCGTCGGGCCGGCACTCCCAGGTGCCCCGCCCGAGGTAACAGCGCGGCGAGCACACGTGCGTCGCAGACCTTGAGCGCAAGCCTCGAGAGCTCGGCTTTTACCTCCTCCGACAGCGGCGAGCGCGCGACCGCGCTGACTCCCCGCGTCACGCGCGGACGTCCATGCGTTCGCGGTCGCGGTGGAGGACCTCGAGCTCGCCCGGCCAGAACGCGCGGATCCGCCGGGCCACCTCGTCGCCGATCGCGACGGAACGATGCCTGCCACCGGTGCATCCAAAGGCGATGCCCAGCCGAGCCTTTCGCTCCGCGTCGTAGCGCGGCAGCGCGAATCGCAGGAAGGACTCCACGTGCCCGAGGAACTTCCCGGTCGCGGGGTTCCCGAGCACGAAGTCCCGGACCTCGGGATCGCTGCCGGACAGCGAGCTCAGCGCGGGCAGATAGAACGGGTTCTCCATGAACCGAACGTCGAACACAAGGTCCGCGGCGAGCGGAAGCCCGTACTTGTAGCCGAACGACGTGACCTGCACGAAGAGCGCCGACGGTCCGGACCCGTAGAGCGAGTGGAGCGTTTCGCGCAGCTCCCGGATCGAAAGGTGGGTCGTGTCCACCACGCGGTCAGCGCGCCGGCGCAGATCGACGAGCAATCCGCGCTCGACCGCGATGGACGGCTCCACACCGCCGGACGCGGAGAGCGGATGCCGGTGACGAGTCTCGCTGTAGCGGTTGAGCAGGACCTCGTCGGAGGCATCGAAGAAGATGACATGCGCGGGGTGTCCGTCGGCGGCGAGAGCGTCGAGCGTGCCGCCGGCCGCCGCGAAGAGCTCGCCGCTCCGGGTGTCGGTGACGAACGCGACGAGCCTGTGCCCACCGCCGCGACACACCTCGAGCGCGGACGGCATGAGCGCGGGCGGAAGGCTGTCGAGCGTGTAGTAGCCAAGATCCTCAAAGACCTTGACGGCCTGCGACTTGCCTGAGCCGGAAAGCCCCGTGATGACGATGAAGTCGGGACGCGCCTGTGGCGCGCCGGCGGCCATCCCCACGTCAGTCTGGCAGGAGCCTCGAGAGAATGAGGCTCACGATCGAGATGACGAGCGCGCCTCCGATCGCTGGCAGCCAACCGTCGACGCGGAAGCCGAGGAGTGGGAGCTGCGAAACCAGGAGCAGCATCGCGCCATTGATGACGAGCAGGAAGAGACCCATCGTGGCGCAGGTGATCGGGAAGGACAGGATGACGAAGATCGGCCGGACGATCGCGTTCACGACACCCAGCGCCAGGCCGGTGAGCACGAGCGAGAGGACGGGATCCTGGCCAACACCGTAGGTGATCCAGGGCCCGAGCAGGCTTGCGGCCACGGCGATGGCGATGGCATTGACGACGGTCCGCCAGAGGATCCTCACGCGAACAGCCTAATCCACAAAGATCTCGATGCGATCGGCCCCGTCGGCGATGTCCACGATGCGCCCGGTCTGCTCGGCCTGCCGCAGCACCTCGTCGAGGTCGATCCCGAACTTTCCGAGGTGACCCCGGACCACGCCGCCGAGATTGACGTTGCCAAGGCGCGCGATCGCGAGCGGGATCGCGATGTTCACCTTCGGCGAGCCACCCTCGGTGACCCGGACGCGCAGGATGCGTCCACGTTGGCCCGCGGCGCGTCTCGCTCCGGGGGGCCGGGCGTCCTCGGGGGTCGTCTGGCCAGAGTCCGTGGACCGCGGCGCCGGCCCCCGGCCGGGCGGGTCCCCGCCTCCCTGGGCACCGAGGGTACCGACGAGACCCAGCGCATCGTCGACGGAGAGCTCGCCGCGCGAAAGTCGATCGAGGACCGCGCGCACCGCGGCCGAGGGAGCGGCAGGCTCGGCTCCCACCGCCGCTGGCTTCGGTGTTTCCGCGACGGCCGCCACCGGCGGAACGGATTCCGACCCGGCCACCCGCAAGTCGCCCCCCACGGTCTTGACCTGCACCCGGACCAGACCCTCACCCACCATGACGAGACGGTCACGACGTCCTTCGTGAGCCACACGCGCCTCGCGCTGGCAGTCGAGGTCACCGCTCAGGGTCCGGTAGTCGATCCGGAAAGACGGTCCGGCGAGAGCGAGGCTCACGTCGCCACTCACGCTGCGAAACCGATGACCGGAGGCCGCATCGAGCGCCCCGTCGAACGAGATGTCACCGCTCACCGTGTGGAGGTCCGCCTGGCGCAGGAGCGCGCCGGCGAATCCGAGATCCCCGCTCACGCTGTTGCACTCGCATTGCCCGACGAACGAGGTCGCGCGGACGTCGCCGCTCACGGTCCTGAGGTGAAGAGCGCCCTGGAGATCCTCGAGCACCGTGTCTCCGGAAACGTTCTGGAGCGCGAAGCGACCATGAAGCGCGCGCACCTGGAGGTCGCCGACCATGCTGCGCGCATCGAGCACGGTCTCGCGCGGCACCGTGATGTCCAGGTCCACCGAGACCTGCCGCCCGCGAAAGAGGTCGCGCCAATTCTGCTCGGTGTGCTCCGGAGTCACGACGATCGTGTCGCCGTCCTGCACCATGTCGATCTCGAAGCTCTCCAGCAGCTGCTTCGCCCGCTCCGCGCTGGCGCCGCGAACGTACCGGCGCGCGCGGACGGTCACGACCCCGGTCTCGCCTGCCCCGATGCGCGTGTCGCCGGAAAAGTTCGAAACACGAAGCGTCGGGATCCCCACCACCGTAAAGGTGCGCTCGACCTGATCCTCGTGCCGCTGGCGCTCCTCGTGCCGGTCGCCCAGACCAATGCCGATGTCGAGCATGTGGGTCGCGCCGTGGAGCTGGTGGCGAAGTGCTCGGGCGAGCCGCCGAGCCTGGGTTCGCGCCTCGCGGACTCGCAGGGGGTCGCTCCCCCACCGCTCGTCGCGTTCGCCCGATCCTTCGTTCACCGCGCGTTGGCCTGACGGGCGAACGCTGTCCGGAAGATCTCCAAGATGCGAGGGTCCATCGCGCACGCGCTGATTGTCAAGGGCATTGCCCCGTTCTGTAACGAAGAAGTCACTCCACCGGCGTCAGGCCATCGCCTCCTTGATGCGGCCGGCGAGAGCGGGTCCGATGCCACCGATCCCCGAGATCGCGGACACATCGGCGTCGCGGAGGCCTCGCACCGACCCGAAGGCGCGCAGCAGAGCGCGCTTGCGCACGGGGCCCACCCCCGGAACGTCGTCGAGGAGGGAGCGGGTCTGGCGCCGGCCGCGGAGCTTCTGGTGATAGGTCACCGCAAAGCGATGGGCCTCGTCGCGAATGCGCTG
Source organism: Chloroflexota bacterium (assembly GCA_009692785.1). Taxonomy (GTDB): domain Bacteria; phylum Chloroflexota; class Limnocylindria; order P2-11E; family P2-11E; genus SHYN01. The sequence goes on along the minus strand of SHYN01000038.1, from coordinate 1,188 downwards.
AAGCAGGAAGTAGGCATCGGACGTGCGTGGGAGAAGCAGGGGCGCCTCGATGCCCGGTAGGTGCACCTCTTCTGGTGAGTGCTGCGGCCTCCCATCGGGACCAATGGTGCGGTGTTCCTTCGCCAGGCCGACCATCCGAATCTCGCCGCGGGCGGTCTGGGCAAGGGCCTCAAGGCCAGCGGCGAGCTGCCCCCTGCCGCCGTCGATGATCACGAGATCCGGCAGCGGCCAGGCCTCCGCGCCGTCTGCCCGACGGAACCGCCGGACAAGGACGTCGCGCATGTTGGCGAAGTCATCGTTGCGATCACCACCCCGAGCCTTGAAGCGACGATACTGCGCCTTCAGCGGGCGGCCATCCTGAAAGACGACCATCGACGCGACGACGTCCGTCCCCTGGATGTGGCTCACGTCGTAGCACTCGATCCGCTCGGGCGGCGAAGCGAGGCCGAGGGCCCCGGCGAGCTCCTGAAGCGCAGCGTCGTTCCGGTCAGGCCGAGCGAGGCGTTCGGTGCGCAGCTGCGCGAGCCCTTCGACGGCATTGCGTTCGGCGAGATCGAGATGCGAACGCTTGAGGCCGCGCCGCGCGAGGTACACGCTGACGCGCGAACCGCGCCGTTCACTCGCAAAGATGGCGAACGCCTCCTGCTCTGGGAACGCCGCGGCCACCACGAGCGCAGGCGGGAGATCGGTCGCGGTCGCGTAGTGTTGGCGGGCGAATGACGCGATCACCTCTGGGATCTCCGCTCCGAGAGAACCTTCGAGGAAGAACTGGTCGCGCCCGACGATCGTCCCATCACGGACGCGCAGCAGCTGGACCGCGGCGAAGCCGCTGTCGTCGATCGCCGCGCCAAGCACGTCGTAGTCGTCTCCGGCGTAGGCATGGACCTGCTGACGATCCAGCGTGAGGTCCATCGCCTGGAGCTGATCCCGAAGCGCTGCCGCTCGCTCGAACTCGAGAGCCTCCGATGCGCGGGCCATCTCCGCGCGCGCCTCGCGGGCAAGCTCATCGGCCCGACCAGCGAAGAACAGAACGCTGCGATCGACCGAGGCACGGTAGTCGGCTCGTGAGATGAGGCCTGCGCAGGGTGCGCCACACCGACCGATGTCGTGAAGGATGCACGGTCGCCCGTTCGGAAGTGCGGACGGTGGCTCCGTGCGCCCCGTCCCCTCGCCGTCGGCGGAGATCGT
>SHYN01000037.1 GCA_009692785.1 Chloroflexota bacterium | reverse complement strand
GCCGTCAATCACGCGCAGAAAGAGAAATGCGCCGGCGACGAGTCCGGAGAGACCACCGCGACGGATCGCCGCCAGGGGGACCGGTCTGGGCCTCCCCCGCTTCGGCTCCAGACCGTCAAAGATCCGGATGGCGACGGCACCGACCAGGATCGCGAACGAGACCACCACGAATGCGACGCTTCGCCGATCTTCGGGATCCCGCGTGACCACGGTGAAGGCGATGGCGGCGGCGGCAAGTGCCGCGGTCGGGAGAAGCAGGTTCCTCATGAGAATTGGATTCTCGCACGCTCGGAGAGCGTTCCTCTGCTGTCTGTGCAGAAAGACATCTCTGCAAAGACGGCTGAGCGGACCGCGTTCAGCCGACGGTCGTACCCGCGACACCGCGAAGGGTGAGCGAACTCGGACAGATCGCCTGATAGGAGCACTGTTCGCAGGTCCGCCGACCCTTTGACGGATTGGCGCCAAACTCCTTCTGCCGGATCCGATCCGAGGCGCTCTTGATCCAGGCACGTACGGCGCCGAGCCCTTCATCGGTCGGGACGACGATGCCGCGCTCACCTGTCTCGAGGAAGTGAAAGACGGTCTGGGCGGGACGCTGGCGGTACATCGTCTCGTAGGCCAGGGCATAGACCCGGAGCTGGAACGACTCGTTCGCGGCACGCTGCGGCTTGTCGCTGCCCTCATAAAGAGCACTCGACTTGTAGTCGACGATGACCGCGTTCCCGTCGATCTGGTCGACCCGATCCCAGCGGCCGACGACCCGATCTCGGCCGAGCATGAACGAGAACCGCTGCTCGATCTGGTCGGCCGGAGGGCCGCCCCGCTCGTCCTTGAAGAAGCGCCGGAGCGCCACGAGGCCGGATTCGAAACGCTCGCTTTCGTGCTCGGGCGAGATGAACCCCTCGGAGAGCCATGCCGCCTTGAATGTCGCCTCAAGGCGGGCGAGCGAGGGCTTCGCGCCTTCGCGCTTGCGCTTCAGAAAGTCCGAAACGGCCTCGTGGAGCGCGAGCCCATAGATCATCTGCGGCGTGGGGAGCACAGGGATCTGGATCACGTGCTTGAAGCGGTAGAGAAGCGGACAGCGTTTGTAGTCCTCGATGTCTGAGAACGACACCGTGAGGATGGCATCCGGACCGAGGCTTGGGAGGGGCAGGTCGACCTCGGTGGGGGCGACCTGGAAGCGCGTCAGTTCGTCGTACGCCGCGCTGCGCGGATGGATCTGATCGGGCTTTCGGCCGAGGGCCTCACCGATGAAGCGGCTTGGGCGCTGCATCCGCTGCCCGCCGTAGTCGCTCGCGCTCGTGAAGAGGAACTCTTCTTTCGCTCGGGTCATGGCGACGTAGACCAGCCGGCGCTCCTCGGCGATATGCCCGTCGTGATCGAGCGGCGGTGTCTTGGCCAAAGCCGCCGGTAGCGGCAGCGCCGGCTGCCTGAGGCTACCGGGCAGCCGCTCGTCGGTCGCATTCATCAGGAAGACGACCGCGAACTCGAGGCCCTTCGCCTTGTGGATGGTAAGCACGTTCACGGCGTTCTCCGACTGCTCGTAGTCGGCCGCGGCGGGGTCGTCCCCGGCCTCCCGGAGCAGCTCCAGATGCGGCACGAAGAATGCCGCCCGGTCGGTGGGAAGCGCTCGGGACGCGGATTGGACGAGCCGAAAGAACTTCGCCACATTCCGCCCCTGCTCCTCGGCGAGAGTGGAATCAGGCTCGAGGTAACGCGTGAGCAGCTGGCTTCGCTCAAGGAACTCATAGAGGAGCTCAGCCGAGGTCAGCACCGTCGCGCGCTCCTCGTAATGGCGAAGATCGGTGACCAGGTTGGTCGCGGCCGAGGTCGCCTGCTCGTTGAACCCTGGCGCGGCGCCTTCAGCGATGTCGTCAAATAGCGTCCGCAGCGGGCGCTGCCGACGTCCCGAGGCCTCCGTCGCCTTGGCGAGCTCGCCTGGCGGGAACGCGTAGAGCGATGACGTGGCGAGGTGGTAGAGGTGGCGCGAGTCCGAGGGAGCCGCGACGGCGGAGAGGAATGACACCAGGAGCCTGATCTCCGGCCGCTCGTAGAGCTGCCCGCCACCCGAGAAATGCGCCGGCAGGCCGCGGCTCGCGAGCGCGTTCAGCACCCGCGTCGCATCACCGTTGTTCCTGACGAGGACGGCGAACTCGCCAAGCCGCCGCTGGCGGCCGATGGCCGTCTGCGCGATGCGCTCGGCCACCGCCTCGGCCTCCTCGGCCGCGCCGGCAAAAGCGAGGTGATCGACCTCGGTCTCGCGCTCCGGTGCCCGGCCGTGCAGCCGCTTGTCGATCCCGAGCGTCTGCTCAAGTCGATCTGGGTTGTTCGCGATGAGCCGATAGGCCGCGTCGAGGATCCCCTGGCTCGAACGCCGGTTCTCGACCAGGGTCACGACGGCCCGCTCGGGGTACTCGGCCTCGAACGCGGCGAAGTTGCCAAGCGTGGCACCGCGCCAGGCAAAGATGGACTGATCGTCGTCCCCCACGACCGTCAGATTCCGGTGGGGCTCGACAAGCTTGCGGATGAGCTTGAACTGCGAGTCGTTGGTGTCCTGGAACTCGTCGACGAGGACGTAGCGGTAGCGGGACTGGAGACGCCGCGCGGCGGCGGGCTTGTCGCGGAGCAGCCGCAGGGAGAGAGAGATCTGGTCGCCAAAGTCGACGACCCCGTGCTTCACCTTCAGCTCGGAGTACGCGGCGTAGGCGCCAGCGAGCTCCTCCTGCGCCTCGGCAATATCCGCGCGGACGTCCGCGTCGATCCCGACTCCGACGCCCGCGCGAAGCAGCGCGGCGTGGGCGATGTACTCGGCGGGCGTCACATCCTCATCACGCGCTCGGCCGAACAGCTCGAGCAGGGCACGCACGTACTCGAGCGGATCGCCGGCGGGCCGGTAGCGCTTGAGCGGCAGATCGTAGAGATGCTCACGGACGAAGATGACCTGCTCGGCCTGGGACAGAACGCGCAGCTCGCCCGACCGGCCCAGCTCGAGGGCGAACTCACGGAAGACCTCGTCGCCAAAACCATGAAAGGTCCGGATCGCGACGTCGTTCTCTCCGAGGGGGGTGTTGATGTCGATCCGTTCCTGCATCGCCGCCGCGGACTTCTCGGTGAAGGTCACCGCGAGGATCTCGTGCGGCTTGGCGGCGCCACGACGAATGAGCGAGATGATCCGCGCGGTCAGCACATGGGTTTTGCCGGTACCGGCTCCCGCAACGATCAACAGCGGTCCGTCACCGTGGTCTACGGCACGGCGCTGCTCCGGGGTGAGCGTCCGAAGCAGATCCGGCTCATCACCCCCCAGGCTGAAGGCGAGCTGGTGGCTCATGCCGGCGGAGCGGTGAGCCAGTCTCGCGGGTCAACGTACGCGTCGAACGACGCGCGCGCCCTCGCGAGATGCGCGGCGGCCCGCTCGCGCTTTCCCAGGCGGGGGCCACCCTGGATCACGGGAAGGGGCGGGAACAGCCCCCAGGTCGCGTTCATCGGCGCGAAGAGCTTCTGTGGGGTCGTGATGTAGCGCACGAGCGACCCGATCGCGGTGTCATCGGGGAAGACGATCTCCGGCGAACCCGCGAGCGACGCGGCCACGTTGAGGCCCGCGACGAGGCCGCTCATCGCCGACTCGAGGTAGCCCTCCACGCCCACGAGCTGACCAGCGAGCCAGGTGCGCGCGCTGCCCCGCAGCAGGTGCGTGGGGTGGAGCAGATCGGGGGAACGGATGAAGGTATTCCGGTGCATCACCCCCAGGCGGGCGAACTCCACGTGCGCGAGGCCGGGGATCGTCCGAAAGACGCGGCGCTGAGCGGGCCAGCTGAGGTTCGTCTGGAATCCAACGAGGTTGTAGAGTCCCGCCGCGGCGTCCTCCTGACGCAGCTGGACGATCGCATGGGCCCACCGCCCCGTCCTGGGATCGTCGAGCCCGATCGGCTTGAGCGGACCGTAGCGGAGCGTTTCCGGACCACGCCGAGCCATCTCCTCGATCGGGATGCAGCCCTCGAACCACATCGTCCGCTCGAAGTCATGCAGCACCACCTGCTCGGCGGCCACGAGGTCGGTCACGAGCTGCCCGTATCGCGCGCGATCGAGCGGGGCGTTCAGGTAGTTCCCCGCCCCCTTCCCGTACCGGGAGGCGCGGAAGAGCTCGCCCTGATCGAGCGACTCGGCGAAGACGATCGGCGCCGCCGCGTCGTAGAAGTGCAGGTTCGAGGCACCGGTGAGGCGCTGGAGCTCGCGGGCCAGGGCGTCGGAGGTGAGCGGTCCGGTCGCGACGATCGTCGGTTGCTCGGTATCGACCGCCGTCAGCTCTCCCGCGACGCGCTCCACACCTGCCTCCAGGAGACCCGCCTCGACCCGATCCGCGAACCGCTCTCGATCAACGGAGAGGTCCTGCCCCGACGGCACCCGCGTCGCATCGGCGGCCGACAGCACGAGCGAGCCGAGCCGTCGCATCTCCTCCTTGAGGAGCCCGGCGGCAACCTCTGGCACGTCCGACTTGAAGGAGTTCGTGCAGACGAGCTCGGCCGCGCGCGACGTGTGATGCGCCGGTGTCATGACGAGCGGCCGCATCTCCACGAGCCGCACCCGAACTCCCCGGCGGGCGAGCTGCCACGCGGCCTCGCACCCGGCCAGGCCGGCCCCGACCACCGTGACACTATCGAACATTCGTTCTATCATTCCAGAAGCGCCTGCGGCACCGTGGGCGGCAACCGAAGCTAGCCCCCTCTGACGCTCTCGGCGAGCGCGATGAGGGTGCGCACCCCGGGACCCTGTGGGCCTTTCGGTGAGTGCGGCTGGTCGCGATCGGACCAGTCCTGGCTTGCGATATCGAGGTGCGCCCATTCCACGCCGTCCTCGATGACCGCGTCGAGGAACGCAGCGGCAATACTCGCACCGCCGTGCCTCCCAGCCTGGTTGCGGAGGTCGGCGATGTCGCTGCGCACCTCGTCGCGGAACTCGTCGGTGAGCGGCATCGGCCAGAGCCGGTCGCCGGCACCCCTGCTCAACTCAAGGACCCGCGCGACGAACGCGTCCGGCTTGCCGAAAAGCCCACTGAAGTGATCGCCGAGGGCCACGTGGATCGCGCCGGTGAGCGTCGCGATGTCGACCACGCGCCTCGCTCCTTCGCGCTGGGCGTAGGTCAGCCCGTCGATGAGGACGAGCCGGCCCTCGGCGTCGGTATTGATGACCTCGACCGTTTTACCGCTCATGCTCGTGAAGACGTCGCCCGGCTTGGTCGCCCGGCCGCCGGACAGGTTCTCCGTGAGGAGCGCCACCGCCAGGATGTTGGCCGCGGGTCGGAGACGTGCCACGGCGCCCATCGCGCCGATCACCGAAGCGGCGCCGGTCATGTCGGCCTTCATCAGGTGCATCCCGGCCGCCGGCTTGATCGAGATCCCACCGGAGTCAAAGGTGATGCCCTTGCCCACGAGGGCGAGGTCATACCCTTTCCCCGCCCGACCGTGGTGGCGCAGGACGACGAGCCGCGGCGGCTGATCGGACCCTTGCGCCACGGACAGGAACGAATGCATCCCGAGCGCCCGGCAGCGTTTCTCGTCAAGGACCTCGCACCGCAGGCCCGTGGCCTTCGCGAGCGTGCGCGCCTCGTCGGCGACGTTCGACGGTGTCATGAGATTCGCCGGCTCGTTCGCCAGACGGCGGGCGAAGTTCACCGCATCGCCGATCGCCTGACCTCGCCTCACCGCCGCGACCGGAACGGCGCTCGCGACGAGCCCAACGGTCGAGATGGCTGGGAGCGGCTCGGGTTTCGAGCGATGGGATTCGGGCCGCCACATGGCGTAGATCACGCCCTGGACCGTGGCCTCGATCGCCGGCGCGGTGCCCAGGCTCTCGTCGACCACCACCGCGATCCGCCGCACCTTGGCGCGCCACAGCGCGCGCACGCCGGCCGCGGCGATCCTTCGCTGACGCTCCGGAGTCAGATCGGCGCGCTTCCCGGCTCCCACCAGCACGATCCGCTCGGGGGCGGTGCCGAAGTGCGTGGTCACCCCATAGAGCCGCCCGCTGCCCGCGGCCTTCGCCACACGCTCGATCGTCGCGCGCAGGGCTCGGGGCAGGCCGGCCGGAGCGCCGCCGTCGCTGTGGATCGGCACGATCAGGGCGCCGGTCGCGGCAACGGCGGCGGGTCGCATCAACAGAAATCTCATGCTCGGTCCTCCGGCACTTTCAGCGCCGCGCGCAGGCGCGCACGTGCCTCGTCCGCATCGTAGACGAGGAGCCGGAGGTCGCCGTCACGCCGGGTCAGGCCGGCGACGTCCAGGTACTGGAGGAGCGGCAGCACGTGCTTGCGGCTCGAGCTTGAGAGGTCGCGCGCACGACCCACGGTGATCCGGCCGGCGCTCACCAGTTCATCGATGACGATCGAGCCGAACCTGAGGATGGCCGCCGGCGCGAAGAGCGAGTCCTCGATGCGGATCAGGTCCCCGCGCGTCTCGAGCGCTGCGGCAAGCTCCCGGTCCAGACCGAGCTCGCGCTCCAGCACATCGGCCGCCGGCGGCTTCAGGAGATCCCGCTCCAGCTCGTCCCGCACGCGAAGCCAGATCGCCTCCTGCGCCGGCGAGAGCATCGGTCGGAACCCGGCAAGCGACAGCAGGCTGCCGCGATCCGCGATCCGCCCCTCGGCGACGAGCCATCCCACCAGGCCGGTGAACCGCTTGGCTGCGAGCCCGGTCACCCCGCGAACCTCCTCGCGCGGCGCGCCCGCGCGAAGCGGATTCCTCCCATGGGCCACCTGGAGCGTGCGCTCCACCTTGAGCGCGAGCGCCTCGACGCCGTCGCGCGCGAGGATCGCATCCCCAAGCGTCACGATCCTGCCCTCCGCGACGAGCGAGGCGAGTGCGGCCACGCGCTCGGCGCTGCCGAGGCCGCTCCGCTCCCCAGCCTCGGCGGGCGTGCGGGCCACATCGAGCGCCGCGAGCAGTCGGTCGGCGGGTGACGGCGCGCTGCGGCGCTCGAGGGCGGCAACGGTGTCGGCACGCCGCCGAAGCCGCTCGCCCTCGAGATCGGCGACCACGCCACCGCCGATGGTCTCGGAGGGCGAGGGTCGCCGAAGCACGAGCCGATCTCCGACGGCCACCGCGACCGGCGTCGCGAGTCGCAGCTGGATCCAGCCCGATGCGCCGGGTGCGAGCTCGCGTCCCTCGAGGATGCTCACGCGAGCGATCGTCTCGGCCGTCCCCACATGGACCTTCACCTGATCGTCGTGACCGAGCGGCGCCGCCGCAGAGGCGAGAACCACGCAGCGCAGCCCCAGGAGCGAGCTCGAGACGAGCGTTCCGGGTCGGGCGATGACCATGCCGCGCTCGACCTCGGCGCGGTCCACACCGGTGAGGTTCACCGCGACACGGCTTCCGGGGTGCGCGATCTCGATCGCCCGCCGGTGGCTCTGCAGTCCGCGGATCCGCGCCCGCCGCTCGCCGGGCTGAAGCGCCACCTCGTCGCCGACCGCAAGCGAGCCGTCGAGAAGCGTACCGGTGACGACAGTTCCGAAGCCGCTCATCGTGAACGCGCGATCCACCGGCAGGCGGGGCCGCGCGAGATCGCGACGCGGGGGAGCGGCACCGAGCGCGGCCGCCAGGGACGCTTTCAGGTCGTCCAGACCGCGGCCGGTGCTCGCCGATACCTCACAGAACGGCGCGGCGGCGAGAGGAGTGTGCAGCAGGGCTGTCCGGACCTCGGTCCGGACGAGGGCGGCCCACTCGTCATCGACAAGGTCCCGTTTGGTGAGCGCGACGACGCCGCGGTCCACGCCGAGCAGCTCGAGGATCGCCAGATGCTCGCGGGTCTGCGGCATGACGCCCTCGTCGAGCGCGACCACGAGGATGACCGCATCGATGCTGCCGACGCCGGCGAGCATGTTGCGGATGAAGTCCTGGTGGCCCGGAACATCGACGATCCCCACCTCCGCTCCATCCGCGAGGGTGAGCCAGGCAAAGCCAAGATCGATCGTCATGCCCCGCTCGCGCTCTTCGCGGAGGCGGTCGGGGTCGATGCCGGTCAGCGCGTGGATGAGCGTGGACTTGCCGTGGTCCACGTGACCCGCGGTCCCGACCACCCGCAGCGTCAGGGGAAGCTCGACGCCACCGGACGGGCCCTGAGACGCGAGCGGTCGCGACCCAGCTCCGCCCCTACCGCCGTGCGGCGATGCACTGGATCTCGACGCGCAGGCCACGCGGGAGCGTGGAGACCCCCACGGTCGCCCGAGCCGGCCGGTGCGCGCCGAACATCTCCGCGTACACCTCGTTCATCGCCGCGAAGTCGCCGAAGTCGGCGAGGTAGACCGTGGTCGTGGTCACGTGCGCGAGATCCGACCCCGCCGCCTCGAGCACCGCGCCGAGGCTCGACAGGACGCGGCGGGTCTGGATCCGCACGTCGTCGGGTCCGACCGTCTCGCCGGTCGCCGGATCGAGCGCGACCTGACCGGCGCAGAACACCAGATCGCCCGCAACGATGGCCTGGCTGTAGGGGCCGATCGCCTTGGGTGCCTTGTCGCTCGAGATGGTACGCAGCTCCATGGTCACTTCTCCTTCTTTGATCTGCGCGGAGCCGCCCGCGGCGGCAGGCCGACCACTGGGTCACTCACCCCCTGTCGCGAGATCCGGACCGTTGTGGCAGACCCCTTCCGTCGCGGTGCGGGGACCGCCAATCCTACGAGCGCGTGCGCCACCGCCGCGGCGAGCAGCGCGTCGTCCTCGGGCAGGACGCTGCGGAGGTCGAGCGCGAGGGAGCCGTCGACCACGCGCGCGATGACCGGCGGATTCGCAGCGCGGAGCGCGGCGGTCGCGACCTGGACGGAAGCCACGTCGAGGGCGACCGCCCGAGAAGGCTGGGTCTCGTCGGGTAACGATCCTCCACCGACCGTCGACGCCGTCACCACCACGCGCGAGGCGATGCCGGCTTCCGCCAGACGACCGACGAGTGCGGCCCCGCGGCGCGCGAGCGCGGCGGGTCGCGCGCCGATCATCCGCCAGATCGGAAGCTCCTGATCGGCACGGCCCTCGCGGTAGGTCACGAGCGTCGCGACGAGTGCCGCGAGCGTGAGCTTGTCCGGCCGGAGCGCGCGCATGAGGGGATGCGCGCGCAGCCTGGCGATGAGCGCGGCACGGCCGACAACGAGGCCTGCCTGTGGACCGCCCAGAAGCTTGTCACCGCTGAACGTGACGAGATCAGCGCCGGCGGCGATGGCCTCGGGGACGCGCTGCTCGCGGCCGAGCCCGTGACGCGCCGTGTCGAGAAAGGTGCCGCTGCCCAGGTCGTGGATGAAGACCACCCCGCGCGCACGCGCAAGTGCCGCAAGCTCGCCATCCTCCGGTCGCGCGACGAACCCGGTGATCCTGAAGTTCGAGGTATGGACGCGGAGGAGCGCCGCCGTCTTCGTTCCGATCGCGGCCTCGTAGTCACGCGCGTAGGTGCGGTTCGTGGTCCCGACCTCCACCAGCCGTGCCCCGGAGCGGCTCAGGACATCGGGGATCCGAAAGCCCCCGCCGATCTCCACGAGCTCGCCGCGCGCGACGACGACCTCCCTGCGGGCGGCGACCGCGGCGAGGGTGAGCAGGACCGCCGCCGCATTGTTGTTTACGACGATCGCGTCCTCCGCCCCGGCGAGGTCGGCGAGAAGCTGGGCGGCGTGACCGTGTCGTTCGCCGCGTCGTCCGGCAGCAAGGTCGTATTCGACGGACACCGCGCCGGCGGCATCCATTACCGCCGCGAGAGCCGCCGCGGAAAGTGGGGCGCGGCCGAGATTGGTGTGAAGGACGACCCCGGTGGCATTGATGACCCGCCGCAGCGTCGGGCGGTCGCGCTCGGCGAGTCGCTCCCCCGCCAGGCGCGCGACCGTCGCGGCACTCAGCTCGCCGCCGCGGCTGCCTCCAGAGGTGCGGGCCTCGGCGAGCACCTCCCGGACCATGTTCGTCAGGCGTCGACGAGCCGCGGCCGTCGCCGGCCCCGCCACCTGGAGCACCGCATCGACCGAGGGGAGCAGCCGACGTGCGTCCGCGGCGCTCACGCCCCCAGCACGCGCAGGGCCGCGGGCCGAACGCGAAGCACGAGATCCCGCGCGTAGCCGACTTCGCCGTCGTGCTCCATCGGCAGCGTTCGCTCCAGCTCGATGTGGACCTCGCGCGCCCTGCGTGCGGTGATCGTGGTTCCGTTCACGTGTGTCCCACGGTACAGCCGCGCGAGCGCCACGACGGACGCCGCTCGGCCAAGGTCACCCGCGAGCGTGAGCTCGAGGAGGCCGTCCGCCAGGGCGGCGTGCGGCGCCACGTGCATCCCGCCGCCGAAATGCGTTCCGTTCGAGGCGACGATGACGAGGAACCTGCCTTCGATGACCTTACCGTCGATCGTCACGCGCATCGGCTGGGGTCGATAGCACGCGATCGAGACGAGCGACCCAACGAGGTAGCCGAGCGTGCGCCCGACGACCCGCGCGGAGGCCTCGACGCGCGCGGCGACATGTCCGTCGATCCCGACTCCCGCGGCGTTGAGGAAGATCCGACCGTTCACCTCACCGACGTCGATCCGCCGCTCGCAGGCTCCGGCAAGGAAGCGCGGGATGCGTTCGGTGCCACGGGGGTATCCGAGCGCCCGCGCAAAATCGTTGCCCGATCCAAGGGGGTAGAGCGCCAGAACGGTGCCGGAGCCGAGGATGCCGCTCGCGACCTCGCTCGCCGTCCCATCACCGCCGGCGGCGATGACGAGCGGACGACCGTCCGCCGCAGCGCCGCGCGCGAGCTCGGTCGCGTGCCCCGGCCGCTCGGTCACCACGACGTCGCAGGAGATCCCGACGGCCTCGAATGCAGCGCCGACCGTATGTGCGACGCGCCGTCCGCGGCCACCACCTGCCGCGGGATTCACGATGACGAGACCCTGCAGGGAGGTCACTCAGGCGCGCTGGGCGAGTGCCTGGCGGATCGCGTCCTGCTCCTCCGCCGACAGGGCGTGCACGGAGCGGCCCCCGCTCACCGCCTTTATGAAGATCCGTGTGTCGGCGCGTGAGTGGAGGCTGGAGATGACGATGCCGTTCCCGCGTGCGTCGAGGAGGGCCAGCGCGAACGACTGGTCTCCGCCGGTGTCGGCGAACGGATTGAAGCGGACGATGCCGACCCGCCGGATGGACCGCTCCGTCAGGGCCGCGAGCTCATGCTGGAGCGCGTTGAGAGCCTCCACCCGAACCCCGAGGCCCTCGACGCGGGCGAGGACACGATCGAGGACCTCGTCAAGCCCGTCCCTCTCGCCGTCGGCCAGGAGGCGACGGAGGCGTGAGCGGAGCCGCACCTCCGACCGCTGCAGCGACGCCACCCAGACACCCAGGAGGAGAACGAGCACGAGACCAACGAGGACGAGGATCGAGAGGATGGCCGGCTCGAGCGTCATCGCGGCGACCATACCAGAGGTCGGCTATCCTTCCACGTGAGATGGCACGAACCAAGCGGCGCCGAGAGGCGCGACGCCCCCTCGAGTACGCCGCATCCACGACCACGAGCCGCGGACGCACGCCCTCGCGGGGTGGTGCCGCGCGGGCGAGCGGCGAGCCATCGGCCGCGCTCCAGAAGGCCGCAAGCTGGGAGCGGGCGTACGTCATGAAGGATCTCAGGCGCATCGGCAAGACTGTCCTGGCGACTCTCGTTCTCCTCGCGCTCGCCGGCGTCGCGGAGAACGCCCTCCTCCGCTAGCTCGGTCGCTCATTCCGGGTCGCGATGCGCCCGAGGGCGCCGTCGTGGAACCGCAGGTGGTCGCGAGCGGGTGCCGAGTGCGCGCCGA
>SHYN01000036.1 GCA_009692785.1 Chloroflexota bacterium | reverse complement strand
ATGGACCACGAGCGGTTCGTGTCCATGAGGATCCCCTCGTCGGTCGACGCGATGAGATCCTCGAGCGTGCCGGCGGTGCCCGGCATGACCGACACGTTCGTCATCCGGATGAGCGGCAGTCGTGCCCAGCCGTCGGCGCGCATCGTGCCGTTCGAGGTCGTGCTGAGCGCCGCGGCGGTCTCGCGGCTCATGAGGTAGCCGGTAAAGATCCCGTCCTTCACCGCCCAGCCTTCGCTCGCGGGCACGCCCTCGTCGTCGTACGCGAACGAGCCGAGGCCGCGGGGCGACGTCGAGTCGATCCGGATGTTGACTTGGTCGCTCCCGTAGCGGAAGGAACCGAGGCGGTCGGGGGTGAGGAACGACGTACCGGCAAAGGCGGCCTCGCTGCCCTGCGCGCGGTCGAGCTCGATCGGATGGCCGCACGACTCGTGGCACTGGAGCGAGAGCTGGTTGCCGGCGAGGATCACGGTCGTGACCTGATCCTGCGGACACTGCTTGGCGGTGAGGAGCGCGACGGCCTGCTCGGCGACGCGCGGCGCGTTCCCGACGAGGTCCCATTCCGTGAGGAACTCCCACCCGGCCTGGTTCTGGGAGCGCGCGCCATCGGGGTACGACCGGATCTGCAGCTCGCCGTTCCCGGCGGCCTCCGCCGCGATGCCACCGCCGGTCTCGGTAATGGTCTGCGCGATGTCGGCGCCCTCGCTCGAAACAAAGAGCTTCTCCTCGCGCCAGATCCCGTAGTTCGCGCGAGTCGTGCGGAGACCCTTCTGCTGCCGCAGGGCGCTCTCCGCGGCAAAGAGCAGCGCGAGCCGGTCATCGAGCGACATCCGGAAAGGGTCGACCGCGACCGGCGTGGCGTACGTGGCGACCGCCGCCTTCACCGGCGCGAGGGAGACGTCGGCGCGTTTGGTGATGGCGGAGGCCCTCGCGATCTCCACCGCGAGGGCGGCGACGCGATCGGCCTCCGCCGGCGTGATCACCTGCGATGCGGCAAAGCCCCAGGCGCCGTCGGCGATCGCGCGCACCGCGAAGCCGAACGAGCCGTGGCGATCGACGGCCTCGAGCGCGCCGTTCTTCACGAGCGCGTCCTCCGTCGCGCGACGAACGAAGCGAACGTCGGTGTACGAGGCGCCGCGGGTCTTGGCCGTGTCGAGCGCGCGCCGCGCAAGGTCGCGCTCAACCGACCAACTCGGGCCCTGGACCTCCGCCGCGCTCATGATCGGTCGAGACCGGCGAAGTCCGCTCTGGGCTCGACCCGCATCAAGCCTTGACCCGGTAGTTCGGGGCCTCGCTCGTGATCCGGATGTCGTGCGGGTGCGACTCGCGGAGGCCGGCGCCGCTGATGCGCACAAAGCGCGCATGCGCGCGGAGATCCTCGATCGTCGCCGCACCAACGTAGCCCATGCCCGCGCGCAGACCGCCGATGAGCTGGTGGATGAGCGGCGCGAGCGGTCCGAGCGCGCGCACACGACCCTCGACCCCCTCGGGCACGAGCTTGGAAAAATCGCCAACGTCGCCCTGGCCGTAACGGTCGCGCGAGCGACGCGACTCCATCGCGCCGAGCGAGCCCATCCCGCGATACGTCTTGAAGGGACCCTCGTCGGTCTCGATCGGATCTCCGGGCGACTCGTCGACGCCGGCCAGAAGGCCACCGAGCATGACCGTGGAAGCACCCGCGCCGAGCGCCTTGGCGATGTCGCCGGACTGCTGGATGCCACCGTCGGCGCAGATCGGGATGCCGTGCGTGTCGGCGACCGCGGTGCAGTCGAAGACGGCCGTGATCTGCGGCATGCCCGCGCCCGCCACGACACGCGTGGTGCAGATCGCACCCGGACCCATGCCGACCTTGATGCCGTCGGCGCCCGCGGCGATGAGCTCCTCGGTGCCCTCGGCCGTGGCGACGTTACCGGCAACGACCTGCACGCGGTGCCGGGCCTTCACCTTCTCGACCATTCGGATGACGCTCGCAGAATGACCGTGCGCGGTGTCCACGAAGATCGCGTCCACACCGGCGCTCACGAGCGCGGCGGTGCGCTCGTCCGCGTCGCCCGAGACGCCGACCGCGGCGCCGACGCGCACGCCGGCCGCCTTGGCGGCCACGACCGCGGCCACCTGGTCGGCGATGGTGAGGTTGCGGTGGATGACTCCGAACCCGCCGAGGAGTCCCAGCGCGATCGCCATCCGCGCGTCGGTGACGGTGTCCATCGCGGCGGAGACGATGGGAATGTCCAGCTCGATCGCGCGCGTGAGGCGTGTCCCGGTATGGACCTGGGTGGGAAGGATGTCGCTGCGGGCCGGAATGAGGAGCACGTCGTCAAAGGTCAGACCCTCGCGACCGAACTTCTCGTCCCGTCTCATTGAGGGATTGTACCGACCCGCCACCTGATGGGTTCGCGGTCCGCTTGCCGCCGCAGGCGGCCCCGCCACTTAAAGGAGCGTGGCTTCCCGCTCCGGGCCGATCCCGACCATCCCCACGGGTGCGCCGACGGTCTCCTCGATGCGTTTCAGATACGCGCGGGCCTCCACCGGAAGGTGCGCCCGGTCGGCGAGTCCGGTGAGGTCGCGGCTCCACCCCCTGAGCGTCTCGTAGCGCGGCTTCACCCGCTCCAGGATGCGCGTGGGTGGCATGGAGGTCGTCGTCGCGCCGTCGAGCTCGTATGACGTACAGAAGGGGATCTCGGCGTAGGCACCAAGGATGTCGAGCTTGGTCACCGCGATCTCGGTGAACGCGTTGAGCCGGTGGGCGTGATGGGCGGCCACCGCGTCGAACCAGCCGACCCGGCGGGGGCGGCCGGTCGTCGCGCCGTATTCGTTGGCCATCTCGCGGAGCGAATCGGCCTGCGGTCCGATGAGCTCCGTCGGGAAGGGACCCTCGCCGACCGCGGTCGAATAGGCCTTGACCACGCCGATGACGCGGGTGATCGCGCGGGGCGGGATCCCCGCACCGACCGAGGCCGCGCCGGCGAGCGGGTTCGACGAGGTCACGTACGGGTAGATGCCCCAGTCGAGGTCACGCATCGCGCCGAGCTGACCCTCCACCAGGATCGCCGCGTCCTTCGCGAGCGCCGATTCGACGAGCGTGAGGGTGTCGGTGATGCGATCGCCAAGCTTTGCGGCGGCCGCGAGGACCCCATCGGCCACGGTGACCGGGTCCATCGGCGCGTCGCCGAAGCGCGTGAGGAGCACGTTCTTCGTCGCGAGCTCGTGGCTCACCCGCTCGCGGAAGGCCTTTTCGTCGCGCACCTCGTAGATCTGGATCCCGTGGCGACCGACCTTATCGGCGTACGCGGGCCCAACCCCGCGGCCGGTCGTCCCCAGCTTCTGCCGGCCCCGCTCGCGCTCGTCGAGCCGGTCGAGCGCGATGTGCCAGGGCATGAGGAGGTGCGCGCGGTCCGAGACCCGAAGGTTGGCGGTCGAGATGCCCGCGGCCTCAAGGCTCACGATCTCCTCGCAGAGGACCTGGAGGTCGACGACGGTCCCCGGGCCGACGATGCAGAGCGCGTTCGGGTTGAAGATGCCGGACGGGACCAGGTGGAGCTTGAAGGTGCCGAACTGGTTGACGACGGTGTGACCGGCATTGTTGCCACCCTGGTAGCGGATAACGACGTCCGCGGTCTGCGCGAGGAGGTCGGTGATCTTCCCCTTGCCCTCGTCGCCCCACTGCGCGCCCACGACCGCGGTCACTGGCACGTGAATGAATACTAAGGCGTCGGGCGATCCGGCGACGTATCGATATCACACCGCTGAACGATTGCCACCGTGTGGGGGTCGCGGATGATGAAAACCGTGTTCGATCGGCGCCGGGAAGAGTTGGAGGAAGGGCTAGCCCCGGGGCGACGAACCCGCGGTGAGCGTTTTCTGGAGACCCTGAGCGAGCGACACCCGCGCAGTCCACAGACCGTCCCGCGCCGCCTTTGCGGGATCGAGGCAGGAGCGCTGGATCTCGCCCGCACGCGCGGAGGCATGATTGACGCCTGCCGGGGGCCCCAGCAGGAGGCTCATCTGCGCGATGAGCGCGTTCACGCTCGTGGCGACGCCGGTGCCGATGTTGTAAGGGCCGGATACCTCGGGACCGACCACCGCGGCGACGGCGGCATCGACGACGTCTCCCACGTACACGTAGTCGCGCTCGGCGGACCCGTCGCCGTACACCATGAGCGGCTGTCGCAGGCCCCAGCGCTCCTGAAAGATCGCGACGACGCCGCCCTCAAGGTCGCGCCGCTGGCGCGGGCCATAGACGTTCGCGAGGCGGAGTGTCACGGTGCGGATGGGACTCGGTAGAAGGAGCGTCTCAGCCTCGACCTTGAGACGGCCGTACGGCGACGCCGCGTTCATCCGGGTCTCCTCGGTCGCATTCACCGGCGTCTCGCCGTACCCGGCGCCGCCGCTCGAGATGTTCACAAAGACCTCCGCGCCCCGATCCTCCGCGAGCGCCAGGACGTTCGCGGTCCCCTCAAAGATCACCCGGCGGTACAGGTCCGGGTTGTCCATCGACTCGGTGACCTTCGTCTTCGAGGCAAAATGGAGCACGGCGTCCAGGTGACCCGGCACAAGGGCCACGCCCGCGGCGCTCGCGATATCGCCGAGTGCGAGCACGGCGCGCGGATCGAGGTTGGCGCGCGACCCGCTCGAGAGGTCGTCAAGGACGACCACGTCGTCGCCACGGACGAGGAGAGCATCGACGACGTGACTTCCGATGAAGCCCGCGCCGCCGGTCACAAGCACTCGTGTCATGTGGAGAAGATGGTGGACGAGATTGTGGGCGGCTGCCGAGACCGACCCGCCCGGGTGCCGTAGGGTCAGGTTCTCACGTCAGGCGCTTCCCTGAACGTTGCCCTGGAGCCACCTTGACAACGCGTCCCCGCGGTAATAGAACGTTTGTTCTGATGAACAACGCCTGATGACGAACTGGTGAGCATTCAAGCTCCGATCGACCGACGGGTTCCGCACGACCCCGAGGCGGAGCGGCGCGTCCTCGGCGCGCTGCTCATTGATCGCGACGCGATCTTCAAGATCGCCGATGTGCTGCGCGCGGCCGACTTCCACGAGGCCCGGAACCAGCGGGTGTACGCCACGATCGAGGCGCTGCTCGAGCGCCGAGAGCGCATCGACCCGCTCACGGTGCAGGTGGAGCTCGCGCGACGTGAGGAGCTCGACCGCGTCGGCGGTATCCCCTACCTCCGCGAGCTTGCGGAGGCCGTGCCAACAGCGGTGGAGATCGAGCGCCACGCGCACGTCGTGCGCGATCGCGCGGTGCTTCGCAGGCTCCTCGGCGCGGCGACGTCGATCGCCGCGGACGCCTACAGCGAGCCCACGGACATCGCGCTCGTCCTTGACCGTGCCGAGCAGCGCATCTTCCAGCTCCGCGACGAGTCGGCGAACGCGCAGCTCAGGCATATCAAGGCCGCGCTCATGACGAACTACGAGCACCTCGAGGAACGAATGGAGCATCCGTTCGAGCTGAGCGGCATCTCCTCCGGTTTCCGCGAGATCGACTCGTTCACCGAGGGCTTCACGCGGGGCGATCTCGTGGTGATCGCGGCGCGGCCGTCGGTCGGAAAGACGAGCCTTGGCCTCGGGATCGCCTACAACGTCGCGCGGCACGGCACCGGAGCGCTCGTGTTCTCCCTTGAGATGGACACCAAGCAGATCGTCGCGCGCTTCCTCGCCCTCAACAGCCAGACCGACCTGCTGACGCAGCGGATCGGCAACCTCATCGACACCGAGGCCGCGGACGCGCTCATGGGCCTGCCGATCTCGATCGACGACACGCCCGGTCTCTCGATCATGGAGCTCCGCACCAAGGCTCGGCGCATCAGCGTCCAGGGAACGCTCGGTGTGGTCGTCGTCGACTACCTCCAGCTCATGCGGACCGGCGAGCACGAGGAGAACCGCGTTCAGGAGATCGCGACGATCACGCGAAATCTCAAGTCCCTCGCGCGCGAGCTGAACGTGACGGTCATCGCACTCTCGCAGCTCTCGCGCGCCGCGGGGGACGCCGGGACCGAGCCGCGGCTCTCGACCCTCCGTGAATCCGGTTCGATCGAGCAGGACAGCGACATCGTCATGATGCTCTGGCGCGATAAGGACGACACGCCTGCCGGTGCCGCCAAGCTCATCCACGGCTCCGTGGCGAAGAACCGGAACGGGCCGACCGGCCGGTTCGATCTGTACTTTGAGGCAAAGCAGGCCCGCTTCTTCAGCCGCGCCAACGACGAGGGGATGCCGGCATGACGCTCACCGTCCCGGGTCCCGGCACCGCCCTGAAGCCACCGCCGGAGAATCCCGAGGCAGAGGCGTCGCTCCTGGGCGCCATGCTCATCGACGGCATGATCTACGCCGAGACGGTGAAGGGCCGCGTCGATCCGAGCGATCTCTCCCGTGACAACCATCGGCTGGTGCTTGCCGCGATGGAGCGGGTGGCCGAGCGCGGAGCGACCATCGGCTTCCAATCGGTGCAGGCAGAGCTCGCGAGCAAGGACGAGCTCGAGGCCGCCGGCGGTTCGCAGTTCCTCGTGGGCCTGATGCAGTTCGTACCCACGGTCGCACACGCGTCGACGTACGCGGGGATCGTCGAGCGCACCTCCACGCTCCGGCGCCTCATCACCGCGGCGAACGAGATCGCGCGGCTCGCGCTCACCAGGGACACCGCGGTCCAGGCAGTGCGCGAAGCCCAGGAGCTGCTCTTCACGCTCTCCGAGCGCAGCCTCCACCGCGACATCCTCTCGCTGCGGGTCGCGCTCCAGCTGTACGTCGAGCAGATCATGGCGCGCGGCGAGGACCAGAAAGTGGGGATCCCGACCGGTCTCAAGACCCTGGACGAAAAGACCGGTGGTCTCCAGCAGTCGGACCTCATCATCGTGGCGGGGCGGCCGGGACTGGGCAAGACGTCGCTTGCGCTCAACTTCGCCGCCCACGCCGCACTCCACCAGAAGAAGACCGTCGCCGTGTTCTCGATGGAGATGAGCGAGCTGCAGGTCGTCCAGCGACTCATCTCGATGGAGGCAGGCATCGACGGAAGCCGGATGCGGCATGGACGCCTTACCCAGCCGGAGTTCGCGACGATCTCACAGGCCTCGAGCCGGCTCCAGGCGGCACCGGTCTTCGTCGAGGAGTCGAGTCGGCTCAACACCACGGACATCCTCGCAAAGTCGCGACGGCTTCAGGCCGAGCACGGGCTCGACATGGTCATCATCGATTACCTGCAGCTCATCGAAGGCGCCGACGATGACGAGAACAGAGTGCAGGAGATCGCGCAGATCTCACGCTCGCTCAAGCTCATCGCGCGCGAGCTGCAGGTCCCGGTGGTCGCGCTCTCACAGCTTTCCCGGCAGATCGAGACCCGTGGCACCGAGCCGATGCTGTCAGACCTCCGCGACGGCGGATCGATCGAGCAGGATGCGGACCTCGTCCTCTTCCTCTGGCAGAAGGATCAGACCGATCGCAAGGATGGGATCGTGCGGCTCAAGCTCGCCAAGCACCGGAACGGGCCGACCGCCGACATCGACCTGCACTTCGAGTCACGCCTCACGCTGTTCGCGGATCTTGGCGAGACCAGCCCCGACGGCGGCGCCGCGACCAACGATCGCGATCAGGGACGCGAGCGCTAGGCCGCCTCGATCACCACGGACACGTTCGCGCGAACATCGGCCAACAGGCGGACCTCAACGGTATGCGTGCCAAGCGATCTGAGCGGCTCACCGAGATGCACCATCGTCTTGTCGATCTCGACCTTGCCCTGACGCGTGAGCGCCTCGGCGACGTCCTTCGCGGTAACGCTGCCAAAGGCCTTGCCCTGGTCGCCGGCCTTCAGTTTGAACGTAAGCGCGATGGCCGAGAGGCGCGTGGCGACCGCTTCCGCGTCGCCGTGCTCTCGCGCTTTCTTCGCATCGTGGCGCGCCTCTGCATCCTGCGCCCGGCGGATCGCGCCAGCCGTGGCCTCGATCGCGAGCTTCTGCGGGAGCAGGAAGTGCTGGGCGTAGCCGTCGGCAACATCCTTCACCTCGCCGGCGCGGCCCAGCGCGGTAACGTCGCGCGTGAGAATGACCCGCATCGGTGGACGCTAGGTCGCGCTGGGAGCGGCGGACGACTCCGCGGGTGTCGTTTCCTGCTCGCTCTTGCGCAGCTCCATCTCCCAGGCGAAGACGGACGCCGCGACCGCAACGACGCCCATGACCGTGAGCGCGCCAATGAGCGCGAGGACACCTTCCATGAAGCCAAAGAACCCGCCGCCGGAGTCGCGATCGCTCATGACGCTCCCCTTCTATCCACCAGGTAACCCCCCTCAGTATCGCTTCGTCCGGCGCGCTGGCACGAGCACCTCCCAGGCCGCTCGCCGACACCACCCCCTTGACAAGCGAACATCCGTTCGGTTACCGTAAGGGCGTGACGAAACAGGACCGGCAGCGCGCCGAGAAGATCCTCTCCTTTATCGAGGCAACGGTGGAATCCCACGGTTATCCGCCCAGCGTGCGCGAGATCGCGGAGGCCGTGGGTCTCGCCTCGCCGTCCGCCGTCCACCACCACCTCACCAAGCTGGAGAAGGACGGCCGGCTCCAGAAGGGCGCGACCCGGTCACGCGCTCTGAGCGTCACTGGACACGTGGCGACGTTGCGCGCAGGACAGGCCCTCCGCGTCCAGATCGTCGGCGAGATCGCCGCCGGCCAGCCGATCTACGCCTACGAGGACAAGACCGAGACGATCGGTCTGCCGACCGAGCTCGCGGCCTCCGCTGGCCTCGAGACATTTGTCCTGAAGGTCCGCGGAAAGTCGATGATCGAAGACCACATCGACGACGGGGACTACGTGGTGGTGCAGAAGCAGGACACCGCGCGCGACGGCGATATCGTCGTGGCACTCATCGATGAGGGCCAGGCGACACTCAAGCGATTCTTCAAGGAGCGCGAGCGCATCAGGCTCCAGCCCGCGAACTCCACCATGAAGCCGCTCTACCGGCGCGAGGTGCAGATCCAGGGCAAGGTCATCGGGGTCATTCGCCGGCTGTCCTAGGCTTGGGCCTCCAGTCCTCAGAGAAGCGGAGCACTACCCTCGACCGATGCATCTCGCTGGTGCCGTCGTCCTCACCGATCGCGAGTTCAACCGCGCCACCCGCGCCCGACAGCTCCCGCTCGCGCGTTCCCCGCTTGGACTGACGACCGCGATCGACCGCCTCGCGGGTCTGCAGGCGCAGTACTCACCGGCGCCCTACGTCGCGCTCTGGACCCGGCTCGGCTCGTTCACCCGTGACGACCTCACCCGGGCGCTGCGCCGTCGCGCCGGGAAATGAGCTCGGTGCGGGCACAGCGCGAGGTGTGCAGCACGAGCGCCGCCGCGATTGCTCCCGTCCACGTGATGGCGAGGAGATCCTGAAGGGCAACGCAGTCCCCGCGCTTACCGCTCATCAGATCGAGGAACACTGGCTTGAGCGGGATCCAGATGTGCTTCGCGATCGCGTGCTCGAGCGTGCCCTTGAGCTGTGGCGCCCGTGAGAAGCCTTCGATCAGCTGCGCTTCGACTCGCGCACGTAGTCGACCGAAACGCCTTGGCTCAGTCGACCCATTGCCTGCCCGCGGCGGCAGGCCATAAGGGCCGAGGGTCCCCAACTCAAGCGCGCGCGACGAATGTCAGTTCGACCCAGAACCGAGCGCTCCCGCCTCACGAAGGCCCCGAATCGTGGAGGGATCGTAACCGAGAAGGTCGCGGAGGACTTCTTCGGTGTGTTCCCCATAGGTCGGGGATGGCGCGTAACTGTCCTCATTGCCCGACAGCTTGATCGGATTGCCGAGAATACCGACGCGACCCGCGATCGGGTGCTCGGTCTCGGCGATCATGCCGCGCGCGATGACCTGCGGATCCTTTACGACCCGATCGATCGTATTGATGGGACCGCATGGGATGTCTTTCGCAGCGAGGCGCTCGAGCCACACCGCGGCGTCCTCGCCAGCGAGGACCTCCCCGAGGACCGCGTAGAGCGCCGTCTTGTTCTCGTGCCGCACGGCATTCGTCGCGAATCGGAGATCGGCAATGAGTTCGGGACGCTCGATGCAGAGGCAGAAGCGCCGCCAGACGTCCTCGCCGAGGACGCCGATCGTGAAATAGCTGTCGCGCGCACGGAAGACGCCAAATGGCGCGAGTCGTGGGTTGCCGCCACCGCGCGGCTGAGGGACTTCACCTGTGGCGAGGTACCATGGCGCAAAATGCGCGAGCAGTGCCACCTGGCAGTCGAGCATGGCGATGTCAACGAACTGCCCGCGCCCAGTTGCCTCTCGAGCGACCAGCGCCGTCGTGATGCCGAGAGCCGCGAAGAGGCCGGCTGCAAGGTCCCCGATCGGCGTCCCGACCATCACCGGCGGTTGCCCCAGCTCACCGGTCAGGCTCATGATGCCGCCCATGCCTTGCACGATGGCATCAAGTGCACTGCGCTCGCGCAGCGGACCCGAGTCTCCGAAGCCGGAGATCGCGCAGTACACGAGGCGCGGGTTGATCTTGCTGAGCTGGGTGTGACCAAGGCCGAGCCGATCCGCCGCGCCAGGCCGAAAGTTCTCTACGACGACGTCCGATATCGCGACGAGCTCCTTGAACACACGCGCCCCGGCCGGTTGCTTGAGGTCGAGGACCAGACCCTTCTTGTTCCGGTTGATCGCAAGGAACTCGAGCCCTTCGCCGTTCACGAACGGCCGCAGGTGACGCGTCGGGTCGCCGCCGTCGGGTGTCTCGATCTTGATGACCTCGGCGCCGAGGTCGGCAAGCATCATCGTGCAGTACGGGCCCGACAGGATGCGCGAGAGGTCAAGGATCCGGATACCGCTGAGCGCCCGCCTCGGCCCTCCGACCTCGCTCATCCTGCCGGGGTGTTCACTCGGCTAGCCAGACCGTGTCGTATTTGATCATCGCGTACTGGTTCGGCGGGGTCGGGTAGCCACGGACCTTCGCCGACATTCCGACGATCGCCTCTTCCCAATACGGCAAGATGTTCGGCCCGTCCGAAAGGAGCAGATCGTCGATCTGCCGCGCGATCCCGAGCCGCACCTTCGCATCGCGCGAGCTCTCGAGGTCGTTGAGGAGGCTGGCGATCTTGGGGTTGGCGTAACGAGAGTAGTTCTGGGGCGCGTCTGGCCCGACCTTCCGGTTCAGTTCACTCGGATCATTCGTGAACCAGTAGCCACTCGTAGCCATCAGGTCAAAGTCGTTCTTCGCCTGTCGCTGGGCGAGCACCGTCTGATCCTGTAGGTCGATCGTGGCCTCGATGCCGAGGAGCTTCAATTGGGCCTGCCAGTACTGCGCCATCCGCTGCTCGGAAGGCCGGGTCAGGATCGCGGTCTTGAGTCCGCCCCCCGCGCCGGCGTCGGCGAGGAGCTTCTTCGCCTGCTCGATATCAATGCTCTTCTGCTGACGGAAACCGGGCAGTTTGCGGAGGTCAGCGTCGCTCATCGCCCATGGCCCCGGAGGAAGGAATGATCCGACCAAGCCCGCACCCTGGGCAACGGTCTTGAGCGCCCCGTCGTGGTCGAAGCCGATCGAAATGGCCTGACGCACGCGAACGTCATCGAACGGCTTGCGGTTGGGATTCATGTGCAGAAGGTAGCCGCCGAGGCCCGGCGCGCGGATGATCCGCACCGACGCGTCACCCGCGAGCGCTTCGGCGTCCGAAGGCAGAAGGTTGGCGAAGACGCGAGCGGTCATGTCGGCTTGGCCCGCTCGGAGCGCGGCGACGCGGGTCCCGGCGTCCTTAATGATGAGCGTGCGGACTCCGTCGAGGTATGGCAGGCCGGGCCTGAAGTAATCGGTGTTCTTCACAAGGTCAAGGCTGACCCCTTGCTGGTAGCCCTTGAACTTGAAGGGGCCGGTACCGACGATCTCCTTCAACATATTGCCCTTGCTCTCGAGGATGTGCTTCGGCATGATGACGAACCAACTTGAGGTGAGCTGGGTAAGGAATGCCGCAGAGGGTCGCTGGAGCGTGATCATAAGCGTCGCGGGATCCGGCGTTGTCATCGTGCTGATGACTGCCAGGTCAGGCG
>SHYN01000035.1 GCA_009692785.1 Chloroflexota bacterium | reverse complement strand
ACGTGATCGCGCGACGTGGCGATTTCGTCGCGCCCGTGATCCACGAGATCCGACGCGTCATCGTCGGTCAGGACTATCTCGTGAACCGACTGCTCCTCGGTCTGCTCTGCAGCGGTCACCTTCTTGTCGAGGGCCTGCCCGGCCTCGCAAAGTCGCTTGCGGTGAAGACGCTTGCCGACACGGTCGACGCGACCTTCAAGCGCGCGCAGTTCACCCCCGACCTCCTCCCGGCGGACATCGTTGGGACGCTCGTCTACAACCCGGCCGACCATACGTTCCGTCCGCAGTTCGGGCCGATCTTCACCGATATTTTCCTCGCCGACGAGATCAACCGTGCACCACCAAAGGTGCAGAGCGCGCTGCTCGAGGCGATGCAGGAAAGGCAGGTGTCGATCGGCGGGACGACGTACCCGCTTTCGCCGCTGTTCATGGTCCTTGCCACACAGAACCCCATCGAGCACGAGGGCACCTACCGCTTGCCGGAGGCGCAGGTCGACCGCTTCATGATGAAGGTCGTCATCACGTACCCCAGTCGTGAGGAGGAGCTGGTCATCATGGATCGCCAGAACGCCGAGGAGCAGCCGGCGGTGCGCCGCATCGCGACTCCGGAGGCGATCCTCGCCGGACGCTCCGCAGTGCGGCAGGTCCACCTTGACGAGCGACTGCGCGAGTACATCGTCCGGCTCGTCTTTGCGACCCGCGAGCCAGAGCAGTTCGGGCTTGCGGCCCTCAAGCCGCTCATCGCTTACGGCGTCTCGCCTCGCGCATCGATCTTCACCGGCCTGGCGGCCCGTGCGCACGCCTTTCTGGATGGACGCGACTACGTGCTCCCCGATGACATCAAGACCGTGGCGACGGATGTCATGCGCCACCGCCTCATCGCGTCGTACCAGGCGGAGGCGGAAGAGGTCACGCCCGAGGCGATCATCGCTCAGGTCCTCGACCGCGTGCCCGTGCCCTAGCGCCGGTGTCGTTTGCGCCGCCGATCTCCCGGACCCCTCGAGAGGGGCACGCCGTGCCCGCGGAGGTCCTCCGCACGATCCGCGAGGTGGAGATCAAGGCTCGCATCCTGGCCGACGAGGGCTTCCTCGGCGGATACCGGAGCGTCTTCCGCGGATCGGGCCTGGAGTTCGAAGAGGTTCGCGAGTACCAGCCCGGCGACGACGTCCGCAGCATCGACTGGAATGTCGCGGCCCGCATGGGCGTGCCCTACATCAAGAGGTACCGCGAGGAGCGCGAGCTCGTCGTGCTGCTCGCGGTCGATGTGTCAGCATCCTCGTGGTTCGGCACTGCCGCGCTATCCAAGCGTGAGCTCGCGGCGAACGTCGCGGCGCTTCTCGCCGTCACCGCGCTTCGGACGAATGACCGCGTCGGACTACTGCTCTTCTCGGATCGCGTCTTGGAGTACCACCCGCCGCGTCGCAGCCACGACCACCTCCTCCGGCTCATTCGCGCCCTGCTGTTCGCGGAGCACGAGCGGGCCGCGACGCGGATCGACCTTGCGGCGGACTTTCTCGGCAAGGTGGCGAAGAAACGCGGGGTCGTCTTCCTTCTCTCGGACTTTCTCGATCACAGTGGCTTCGAGACGCCGCTCCGGATGCTCGGTCGCAGGCACGACGTCATCGCCCTGACGCTCAACGACCCGCGCGAGCTCGACCTTCCGGCGGTCGGCGTGATCGAGCTCGAGGACGCCGAGAGTGGGGCGATCCGCGCGATCGACACGGACGATCGGGCGCTTCGCGAGGGGTACGCCGAGAGCATGCGGCAGCGCCGCGTCGAACGCCTCCGCGCCTTTGCGCGCATGCGTATGGACTGCGTCGATCTCTCGACCGATCTGCCCTATGTTCCGCCGCTCATCCAGTTGTTCAGCACTCGGACGCGCCGCCATTGATCCGGTTCGTGATCGCGAGGCTGCTCGTCCTGCTCGCGGCCTCCGCTGTCGTCGTGGCGGCGACCGTGTCGAGCGCGGCGGCGGCCGCCCTGCCGGTGACGGCGCGGGCGGCACTCGACCGGCAGACGATCACGATCGGCGATCCTGTTCTGCTCACCGTCCGGGTGGAGGCCGAGCGCGGCTGGACGGTGGTCGACCCCGGTGTCACGCGCACGCTCGGCGCCTTCGAGGTGCTCGAGACCCTGCCGGCCCAGCAGACCGACGGGCCGGCAGGGTTGGTCCGTCTGTCGTTCCGCTACCGGGTCACGGCGTTCAGGGTGGGCGAGGGTGTCGTGCCGCCGATCGGAGTTCTCTATCAGGGTCCGGACGGTGCTCGCGGGGTCGCACCGACCGCGGAGATCGCGGTCGCCGTGCTGAGCGTCCTGAAAGAGGGCGAGACGTTCGGCGACCTGAAACCGCTCCGGCCGCAGATCGTTCTGGGTGGTGGGCTCGCCTACCAGATCGCACGCGGCCTGACGGCGGTCGGCGCGGGGGTGGTCGCCGTGGGTGCGCTCGTCGTCCTCCTTCGCCGGGTCCGGCGTCGCAGCCGGATCGGCCTCGCTCCGCTCGCGGTCTCGCCCGCTTTTGCCGCCGATCGTTCCGTTCAGACACTCACCGTTCTCGCCAAGGCCGGGCTTGCCGAAAGCGGACGGTTCGAGGAGCACTACGAGCGACTGGGCGGCGCGATCCGTGACTACCTCCACGCCCGCCATGGCCTCGCCGCCCACGAGCGCACCGCGGCGGAGCTGCGGCGCGACATGGAGGGGGTGGGGATGGAGCGCATGCAGGCCGCCTTCCTCTTCGATCTCCTGCGTGAGAGCGAGATCGTTCGCTTCCGCCACACTCCGCCGTCGCCGCGTCGGGCCAACGAGGTGGTCGGGTCGGCGCTCGACTTCCTGAAGCGTGCCGCGGTCTCCGACGAGTACGAGCTGGCGGCCGGACGCCGGCGATGAGCCTGCCTCTCGGATCGTTCGGCGGCGCCGCGCGCCTCGCGACCCCCTGGGCACTGCTCGCAGTCGTTCTGGTCCTTGCGGTGGTCGTGGTCGCCGCGCGCCGCGAGCGTGGCGACGGTGGTCTCCTCTTCTCCTCACTGGCTCTCCTGCCCACCTCCGGCGCGTCGTGGCGTGTACGGCTGCGCTGGGTGCTTCTGCCGATCCGCGTGGCCGCACTGCTGCTCATCGTTGGCGCGCTCGCGCGACCGCAGGCCGCGAGCGCGGCCTTCAGCAGCGACAACGAGGGCATCGACATCGCGCTTCTCCTCGACACGTCCTCGTCGATGAGCGCACGGGACTTTGGCGGCAGTTCGCGGATCGACGGAGCGAAGCGGGTCATGCGGTCCTTTGTGGGAGGACTGAAGAATGACCGCGTTGCTGTCGTGATCTTCAGCGGCGAGGGGCTCGAGCTGTCACCGCTCACGCTCGACTACACCGCGACCGACCGGATCATCGAGCCGATCCAGGCCGGACGGCTGCTGCGGGACGGCACCGCGATCGGGGTGGGGATCGCATCGGCGATCAACGCGCTGCGGGACTCCGCGGCGAAGTCCAAGGTGGTGGTCCTGTTCACCGACGGCGAGAACAACCTCGGCGACATCAGTCCGCTCGATGCGGCCGAGCTCGCGAAGCTTCTGGGCATCCGCGTCTACTCGATCGGCGCGGTCGGTGGCACGACGGTCGAGGTCGACGAGCGCAGCCTTGCCGAGCTCAGCGAGCGCACCGGCGGTCAGTACTTCCGCGCGACCGACGAGCGAGCCCTGGCCACCATCTACGACCGGATCCAGCGGCTTGAGAAGACCCGCGTCGGTCGCCGCCAGCCGAGCGAATACCAGGACATCTACCTCCTGCTCGTTCTGCCCGCGGCAGCGCTCCTGGTCCTCGAGTTCGTGCTCGCGGCGACGGCGTTCCGGCGGACGCCGTGATCCCCGAACGGATCGACGCAGTCCGGCCGGAGCTGCTCGTGTTGCTCTCGCTCGTGCCGTTGCTCCTCGCGCTCAACATCGTCGCGCTCGTCGCGCGGCGACGGGCTCTGCTGGTGTTTGGCGGTCGCGGTGCCCGCCACGCTACGCGGAGCACCGCGCGTCGCATCGTGAAGATCGCGCTCGGGCTGCTTGGTCTCGCCGCCGTCATCGTTGCCCAGAGCGGTCCCCAGGTCGGCGTGACGGAGCGCGTCGTCGCCCAGCAGGGTGTGGATGTCGTCGTCGCGCTCGACGTGTCGCAGAGCATGGCGACCCGCGACGTGGAGCCCGACCGGCTCCGGAGCGCGCGGAGCGCGATCGAGGCGTTCGCGCGGCAGGCGGTCGGAAGCCGAATCGCGCTCGTGCTCTTTGCCGGCGACGCCGTCGTACGGTATCCCGCAACCGGCGATCTGGACGTTCTGACCGCGGCGCTCGACACGTCGAGCCGCGGCTTCAAGCCCCAGGCGGGATCCTCGCTGCGCGCGGGGATCACGGCGTCGCTCGGCGCGTTCCCGACCACCTCAGGCGCGCGGAAGCGCGCGGTCGTCGTCATCTCGGATGGCGAGGATCCCGCGGCCCAGGACCTCGGCGCGCTCGACGCGGTGCGGGAGCGCGGCATCCGCGTCTACGCGCTCGGCGTTGGCACGCCCGAAGGTGGTCAGATCGCCACCTACGACGTGAGCGGTCGCGCGACAGGGCCGCTTCGTGGCGCCGATGGCCTGCCGATCGTGAGCCATCTCGAGGAGAGCGGGCTGCGAGCGATCGCCGAGTTGGGCGGAGGAAAGTACTGGCGGTACACCGGCGGCGACGCTTCGATCCGCGATCTCGTGGCCGAGCTGCGCGCCCTCGATGTGAGCGAGGTGTCGGACGAGAAGGTCCCGGCTGACCGCTTCCAGTGGGTGCTCCTCCCGGCGTTCGCCCTGCTCCTCCTCGAGCTGCTGCTGTCCGATCGCCGCCCGATGCCCGCACCACGCGGCGCGCTGCCGGCTGCCACGGCACGAAGCCGGCGGTCGCGCGACGCGGTGAGCGGCGGTCGAGCCTGAACGCTCTGCGAGCGCTCCTCCTCGTGCTGCTCCTGGTCAGCCTCGGTTGGCTCGGCGCGGCGCTCGTCGGTGATGCCGCGTACTTGGCGAACGAGGAGGCGGGTGACCGGTTCGCCGCGGGAGATCACCGTGGCGCGCTTGCGCGGTATCGTGCGCTCCAGCGCGAGCGCCCCGAGCTCGTCGAGCTCGGCGTGAACGCCGGTAACGCTTCGTACCGGCTTGGGGACTTCGCGCGCGCTCTTGCGGATCATTCCGCCGCGCTCCGCGTGTCCGACCCGGGACTGAAGGCGATCGCTTCATACGATCGCGGCAACACGCTCTTCCGTCAGGCCCGATACGAGGACGCCCGGGTCGCCTGGGTGGATTCGCTCCGCATCGACCCCACCGCCCGCGACGCGAAGTACAACATCGAGCTCGTCGATGCACTTCTCGACGATCTGGCGGAGCAGCGTGCGGCGGGTAGCCAGCCGGGCCCGCAGAGCCCACCGGGGCCAAATCCGGGGCAGGTGCCAGGGCAGGTGCCGGGGCAGCGACCGCAACCGGGCCAGGCGGGGCAGCCCGGTCCGCCGGGTCCGCCGCAGCCGGGCCAGGTCCCTGGGGGCGACCCGGGTCAGATCCCGCGCGCGCCCGATCGCACCGAGCCGCCGCAGCCGCCGCCGCCGAGCGTCGGTCAGGCCATCGGACAGTTCCGGCGCAACCTGACCGTGGACGAGGCGTTCCGCGTCCTCGAGGCGCTGCGCGGTGAGCAACGTGGGATCCAGGGGCTCATCGAGGGTGCCCCCCGCCGCCAGGGCTCGGCCGGTCAGGGTGGGCCACTGTATTGAGTGCGGTCCACGGAACGACCCGGACGGCAGGGAAGGGGTACACCCCATGACGGACAACGACGTCGCGATGGAGATGGAGCTTCGCGCAAAGGTGCGCACGGTCATGCCCGGGGTGCGCGCGGACCTCGAGCGCCTCGCCCGCATCCCCTCCGTGAGCGCCGCGGGTCATGATCCTGAGCCGCTCCGCCGCTCGGCGGCCTGCGTCGCCGAGATCCTCGCGGCTTCCGGAGCAACGGTCCGCGTGCTGGACGCTCCCGGTGCACATCCCGCGGTCGTCGGCGAGGTCGCCGGTCCGCCCGGTGCTCCGCGCGTGCTCCTCTACGCGCACCATGACGTTCAGCCCGAGGGCTCGACCGGTTGGCTGAGCCATCCCTTCGAACCGACCGAGCGCGACGGCCGTCTCTACGGCCGTGGTGTCGCGGACGACAAGGCGGGCGTCCTGGCCCATGCGGCGGCGCTGCGCGCCTGGGGTGGCAAGCCTCCGGTCGGCGTGACGATCTTTATCGAGGGCGAGGAGGAGGCGGGATCGCTCCACCTCCGGGAGTTCCTTGAGCGCGAGCGAGCGTCGCTTCGCTCCGATGCGGTCGTCGTCGCCGACTCATCCAACTGGCGCATCGGTCAGCCTTCGCTCACCGTCTCGCTGCGCGGCGCCGTGCGCTGCACCGTTGAGGTGCGCACTGCCGATCACGCGGTGCACAGTGGCGTGTTCGGCGGCCCGTTCCCCGACGCGCTCACGGCGCTGGCCCGTCTCCTCGCCACGCTCCACGATGATCGAGGCACTGTCCGCGTGCCGATCGCGACGCGCGGCCACGCCGATGCGCTCGATCTCACGGAGGCGGAACTGCGCGCCGATGCCGGCGCACGACCCGGAGTGCGGCTTCTCGGCGAAGGGACCCTCACCTCGCGACTCTGGCGGCAGCCGTCGGTGTCCGTGCTCGCGATCGACGCCCCCGCCGTGGCCGATGC
Organism: Chloroflexota bacterium; assembly: GCA_009692785.1. Lineage (GTDB taxonomy): Bacteria > Chloroflexota > Limnocylindria > P2-11E > P2-11E > SHYN01. The sequence continues at coordinate 5,724 of SHYN01000035.1, read as the reverse complement.
TTCGAATCAGCTCGTGCCAGTCGCCCGCGCCGTCGTCAGCATGCGGATCCCGCCGGGCGAGGACGCCCCGGCGGCGCTCCTGACGCTCCGGCGCTACCTCGAGGAGCAGGCTCCCGTCGCGACCTGGGGCGCCGACGTGACCATCACCGCGGGGACCGGCGGCCAGCCCTTTGAAATGGAGGCGCAGGGTCCGGCGTACGCCGCGTTCCGTCGCGCCGCGGCCGCGGCATGGGGCAGGACGCCGCTCGATGTCGGCACCGGCGGGAGCATCCCGTTCCTCGCGGACTTCCGCGAGCTCTTTCCCGCTGCCGCCATCCTCGTGACGGGGGTGGAGGATCCGGCCACGAACGCCCACAGTGAGAACGAGAGCCTCCACCTCGGTGAGTTCGAGAACGTCTGCGTCGCGGAGGCGCTGTTCTTCTCGTGCCTCGCCCGCCCGGTCACCTAACGCCGCCCTCGACACTGACCGCATCGAGAGCAGGCGGTCGTGCCTCCCCCGTGCGGAGCAGGAGCCCGCCGAGCAGAAGGGCAAGCAGCGCCCCGCACCAGGCGATCGCGAGCGGCAGCGTCGCCCCTTCTGTGCCGAAGGACGGAAACATGCGACTCGGTGCGGGTAGGTTGAACCGCAGCCACCCCTTGTCCGCCAGCGGCGCGACGCTGTAGAAGTCGTAGCGCAGCCATGGTGCGACGACGTAGATCGCGGATTGGCCCGCGGTCCAGATGCCGAAAAGGCCACCGAGCCACAGGAGCGGTCGCGGCGACCCGAGCGCGTGCGCGTAGAGGAGCGGCAGCAGCGGGACGAGCGGCGCGAGGTAGCGCGATTGGGGAGAGAATCCGCCGGTCCAGTCGATGAACGGGACGACGACGAGGTACGGAACGACGGCGAGCACGAACGCACGCTCGGCCGCACGTCGCAGCGCTCTTCCCGCGCCAAAGAACAGGAAGGCCGCGACCGGTGCGGCGGGGAGAAGGCCGAACGCGCGATCGACAAAGAGCCCGGCGATCCCGGCCGCACCCGCGTACGTCTCGATCGTTTCCCGGCGTTCCTGAAAGAAGAGCAGCCATCCCGCATGCGGCAGGCCCACGCCATAGACCGCGAGGTCGACCAGGGCGAGCGCGGTGACACCGACCGCGGTCGGCAGGGCGAGCGCGAAGAGCTCGCGGACCTCGAACCGATAGCGACGGGTGACGAGGAGCGCCAGCGCAAATCCGAGCGCGAGCAGCCAGAAGCGCACGTGCAGCAGCGGAAGCATCGCCAGCGCGAATGGCGCCAGCCTCCGGGGCAGCGCTCCGGTGCCGCTCGCGATGAGCACGGCGATCGGAAGCGCGACGACGGCATCGGGAAAGATCTGGCCCGAGTAGGTGAGTGCGGGCACCGAAAGGCCGGTGATGACGCCCCCCGCTACCGCTCGCGACCGCGCCGCGCCCAGCGCCTCCGCGGTCCGGACGCCGAGCGCCACCGCGCCGGCCATCGCGAGGGCGATGAGCACCACCACCAGGTTGCGACCGCCGAGAGCGAGGAACGGGAGGATCAGCACGGAGCTCGCGAGGTCGTGGAGCGGGTAGTTGCCCGCGCGAGCCAGAGAAGGTGCGGTCGTCCTGATGAACTCGGCAAACGGGATCGGCTCACCGGGTGAGTAGTCGGCATCGTCCACGACGCGCCAACGAGCGGTGAGCTCCAGCCATTCGCCGTGGAGCAGAGAATCTGCCGTCATGACGTAGCCGACCTCGTCACCCGTTGCGGGTGCGCGCCTGGTGGTCCAGAAGCTCGCCGCGATGTAGATGATCGCAAGCAGCACGAAGACCGCTCGCGCGTCGCGCGGGATCCGGCTCACCGGCTTGAGGCTAGCCGACTACCGGATGGGTCAGTAGGCCGTCGAACTTCGCCTTCGGCTCGTCCGCCGGTCTGCTGGAGCAGCCTTCGGCTGCGTCAGTAGGTCCGGCCGCGCTGCTTTCGGATGTCGAAGTGTGCCGTTTTCGCCACCGCCATGACCGTCATGACGCCCGCCTGCACCGGGTCGCTGACGATGAGGTCCGCGGCCTTTGGCGCCGAGCCTGCCATGTTGAGGCTCACGACCAGGATGCCGCGCGCGCGGACCTCCTCGACCGCCTTTGTGATGTCGCCGCCCATGAGCGCCCCGGCCAGGACGAGTGCGACCGCGCGCGGGAGGCGCGCGACGGCGCGCACGGCGTTGGCGAGGTTGGCTTCGCCCACGACGGGGATCGTGTCCACGCTGATCTTCTCGCCGCGGATGTTGTGCCGGTCGGCCTCAGCGATCGCGCCGAGCGCGACCTGGCCCACCTGCGCGCCGCCGCCCACGACGATGATCCGCTTGCCGTAGATCTGGAGCATGCTCGGTACGCGCTCGACCTCGTCAACGACGTCGAGCCGCTGGAGGTCGCGGACGAGCCCGTCATTGTTCCGCGCACCCTCGATCTCCAGGTAGACCGCGCTGCGGTCGCCCCGCTCGACGATATCGACCGATGCGATGTTGCCGCCGTGCTTCAGGATCACTCGCGTGAGCTCGTGGAGGACGCCGGGGCGATCAACACCGCGGCAGATGATCGCGAGCGCGGGAAGAGCCGTGCCCTTGGGATCAGTGGCCATCTGCGAAGGCTAGCCGATGCGCCAGTTCCGCAGCAAGCCACGGTCGGCGGCCTACTCCGAACGGAGGAGCGCGAGGAACTGAGCGCCGTACCGCGCGAGCTTCGCCGGTCCGACCCCGGACAGCGCGAGGAGCGCGGCCGGCGTCTGCGGTCGTCCCTCGGCCATCTGGCGGAGCACCGCGTCGCTGAAGACGATGTACGCAGGCACGCGCTCCGCATCCGCGAGGCGGCGGCGCAGCGCCCGGAGCTGCTCAAAGCACTCGTCGTCCGCGGCCTCCGGGTGCACGGCGATCCGGGGCGACCGCTCGACGCCGCGCCTGCCCGTGGCGACGAGGTCGGCGATCGTCGTGCCACGGCAGACGTCACATGAGCTCGCGCAGGCCAGGATGCGCTCTTCGAAGTGACCGACGAGCGCCTGGTGGCGGCAGCCCCCTCCGTCAAGAACGCGGAACAGCGCGCGCGTCTTGGCGCGGCCATCCGCATCGAGCGTGCTGGTCCCTTCGCTGAAGCGGTCGTACCCCATCACGTCGGACCAGGCGAAGTGCACGACGCAGTCGGCCGGGAGGCCATCTCGGCCGGCACGCCCGATCTCCTGGTACCAGCTTTCGATGTTCCGCGGCATGTCCTTGTGGACGACAAAACGGACATTGCTCTTGTCGATGCCCATGCCGAACGCGACCGTCGCCACGATCACGTCGGCGTCGTCGCGCGCGAAGGCATCCTGATTCGTGGCGCGCTCATCAGCCCCGAGTCCCGCGTGATAGGGGAGGGCACGGACGCCCTGTCCGCGAAGCCAGGTCACGAGATCGTCAACGCCCTTTCGCGAGAGGCAGTAGACGATCCCGCTATCACCTCCATGGCGCCGGATCACGCCGAGGATGTCGCGACGGGTTTCGCGGCCGGCGCCCTTCTTCTGTGCCGTGATGATGAGGTTCGGCCGGAAGAACGAGCCCTTGAAGCCGGCGGGATCGTGCATGCCGAGCTCCTGGACGATGTCGCGCGCGACGCGCCGGGTCGCGGTCGCCGTGAGCGCCAGGACCGGGACGTCGCCGAGACGTGCCTTGAGTCCGGAGAGCCGCCGGTAGGCCGGCCGGAAGTCGTGTCCCCACTGGCTGATGCAATGCGCTTCGTCCACGACCACGAGTGAGATCGGGCAGCCCTCAAGGATGGTCGCGAGCGCACCCGCGAGGCCCTCGGGGGCCACGTAGACGAGCTCATAGCCACCTGTCCGAAGCGTTGCGAGCCGCTCCGTGCGCTGGGACCACTCGATGCTGGAGTTGATGACGGTCGCGCGGAAGCCGAGACGCTCGAGGCCATCGACCTGATCCTTCATGAGGGAGATGAGCGGCGAGATCACGAGAACGGTCCCGGAGAGCATCTTCGCCGGGATCTGGAAGGTGAGCGATTTCCCCGCGCCGGTGGGCATGATCGCGACGCAGTCGCGTCCCGCGAGCACCGCGTCGATGACCTCGCGCTGGCCGGGCCGGAACGTGGGATGGCCGAAGATCCCCTCGAGAACAGCCTGGGGATCGCCCGTCGTCTGCATGCCCATTCCGCACGATACAGACGCTCGCTCGGCCCGCGCCGGAAGGGTCCCGGTCCGGTGCGCCGTGAAGGAAATCAGACGAGCAGGAAGCCGAGGAACATCAGGCTCACGCCGACAAGGTTCGTGATCTCGACGATGCCTGATGTGCCGGTGAACGCCGCGGTGCCGCCGGCCGCTGTGACGAGCACGCCGATCGCGATGATGAGATTCGCGAGGGCGCGCCGCCCACTTCTGCCCCGCTGGAGGAAGGTCCACCCCGACCACAGCGCGCCGCCGGCCAGCACGATGGTGCCAAGGCCGCTGCCGAGGCCGGCAAGCAGGCGCGGCACGACCGAGGTCTGAAACCCGCGTCCGGTGTCCACCGCGGCCGAGAGATCGACCGGGCTCGCGAAGACGGCGAACGCCGACACAAAGGAGAACGCCATGAGGCCCGCGAGCGAGAGATCGGCCACTCGCCGCGGCGCGAGGAGCGTCGCCGTTCCCTGGGCGAGCCAGCCGACGTTCAGGATCGCCCCGAACAGATAGAAGATCCGGTACCCGAGGTCGTTCGCACCGCCCGTCCGGGCGGCGAGCCCGGCCGCGGAGGCGATCGCGAACAGTGCGAGGCCGATCCCCCAGGTGAGCTGGTGGCGGTGGCCCCGCCTCTTGTAGCCGGCAAGCACGAAGATGGAGAAAGCCGCGCTGACCAGGGTCGAGGCGATGGCGAAGAGCATCCAGACGAGGGTCGGGCCAGCTGGCGGGAAGCGCAAGGGTCGTACCGAGGTTCGCGGGGGTTCAGGTGCTAGTTTCGCCGCATCAGGGTCCTCCGCTACCCGATCGGGCCGGCCTCCGACCAGGAGATCGCGGAGGCCGCGCTCCAGTTCGTGCGCAAGGTGAGCGGGATGCGGGTCCCCGCGGCGGCGAACAGTGCGGCGTTCGAAGCCGCGGTGCGTGAGGTCAGCAGTGCGTCGAAGAGGCTCTTGGAGGCGCTCCCCGCGCGCCGCACCATGCCGAAGCCGCGGCCACGAGCGCCCAGAACACCGTGAGGAGCGCCGCGTAGAGTCCGAGCGCCGCGGGTAGGAAGAGCGGCGGGACCGACACGCGGCTGAGCGCATCGGCGAGGTAGTCGCTCACGGCGAGGACCGGCGCCAGCCCGCTGCCGAGCCCGCTCGCGATGCCACCGGCCAGCCCGACGAGGAGCGCCGTGCGGGGTGCACCACCGCGGACGCGGATCCTGCGGCCGAGCCAGAGGTAGGCGGCGATCGTGAGGAGCAGCGCGAGCGCGCCGCTCGCGCTGCCGAACGGGTCGAGGCGCACCGGCGCGCGTGTGGTCTGCGCGGCGAGCTGGGCGTGGGTCACCCCAGCGTGGAGCGCGGCGACCGCCAGCGCGAGAACGCAGGCGATCGCGGTCGGTCCGAGATGCCGTTTCAGACGAGCTCCTCTTCGCCGCGGATGAACGCCGTTCCGGCGAGCGCCGCCGCGGCAACGACGCCGACGAACAGCCAGGCTGCCCAGAAGCCGAGGGTCTGCACCGCGAGCCCCATCGCCGGAGCGCCGAGCATGACGCCGACCGTTCCTCCCGCGGCGGCGAG
>SHYN01000034.1 GCA_009692785.1 Chloroflexota bacterium | reverse complement strand
CGCGTTCACGAGCTCACGACCGAGGAGCTCCTGCGCCTCGCCAAACGGCGACGGCGCTCACCGCCACGGGCGCGTTGACCGATCGCGACCCTTCGGTCACTCCGTTTCTCTCTTGAGTTCCTCGACACATTCGTCCGATTCCCGAAAGCGGACCAGCAGCGGATCATGAAGGCGCTGGAGCTTCTGGACGGGAACGAGCGGCACCCGTCGCTCAGGGTGCATCAGTTGGGCGGCGATCTCGCGGGCTTCTGGTCAGCGAGCGCGTCCGACAAGCTCCGCATCCTGTTCATCCGCAGCGGAGACGGACAGAAGACCGTCCTGCGGTGCTCACATCACTACGCCTGACGCTCGGCGGCTCACCCGTCCGCGCGGCCGGTCTCGCGTTCACTGGTTCCAACGGAGCGTGGCGCCCCGGAAGGGTAGCGGCGGGTCCGCCCCAGACTAGTTTCCGGGCCTCCACTGAAAGGTGAGGTGCGTGATCCGCTCGCCGTCGGTCTCGAACGTCCAGGTCGTGAAGTTCGTGAACAGCCCGGGGGCGCGGGTCAGGCCCTTCAGGATCACGGTCGACCCTTCCACGACCTCCTCCCGGATGAGCCGCCGGAATGCCGGGGCCATCCGGATCAGCTTGCGGGCGGCGTCCCGGCCCTCCAGCTCGTTGTCCCCGCCGGGTAGGCGGATCGTGACGTCCGTCGCGCAGAGCGCCGCCGCGCCGTCGGGGTCGCGGGCTTCCAGGGCGACCATGAACGCGTGGGCTGTTTCCAGAGGCGTCATACCCTCATTATTGGGCTGTGCGACCCATCCGGCATTTGCTTCCGTACGCGCTGAGCGCCGCTCTGCTCGTCTCGCTCAGCGCGGGGATCGTCGTCCTCTCGATCAAGGACATCCCGCTCGCCGAACGGATCTCGGCAGGGGCCCGCGCCGGCATCCCCGCCCGACCGGGGGTCGAGCTCTCCAGGACCGGACGACTCGCCTGGTGGAGCACTCGACCCGAAGGCGGGGCGCAGCTCTTTGTCGCGAATCTCGACGGCACGCTCCGCCGGGCCGTCGCACAATCCGATGACGTCCGCCGGGTGTCGAAGACGCGCTGGACCCCGGACGGTGGCGCGGTCGCCTACCTGGAGTCCGGCGCCCGCCTCGTGCTGGCGCGTGTCGACGGGACCAGGAGCGAGATCAGCCTGACCGATCAACTCCTCGGAGATAGCCGGCGGCTCATCGACCAACGGTGGTCGAAGAGCGCGACGAAGGTCGCGGCGACCCTCCAGCGCACCGCCGACGGACGCAGCGACATCTGGATCGCAAAGGTCGGCGGGGAGTGGGTGCGCACGACACAGCTCGACGACGCCATCGCGGGAGAGTGGCTGGACGACGACGAGCTGCTCGTGAACACGACCGGGGGGCTCCTCGGCGTTCTTCGCGATGGGGCACTGAACCAGCTCCGGCCGATCAGCGGCCTCTCCACCGGTTCCTCGTTCATCGGCGAGGACGGCCGCGTCTGGTTCTTCGCAGGCCGGGTCAGCGGCGGCGGCACGGATGCCGAGCCGATGACGCTCGTCTCCGAACCGGCGCTCTGGAGCGCTTACGCCGACGGCAGCGACCCGCGCCGCGAGCTTGTCGTCGGCACTCCAGACGGACTGCGGCTCGACGGCCGTTGGCCAGACGGCCGGCTGCTCGTCCACCGCGGGGCGCAGCCGGGACAGCTGCTTCTTGGCGGCAGCGAGCTCAGCGGCCTTTCGACCTCGGCCGGGCTCATCGAGCGTGCGCGGATCGCGACGGACAAGAGAAGCGCGATCGCGTTCACGAGCACGCGCGTCGTGAGGCTGGATCTCTCCAGACCGGGCGCCCCCCAGGCCACGGTCCTGCTCGACTCCGTCTCCGACCCCGACGTCTGGTTCCCCGACACCACGCGCGTTGCCCGCCCGCCCACGGCGCCCGCCGTGAAACCGCCGGCCGCGCGTTACGCCTACGTCCTCGCCGGGAACCTCTGGTCGGTGGACCCGGAGGGCAGGACGAGCCTGCTCCGTGCCGGAACCCCCAACCCGGGCAACCTTCGACGGGCACCCGTCCCCCTCCCGGTGTGGTCGCCGACCGCGTCCAGCCTGCTCACGACCGACACCACTCCGGGTCAGCAGACAGTCGGCGTGGTGACGATCGATCAGAGCGGCCAGATCACCCGGCTGCCCACGCTGGGTCAGGTCGGCCGCGGTACGGCCAGTTGGTCGCCCGATGGCCGAACGATCGTCGCGGTCACGTCACCGGCCGGAACCCAGCCGGTTGGCGCGAATCCCCCCGATGATCTACAGGTCCGCTTCGCATCGCCGACAGGCGCCGCAGCAGCCGCGCCGGTGCCGGGTCGCGAGGCCGCGTGGTCCAAGAGCGGCCTCTACGTTCTGGGCAACGGCACGCTGGACGCGACACTCCGCCTGCGCACCGGCCAGACGATCGATGTGGTGAGCGACGCGAAACGCACGGCGCTCGCGTCGGTCGACGGGCTCTTCAGCGATACCCGGGTCGGGTTGCCGGCGACGGGCGTGACCTCGCGTGGCGTGGCCCAGCTCGTCGCCTCCGGCGACGGCTCGCACCTGAGCCTCGGTCTGTCGTGGGCGACGAGCGCGCAGAGCCGATCGTTCATCGCGTTCGTCAGGGTGGCGGATGCCCGCGCCACGATCGTGCCGGCGGACCTCGTGACCGACGTCGCGTGGTCACCGACCGGAGCCGTCATCGCCTACACGGCGAGCGAGGCCCGTCCGCAGGGCTCGCAGACCGTCCGGGTTCCGGTGGCGACGTTGGTGGACGCGGTGAGCGGCGCGACGACGGCACGACAGGACGGCCGCTTCGCCGGCTGGTCGCCGGATGGCTCCGGCTTCTACGTCGGGCGGGAAACCGGACTGTTCTGGTTCATGAGCGGTGCGGCCGACGGGCTGCGGATCGGGCCGGTCGGCGTTCCGGTCGCAGCGACAACACCCTGACACGAACGCGGACTATCCTCGCAAAATAGTGCGACCCTTGGCGACACGCGTATCGCGTCTGGGGACCGAGACCGCGTTCAGCGTCCTCGCACGTGCCCAGGCGCTCGAGGCCACGGGAAAGAGCGTGATCCACCTCGAGATCGGCGAGCCGGACTTCGACACACCGCGCGCGATCGTCGAGGAGGGCCGCGCGGCGATCGCCCGGGGCGAGACCCGCTACACACCGTCGGTCGGCATCACGGAGCTCCGCGTGGCGATCGCCAACCACCTCGCACGCGATCGCGGTCTCGCCGTCGACCCAGCGCGGGTCATCGTGACCCCCGGCGCCAAGCCGATCATGTTCTACGCGCTCCTCGCGCTCCTCGAAGAAGGAGACGAGGCCATCTACCCGGATCCCGGCTTCCCGATCTACGGCTCGATGATCGACTTCGCCGGGGCAAAGGGAGTGCCGATGCCGCTGCGGGAGCGGAATGGCTTCGCACCGGATCTGGATGAGCTCCGTTCGCTCGTGACCGATCGCACAAAGCTCATCGTGGTGAACTCCCCGAACAATCCAACGGGCGCGGTGCTCCCGCTCGCGACGATCAGGGCCATCGCGGCGGTCGCGCGCGAACGCGACCTCTGGGTGCTCGCCGATGACATCTACGCCGATCTCATCTACGACGGGGTGCATCACTCCGTGTACGCCGAAGAGGGTATGGCGGAACGCACGATCATCCTCGACGGCTTCAGCAAGACCTTCGCGATGACCGGCTGGCGACTTGGGTTCGGGGTCTTCCCGACCGCACTCATCGAGTCTGTGACGAAGCTGGTGACGAACTCGGTCTCGTGCACGGCCACGTTCGTGCAGCGGGCTGGCATCGCGGCGCTCGCGAGCCCGCTGCCCGAGGTCGCGGTGATGAATGCGGCGTTCCGCGAGCGGCGTGACGCGATCGTTGCCGGTCTGAACGCCATCCCAGGCGTGTCGTGCCTCGTGCCGGCCGGCGCCTTCTACGTTTTTCCGAACATCACCCGGCTCGGGCGCGGCAGCTCCGACGCCGTCGCCGACCGACTCCTGGCGGACGCCGGGGTCGCGGCACTCGCCGGCACGGCCTTTGGCGCTGCGGGCGAGGGCTATCTCAGGCTCTCGTACGCGAACTCGCTCGACAACCTCCGCGAAGCGGTGGCGCGCATCGCGCGGTGGGCCTCCGCCTGACCCGCCCGCAGATCGGGATCCTCTCGCTCGCGCACGGCCCCTTCGCCGAACTTCTTGGAACGTGGCGCCGGATCGAAGCGCTTGGTTTCGCCAGCCTCCACCTCGCCGATCACCTGATCTACCCACGTCTCATCAGCTACGACTGCTGGACCGCGCTGGGAGCGATGGCCCAGGTCACGACCCGCGTCCGGATCGGGGCGCTCGTGAGCCCGGTGACGTTCCGTCATCCGGCTCTGCTGGCCCACCATGCCTCGACCGCTGACCGGATGAGCGGCGGGCGGTTCGAGCTGGGGATCGGGGCGGGTGGAGCCGGCGGTGACGAAAGGGCGCTTGGCCACGACCCCATGCCGGCGAGTGAGCGCGTCGGACGCCTGGAGGAGTCGCTCGAGATCTGCGACCGGCTGCTGCGGGGCGAGACCGTCGCTCACACGGGGCGCCAGTATCGCGTGCACGCGGCGGTGCCCGCCGGCATCCAGCGACCTCGACCGCCTTTTGCGGTCGCCGCGCGCGGACCGCGCGCCATCGCGATCGCGGCGCGGTACGCCGACATCTGGGTCAATCAGGGCGGCCGCGACCCCGGCACCGCTGCCGACACGTTCACCGCGGCGGTCCGCCGCGTCGTGGCCGAGCGCGCGTTCCTGGACACTGCCTGCGCCGCGATCGGCCGCGACCCCGGGAAGATCCGCCACCGCGTACTCGCCCACCGCGCGAGCCCGGCGCCCTTCGGATCCCTCGACGCCTTCGATGAGTTCACCGGCCGCTTCGTCGAGATCGGAATGGACGAGTTCGTCTTCAGGTGGCCGGAGCGCCCAGACGGCTCCCGCGACCTTGAGGCCGAGCGCGTGCTGGAGCGGGTGGCGGCGGAGCGGCTCAGCTAGGCCGGACACATCGGGCATACGCTGTTCGTGCAGATGCTCGATCAGGAACGGCGCCTCGTGACGGTCCTCTTCGCCGATATGGTCGGCTTCACCGCGCTCGCCGACGACCTTGACCCGGAGCTGCTTCAGGAGCTGCTGGCGGGCATCTTCGAGGCGCTCGCGGAAGAGGCGATCCGGTACGACGGGACGATCGAGAAGTTCATCGGCGACGCGATCTTTGTGATCTTCGGCGCTCCGATCACCCACGAGGATGACCCCAGGCGCGCGCTCCGAACCGCGCTGGCGATGCAGCACGTCTTCAGCACGCACGCCGCACGCCTTCAGAAGGAGCGCGGCCTCAAGATTGGGCTACGCGTCGGCGTCCACACGGGGCTCGTGGTCGCGGGTTCCGGCGTGCGAGCCGGGCCCGAGTACGGCGTGATGGGCGACACCGTCAACATCGCATCGCGGCTCCAGGGCGCGGCGGGGACCGGTGAGATCTACGTCACCCAGGCGACCTTCCGCCTCACGAATCGCGAGTTCTCGTTCCGTGAGGTCGGCCCTGTCGCGATGAAGGGCAAGGAGCAACCGGTGCTCGCCTACGCGCTCACCTCCGAGCGGACGGAGGCGCACGAGCGGCTGGAGCTCAACGCCCCACTGGTCGGGCGCTGGATGGAGCTGTCGCGGCTCGACCTCGCCTATCAATCCGCCCGCATCGGGCGAACCGAGGTCGTGCTCGTGGCGGGCGAGGCCGGCATCGGCAAGAGCCGCCTGCTGACGGAATTCATCGGGCTCACCGACCCAGCCGAGGGTGCGGGGCCGTCCGACGTGCCACGCGTTCTCCGCTGGACGTTCTCGCGCGTGAACCAGCGGTCGTATGCGGGCTTCATCGAACCGCTCCGCGATGCGTTGGATATCGACCCCGCCGCTCCCGATGCCGCGGCGGTCCTCGCAACACGCCTGCGAGCCATGGGCTTCCCGTCACCCCTGATGGCCCAGTTCCTCGCCCAGCTCCTTCACCTCCCGGGGGCGGCACGACCCGAGAGCGAGTCCGACGAGTGGAAACGCCGTCTCTATATCGCGGTCTTTGACCTGCTGGCCGGGTTCGCGAGAGAGCGCCCGCTGCTCTATGTTCTCGAGGACCTTCATTTCGCCGACCCGGCGTCGCTCGATCTCCTCTGGTTCGTCGCCACGCGACCGTCGCGCGTGCCGATGCTGTTCCTGCTCGCTCAGCGTTTGGGTCAAGGGGCACCCGAGCCGCGCCCGTCGCGGACGAACTTCAGTCAGATCGTGCTCGAGCCCCTCACGAACGAGGATGCATCCCGGATCGTCGAGTCCGCATTCGATTGGGCACCGGACGCGCTCCGCGATCGGATCGTATCCCGAGCCGGCGGCAATCCATTCTTCATCGAGGAATCCATTCGGTCGCTCGTGGAATCCGGCGCGGTGTCGCGCGATGCGGGCGGCGAGTGGCGGATGCGCGACGCGGCGAGCGCACTCGAGGTGCCGGCGACCCTCCATGCTGTCATCGCCGCCCGCGTGGACCGGCTTCCGCCCGACGCCAAGGAGAGCCTCCAGTTCGCCTCCGTGATCGGTCAGCACTTCGGCGACGCGGTGCTCCGCGAGGCGGGCGGCGCTCGGCTCGCGGACGCGGTCGACACGCTCATTGCTGCCGACCTCATCCTGGAGGCGGCGCCCGGTGAGCGACGCGAGGGACGTTACCGCTTCAAGCACGCGCTCACGCAGGAGGTCGCCTACAACACGCTCCTCATGCGGCGGCGCGCCGAGCTTCACCGCCGCGTTGCCGCGGCGATGGAGAAGGTCCTCGGAACCGGCGTCTCGGAGTTCGCGTCTGCGCTCGCCCACCATTACCTCATGGGCGAGGACGACGCCAAGGCGGCGGACTATTCGTGGAAGGCCGCGGAAAGCGCGCTCGCGATCCACGCTCACGTCGAAGCGATGCGCTTTGGCGAGCAGGCCCTCGAGCTCCACGAGAAGCTCGGGAACACGGCAGCGGCCGTCGAGGCGATCTACCTCATCGGAAGGGTCCGCCGGTATCGTGGCGAGTCCGACCTGGGGCTCGCGATCTACGCACGCGCGCTTGCGCTCCTGGAGGCCGCAGACGCGGGTCCGGAGGAGAAGACCAGGCTGATCTCGGCCATCTGCGAGCTCTGCACGCGCTGGGGTGCGAAGCATCCCGATCTCGCCGGCCTCATCGGGCAGGGCCTCGCGCTGGCGGGTCCCGCACCTTCTCGTGATCGTGCGCGCCTGCTGGCAGCACGTGCGTTCGCACCACGTCTGCAACCCAGGGCGACCGACCTGGATTGGGAGGAGTCGCTCCGGACCGCACAGGAGGCGCTCGGCATCGCGGAGGAGCTCGGTCTGTTCCGCGAGGTTTCGCTGTGCCTTGACGCGATCGGGTACGCGCAGCGCGAGCTTGGCCGCTTTCGCGACGCGCTCGCATCGCACCGTCGCCGGCTCCCGATCGCCGAATCACTCCAGGATTCAGATGAGCTCATTGACGCCCACACGATGGTGAGCGAAGAGGCGCTCGTGCTTGGTGACCTGGCCGAGGCGACCGAGCACGCCGTGAGGGCACGCGAGCTCGCGAGCACGACAGAAAAGCCGCGCCTCGGCATGCGCGCGGTCGAGGCCGAAGCGCTCGCGCACCTCATCGCCGGCGAGTTCGGGTCCGCCATGGTCGCGGCCGCCGGGATCGACCTCTTCGCCGATGGCATGACCGGCGGCCCTGCGGCGCAGGTCATGGTCGTCGCCATGGCGGCGGCCGCAGCGCTCGCGAACGATGAGGAGGAACGCCGGTACGGCGAGCGCCTGCAGGACCGCGAAGACGGCGCGGCGGCCGTCGTCGGCGGCAACCTTCTGGCTGCGGTGTACGGCCAGCGCGCGAGCGGTGAGGCCTACCACGCCGCGCGGCGCGCGGGCTGGCCGAGAGCGATCGTGAACCGCGTTCTGTGGGGACCGCTCGTTGTGCTTGCGGCGGCGCGCTGGGGTATTGCCGACGAAGCTCACGACGAACAGATCGCGACAACGATCGAGCGAACCGGTCACGCGCGCGGTCGCGCGCTGCTGGTGCAGGCTCAGGGACTCCGGGCGCTCCGGGAGGGCGAGCACGGTCGCGCGGAAAAGCTCCTCTTCGACGCGCTCCAGGCCTTCGCGAGCCTGCGTCTGGACCATGAGTGCGCGGTGGCGACCATCGATCACGCGCGGGCGCTTCGCCTTCTGGGTCGCGCCGCGGACGCCACCCCCGATCTCGCCGAGGCGCGGCGGCTCGCGGAACGGCTGCAGGCGAACGCACTGCTCTCGACGATCGCCGCGGCGATGGGCGGCGGGGGCTAGCTGATCCGGCGAGGCTCCACGGCGCCCTTCGGCTGCGACCACAGGTCGTTCGCAAGCACATAGACCACGGACTCACTGTCCGGTCCAAGACGGGGAGAGGCGTGCGTTCCCGGTCGGTCGGCGACGGGCGTGTCGGTCTGCGACGCGACGAAGACCCGTCGCACGCTCACCTGTCCCGCACCCTGATCCTGCAGGTAGAGGAGACCGCGGCCATCCGCGCGCCACTGCGGCTGGAGCTCAGAGCATGGGGAGACGCCGAGGCGCTGGATTGAGACGACCGCCGTGGCGGCGAGCGTCACCACGGCGATGCGGGTGCGGCCGCCCGCGGCAACGGTGCAGGCGAGACGCGTGCCCTCGGGCGACCATTCGGGCCCCCAGGCCTCAGCTCCGATCTCGAGTCGTGTCTCCGCCCCGCCCGCCACCGGGATGACGTGGATTGCTCGAGCGCCGGGCGCACCGCGCGTGAAGGCGAGGCGCGTTCCATCAGGCGACCAGCGTGGTGCGATCCCTTCGGCAAGGGCACGACTCGCCCCAGTAGCAACCTCGACGATCCTGATGCCACCGGCGGATCCGCAGGCGATCCGCGCACCGTCGGGAGACCAGGCGAAGTCATCGAATGGCCCGGCGGAGAGGCGACGCTCCCCCTTGCCATCACGGTCGACCACGTGCAGCGCCTGGTCGGTCCGGAGCCCGCGTAAGAAGGCGATCCAACGCGCGTCGGGCGACCACCGAGGTGCGACCGATCGCGCCTCCGCGTCGGTGAGCTGGAAGATGCGATCACCCTCGGCGAGCGGGGCGGCGCAGATCTCGACCGGACTATCCGCCGCATCGCTGCCCCGCGCGAACAGCACCTCGGTGCCGTCCGGCGAGAGGTCGATCCCGCCGGTGACCTCGATGGTCGCGGCGTGGTGCGGCGGCGTCGAGCGGGCCACAGGGGACGAGGTCGGCTGATGCGCGATCGTGAGCGGCGGCCGCGGGGATGCTGTGGCCGACCAGTCCTCCGCAAAGTTGCGCGGCCGCGAGCGTCCCGCAGTGCTCGCCGGCGGCGCGGCGCTCGGACCGGTCCCGGTGCCGTTCGCCCAGATTGGACGGGCAGGACGCTCGACGAGGTCACGTGCCGCTCGCGCGACCACGAGCGTGGCGGGACCCATCGCGGCTTCGTCCGCCGTCGTGCGGTCGGTCGGAATCAGTGGATTCGCCACCATCTGATCTTCGAGTCGGCCCCGGTGCGCGCGGTCCCAGGGTGCCTGGAGCAGGATCCCAAAACGCCTGCGCGGCCTGGGGAGCTCGCCGTGCATGCGGAGCAGTTCATCGCGACCCGCGCTCCACACGGGCGGTCGCCGGGCCGAGAGCACCGCGGAGAACTGGAGCGCGCCGAGGGGCCGCGCCACCGGGCTTGCGAGGTCCAGATCACCGCAGAACAGCACGCCGCCCGCCTTCCTCGCGATGAGGACCGTGGCATCGCCCATTCGGAGCGCACGCGAATCCGGCCGCAGCAGCTCATCGTCCTTGAGCCGCACATCGGGACCGCCGGGCACCGCGCTCGCGTCGCGCTCGTGCGCGACGATCTGGACGCCGAGCGCCTCGCGGTAGCGGTGCGCGTCGGTGGCTCGGCCCGCGTTCGTCACGAGGAGGAGCGAGGCTCGGCCAGCGCCCCGCAGAAGCCGAAGCGCCCGGTCGCTGAACGGCGGAACGTCGATGAGCAGGTTACCGCGTTCGGCATCGTGAATGACGTACTGCCGCTCGTTCGCAAGGGGTTCGTAGAGCTCAAAGATCCACGAGCGGAGCTGCTGAAGGTCCATTTAGATGCCGGTATCGTACCGGGCCGCGTGCGCCTCCGCTTCGCGCTTCGCCACATCGGGAGAGAGTCCGATGGCGAGGCACGTGTTCGCGGACTGGCTCGCGTAGCGAACCTCGCAGGTACCAGCCGGGTCGTGCACGAGCACGTACCAGGAGTTGTTCCGCGCGGGCGCCTGCTCGATCGTCACCCCGTCCGGACGGCGCAGCGGAGTCCAGCGGAGGGTCACGACACGAGCTCCGGAAGGACGAGGCTGGTGCCCACGCGGATGAACCCGCCCTTTGCCTCGAGCGATGCGGCGGCCCGAGCGAGCTGATCCGCATCCCAGTCGAACAGCCGCTCGACCTGCCGCGGCGTCACCGCACCCGCCTCGGCGATGAGATGCGCGAGCAGCGCGCTGCTCGCTTCGCTCGAGGACAGCGGCTCGGCCGCGCGCACCGCCTCGGGGTACCGGCGGACGAAGAGGTCGTAGGTGTAGTTGTAGTCCTCCCGGCCGTCGCCGACCGCGCGAACATGTGCAACGTACATGAGGCGCTGGAGGTCCTCGATCGCCTTCCCGTATTGGCGCCGGCCGTCATCCGATGTCACGCCGAGATGCGCTCGCATGCGCTTCGTCTGAGACTCACCGTGCTGTCCGAGGTGCTCGATGATCCGGCGCCCTAGCTCCGATACGCGCCCGCTCCGTACGTCGTCCTGATGATCATCGAGCTCGCCGGGCCGCCCGTGGGTCGCGTAGAAGAGCGGAAGCATCCGAAGCGACACGAAGGTCGGCTTCCTGACGAGCAGCTTGCCGTAGTACAGCCGCTTCGCCGCGGCCAGCTCGTCCTTCCACTCCCACATCCAGTGCCACTTGCGGCCCTCATCGCTCGTCGCGAGGTGATCGAAGGCGCCGGGAACCGGAAACGCCGGCTCGGCAGTGAAGGCGAAGCAGAATCCGACGTCGTCGACGAGAGCGACCAGCTGATCCGCATCCTTGACCCGGTCGCGCTTGGTGCGAGCAACTCGGTACCTCGCGATGGCTCCCAAGCGCTCGGTGGGGGCGGTCTTCCGACCGCTCGTGGGCAGGACGGAGGGCACGCATCGATAGTAGGGAGCGCTTCATCAGCTGAGGAAAAGAGCGACGATCCCGGCGAGGACGGCGATGGACATCGCGCGGCGCGAGCGGCGGTGCAGGGTCATGAACTCCCGCCGCGCCGGCGCGTGCTCGGGCAGGCTGCCCCAATCCTCGGTGGTGGCACGCAGCGAGCGCGCGATCGGATTCGCCCAGACGCTCGCGTAGAGGGTGGCGATCGAGAGCAGGGCGAGCGACAGCCAGCGAGCGATGAGCTGCGGCCCGACCGATTCGTAGCCAAAGGCTTTGAACACGGACGCCAGCACAACGACGAGGACCGCGGGAACCGCGAGACCGTCGTAGCGGGCAAGGACGCCGCCAAAGAGCAGGCCGCCCTCCCCACGGGTCCTGGCGCCCTGAAAGATGGCTGGCGCCGCCGCCACGCCAAGGACCAGGCTTCCGCCAACGATGATCGCGAGCCCCAGGTGATACCCGAGCTTCAGGAGGTCGTAGCTGATGGTCTCCATCCACCAACTGTAGGGAATGACCAAGCGATGGGGTCGGTTTAGAGTTATACGGGTGACTACCTATCGTGAATACTTCGCCGAGATCAGGAAGCGCACCAAGGAGGCCACGCCACAGCAGGTGGATGAGCTTCTGAAAGGCGACGTCCAGTTGGGCGATGTCCGCGAGAAGAACGAGTGGGATGACGGGTATATCCCCACCGCGCAGCACCTTCCAAAGTCCTTCCTCGAGCAGTGGGCCGAGGAGCGCCTCCCCGACAAGTCCAAGACAACGATCCTCTACTGCGCTGGGGGCGTCCGCTCGATCATGGCGGCGGATATTCTCGCGCGACTCGGTTACACGAACGTGATCTCGATGACCGGCGGGTTCAGCCGCTGGAAGGACTCCGGCTTTCCCTGGAAGACACCGGAGACCCTCACCACGGATCAGACCCGGCGCTACTCGCGGCACATCCTCATCCCCGAGGTTGGCGAGGCCGGGCAGCACACACTGCTCCGGAGCAAGGTCCTCCTCATCGGCGCGGGCGGACTCGGCTCCCCGGTCGCGATCTACCTGGCGGCGGCCGGCGTCGGCACTCTCGGCATCGTCGACTCGGACGTCGTCGACGCGACAAACCTCCAGCGGCAGATCCTCCACACGACCGAGCGCATCGGCATGGCAAAGGTCGAGTCGGCGCGGCAGGCGATCGAGGCACTCAACCCCGACGTGAGGATCGTCGGGTACGAGGAGCGCCTCACGAGCGCGAACATCGATCGCGTCATCGCCGACTACGACGTCATCGTCGACGGCGCGGACAACTTCCCCACGCGGTACCTCCTGAATGACGCGTCGGTGAAGTGGCGCAAGCCCGTCGTCCACGGCTCGATCTACCGCTTCGAGGGCCAGGTGACGGTCTTCAAGCCGTTCGAAGGTCCCTGCTATCGCTGCCTGTTCCACCAGCCGCCGCCCCCCGAGCTCGCGCCGTCGTGCGCCGAGGCTGGGGTCATCGGCGTGCTC
Organism: Chloroflexota bacterium; assembly: GCA_009692785.1. GTDB lineage: Bacteria > Chloroflexota > Limnocylindria > P2-11E > P2-11E > SHYN01. The sequence continues at coordinate 206 of SHYN01000034.1, read as the reverse complement.
CCCGGGATCATCGGAACGATCCAGGCGAATGAGGTCATCAAGCTCCTCCTCGGGATCGGCGATCCTCTCATCGGCCGCTATCTCCTGTTCGATGCGCTCGAGGCCTCATTTCGCGAGGTGCGCCTGCGCCGCGATCCGGAATGCCCGGTCTGCAGCGACCACCCGACGATCACCGACTACATCGACTACGAGGGCTTCTGCTCCTC
>SHYN01000033.1 GCA_009692785.1 Chloroflexota bacterium | reverse complement strand
GACCTCGTGGCCCTCACGCTTCAGCGCGTACCCCACCAGCTCGACGAGGTCGCGGTCGTCGTCCACCACGAGCAGCTTCACGTTGGCCCAACCTCCGCCGTGCGCTCACGCGCCTTCGGGATGGTGAAGTGTACCGAGGTGCCTCGGCCTGGCTCGCTGGTGATGCCGATCTCGCCACCCTGCGCGTGGACGATCGCGTGGCAGATGGTGAGACCCAGACCCAGGCCACCCGCCTGATCGCGTACCTCCCGCGAGCGGAAGAAGTGTTCGAAGAGTCGCAGCTGCTCGTCGAGCGGGATCCCCGGCCCGTCGTCCTTCGCCGTCACGCGCACGTACCCGCCGTCGGCCACCGCGGTGACCTCGATCCCGGCTCCCTCCGGCGAGTACCGGCTCGCGTTCAAGAGGAGATTCGTCAGGACCTGAGCCGTCAGTCGCGGATCGGCGACGACCGTTTCCGCGGTCCGCGCCACGGTCACGTTCACCGTCTGCTGCTTCAGGTCGATAACCGTCTGGACCAGCGCCAGCGCCGCCTGCGTTGCTCGCCCGAGGAATGTTGGAAGCGGGCGGACCTGAAAGGTCCCGGCTTCGATGCTCCCCGCGTCGAGGAGATTCTCGACGAGCGTTTCGAGCCGCATCGCACTGCGGCTGAGCGTGCGCACCATGACCGCGAGCTGATCTCGCGGCATCGTGAGGGCGTCCTGCAGCACAAGGTCGAGCGACGCGCTGAGCGCCGCGATCGGCGTGCGGAGCTCATGCGCGACCTGCAGCATGAAGTCCTCCTTGAGGCGGACGAGCTCGGCCTGCGCGGTCACGTCGCGCACGGCGTGCACGTGCTGCCCGTCGTGCGCCGCGAGCACGGCGCTGACGATCTCCATGACGACCGGACCGCCGCTCCGCATCAGGCGGGTGCGCCGCACCACCTCGTGGTCGGTGGTCTCCACGACCGAGGCGCCTCGGAGCGTCGGGAGCTCCTCGAAGATCGCGCCGACGAGGACGTCGGGCTCGAGCATGGTCACGGCGGCCGGGTTCGCGCTGATGACGACCCCCGAGGCGTCGGTCATCAGGATGCCGTTGCTGATCGCCGCGACGGCAGCGGAGAACGCGACGTCACCGAGACGGTCGCCGTGGCGCCGTCCAGTGGATGACAGCCGGCGCTCGAGCTGACTCGCCTCGCCAGACTACGCGGCGAAAGGCGTACCATTTTTATTCATGCCGCCGATGATGCGGGTCCCGTATGGGGACCAGGAGCTGGAGTTCGTCGTGGCGCCGTGGTTCGACCTCGACGTCGTCGAGACCGCGCCGGCGACGCCGATCGGCGATCTCGACGGCGCTGCCCGCACGGCTGTTCGCGCGCCACTCGGCTCGCCACCGCTTCGCGAGATGGCTGCAGCGCGGGTCCGCGCGATCGCGCCGCGCCGACCCTCGGTGATCATCGCCGTCACCGATCTGACGCGCGCCTGCCCCGACGATCGGCTCGTTCCGCCCCTTCTCGACGAGCTGAACGCCGGCGGCATCGCGGACGCGGAGATCGCGATCTGCATCGGCGTCGGCCTCCACCGCGCGACCACCGTCGCCGAGAAGCGCCAGAAGCTCGGCCAGGCGGTGGTGGAGCGGGTACGGGTCTTTGATTCCGATGGGAACGATCCGGCGATGTGGGCGGACCTTGGTCCCATCCCGCCGTACGGAATTCCCGGCTTCACCCAGAAGGTCGTGAAGGATGCGGACCTCGTCATCGCGACCGGCATCGTCGAGCCGCATCAGTACGCCGGCTACTCGGGCGGGCGAAAGACGGTCGCGATCGGCTGCTGTGGGGAGCCGGTCATCACCGCGACACATGGCATGCGGTTCATCGAGGACCCGGGGGTGCGTCTCGGCGTGATCGAGGGAAACCCATTTCACGCGACGATCACGGAGCTTGCCCGCCGCGCCGGTCTCGTGTTCTGCCTGAACGTCGTTGTGGACGACCACGAGCGGGTCGTCGCCGTCGCCGCCGGCGAGCCGGACGCCGTTCTGCGCGAGATGGTGCGAACGGCTGAGGCGATCTACACCCGGCCGATCGCGAAGCAGTACGACATCGTCATCGCGGGAGTGGGCGCGCCGAAGGATGTCAACCTCTACCAGGCATCGCGTGCCGCGACCTACCTCCGCTTCGCGCCCACGCCGGTCGTTCGCGAGGGCGGCTCGATCATCATTCCCGCGCGCCTCGAGGAGGGTGAGGGTGCGGGTGCGGGCGAGCAGCGCTTCCTCGCCGCGCTCGAGAGCTCCGCGTCGCCGCAGGCTGTCATCGAGGCCGCGCGGCGCCATTTCAGCGGCGGCGAGCAGCGCGCGGTCATGGTGGCGCTCACGCTCCAGCACTGTCAGATCATCGTCGCGGCCTCTGAGTCCGGCGAGGTCGTGCGTCGCGCGAAGCTCCGACCCGCCACGGACGTCGAGGAGGCACTCGAGATCGCGTATGAGCACGTCGGCAGACCGACGCGCGCCAGCGTCCTCCTGGTCCCGCGGTCGCTCCACACCCTGCCGATCGTTCAGGCGGAAGCGCCGGTGGTCTAGGGATGGCCGCACGGCTGACCGAGGCGCAGCGCGCGACGGCCGGGACACCCGCCAGCGGCTAGCATCCGACCAGATGGCACGCGTCGATGTCTTCCGGATACCGACGCGCATCTCCTTCGGCCGCGGTGTCGCGCTCACGCTCGCGGAGCCGCTGCTCCAGGTCGGAGCGCACAAGGCGCTCATCGTCACGGACAAGGGCGTCCTTCGAGCGGGCCTCGTCGCCCCGCTCGAAGAGCGGCTGCGCGTCGCGGGGATCGCGTACGAGATCTACGACGAGGTGGTGCCCGACCCCGGCTGGGGCGAGGTGCAGCGCTGCTTTGAGCGGGCGAAGGAGTGCGGCGCCGACGCATTCGTCGCGATCGGCGGTGGCTCGTCGATCGACACTGCGAAGATGGCGGCCGTCCTCCTCACCAACGGCGGCACGGTCCTCGACTACGTGGGCATCGACAAGGTCCCAAAGCCTGCGGCGCCGGTCGTCGCGATCCCGACCACCGCGGGGACGGGCGCTGAGATCACGATCAACAGCGTCATCGCGGACCCGGAGCATCACAAGAAGCTTGTCGTCATCAGCCCGAACGCCACGGCGCTCTTCGCGCTCGAGGATCCCGAGATGACCCGCTCGCTCCCCCCGTTCCTCACGGCGATCACCGGCATGGACACGCTCGTCCACGCCATCGAGTCCTTCTGCTCGAAGAACTCGTACCGCCTCACCGAGCTCCTCACGCTCGAGGCGATCCGCGATGTCGGCCGCTCGCTCATCCGAGCGGTGAAGGACGGGAACGACCTCGACGCGCGCGAGGGGATGCTCCGTGCCGTTCTTACCGCGAGCCTCGCCTTCAGCAACACCCGCCTCGGGAACGTCCACGCGATGGCGCTCCCGCTCGGCGGCTGGTGCCACGTCGCGCACGGTACCGCGGTCGCGGTGCTCCTGCCGCACGTCATGGACTTCAACCGCGCCGCCGCCGAGGACCGGCTCGCTGCGGTCGGTGAGGCGCTCGGTGCGAAACAAGGTGGCAAAGCCGCAGTCGACTTCGTGTTCAAGCTCAACGAGACGATCGGCATACCCACCCGGCTCGGCCCGCTCGGTGTGTCGGACGAGCAGGTGCCGAGCATGGCTGCCGACGCGATGCTCTCCGGCAACATCCTCGTGAATCCGCGAGCGACCGTGCAGAAGGACATCGAAGCGCTCTACCGTGCTGCCCTCTAGCTCGGAAGACCCGCGCAGCTGCTGCGCGCAGCGCGACGCGTTGGAGTGAGCTGAGCATGCCGGTCGCGATCTTCGACATGGACGGAGTCCTGTACCGCGGCTCGGTCGTCCTCCCGTACGCCCGTGAGACGCTCGCGCGGCTCCGCGCGGAAGGATGGTCCGTGTTCTTCGCGACGAACAACTCAACCCGGACGCGCGACGACTACGTTGGACGCCTCGCGGCTCTCGGGCTCGGGGGTGACCTGGAGCACATCATCAACAGCGCGTACGCCACCGCTCAGCATCTCGCCGGTCGCGCGGTGCCGCCGCGCGACGTCCTCGTCGTCGGCGCGGATGGCCTCCGGAATGAGCTCCGCGCCGTGGGCATCGGCGTCCGTGCGGCCGCCGACCTACCGGGGACCCGGCCGCCCGCGCTCGCGGCGGCCGACGGCGTCGACCCGGGCGCGATGACCGAGTACCTCACGCATCTGGGCAACCTCCCGCCGATCCCCGACGCGGTGGTCGTCGGCCTCGATCTCCACCTCACCTACGCGAAGCTCGCCGAGGCGCAGCGCTGCATCCTGGGTGGCGCCGAGCTCATCTGCACGAACCGCGACCACGCCTACCCGGTCGAGGGACGGCTCCTGCCTGGCGCGGGCACGGCCGTCGCCGCGCTCGAGGTGGCCTCCGGGAAGCGCGCGCTCTGCATTGGCAAGCCCGAGCCGTACCTCTTCGCCGAGGCGATCCGCTGGGCCGGCCCCCAGGCAGGCTCGGTCGTCGTCATCGGCGACTCGCCCGACTACGACATCGTGGCGGCGCACCGCGTCGGCGCGACCGGCGTGCTCATCCTCACCGGCCTCGCCGATCCCGCCGCGGTCGCCGCGGCACAGGGTGAGGCGATCCCAGACCACATCATCCGCTCGCTCGACGAGCTGTTCGGGCTGCCTGAGTTCGCGGGGGCGTAGCGACCGCGTTTCGCTCAGCCGTTTATGTGGTGGGGTCACGACTGCACGTCCCCGCGCGGACGAGCGTTCCACCCGAAGGCGGTCGTCGTCGGCGTCCGTCTGGGCGACGATGCGCTCGCGATCCCGAAGTACCAGTCCGCCGCCACGCGATTCGCGCGGGCTCAGCTCGCGCCCGGATTCGGGCCGCGCTACCTCACCGACGTCTTCAACCCGACGTTCGTGCTCACCCTCAGCGACGCCGTCGTGCTCGCGGTGCCCGTGCCGGTCCTCGCCGCCGCCCTCGTGCTCGGCCTGCTGGTCGGGGCGAACATGGCGCCCACGGTCGAGGCGATCGCGACCCGGCCGCCGGGCTGCGGCATCGCGCGGCCGTGATGGGCCATCGGGGCGCTCCCCGGAGTCCTCGCGGGCTTCGCCTGCTGCGCGCCGGCTCTGCTCCTCGTCGTCGGCGCCGGCTTCGCCAGATCGCTCGTCGCGGTCGCCCCGTTCGCGGCGCCCGCGTCGGCTCAAGCGCAGCCGGTGCTCACCGTCCGAGTCGAACTTCATCCCGCCGCGCAGCGCCAATCCAAGCGCGCCGGCGTGGAAGAGCAGGGTCCCGCCGATCCAGAAGAGCGGCTCGATCCCGAGGCAGTCCACGACGAGCGCGCCGAGCCCCAGCGACAGCAGGCGCATCGTGCTCCAGCTCACATCGAGCAGGGTGAACACCCGGCCGCGCATCGCTTCAGGAATCACACCCTGGATCGTGCTGTTGTAGCCGCAGAGAACTTCCGCTAGACGTGCACGCCGAGCAGCTGGAGGAGTGAGGCTGCGGCCCAGCCGAAGGCGAAGCAGCCGGGGATCGTGAGGACCCAGGCGCCGACAATGCGTCCGGCGATGCCCCAGCGGACCGCGGAGAGACGACGCGTCGCACCGACGCCGAGGATGGAGCCCGAGATCGCGTGGGTGGTCGAGATCGGGATACCGAGACGCGTCGCCAGCTCGATGACGGTGCCGGCGGTCGTCTCCGCGACAAAGCCGTTCACAGGCTTGAGGTCCGTGATCCGCGTGCCCATCGTGCGGATGATCCGCCAGCCGCCGGTGGTGGTGCCGACGCCGATCGCGATGGCGCAGACGAGCTTCACCCAGTCGGGGATGAAGAACTCCTTCCCGATGTAACCGCCGGAAAAAAGAGCTAGGGCGATGATGCCCATCGTCTTCTGCCCGTCGTTCCCACCGTGGCTGAACGCCATGTACGCGCTCGAGAGGATCTGCGCGCGGCCGAAGAAGCGATTCACCATGGGATACGCGACGCGTCGGAGCCCCCAATAGATCGCGAGCATGAGCAGGTACGCGACGACGAACGCGAGGGTGGGTGAGACTGCGATGCCAAAGGTGGTGCGTTGGAGGCCCGGCGCGATGACGACGTCCCAGCCGTGACGGCTCACTGACGCGCCGATGACGCCAAAGATGAGGGCGTGGCTCGATGAGGTGGGCAGCGCGGCCCAGAACGTGATGAGGTCCCATGCGATCGCCGCGACGAGCGCGGCGACGACGAGGTCCTGCGTCACCTTGGTGGAGTCAACGATGCCCTTGCCCACCGTCGTCGCCACCGCAACACCGGACAGCGCACCTGCGAAGTTGAGCGACCCCGCCATGAGGATGGCCTGCGCCGGGCTCAGCACGCGGGTCGCGACGACGGTGGCGATCGCGTTCGCCGCGTCGTGGAAGCCATTCACGTACTCGAAGACGAGTCCGAGGACCACGACAAGGATGATGAGGATCAGGCCGGAATCCACCCGCTAGCTGTGCTTCACGACGAGCATCTCGACGATGTTCGCCACGTCCTCACAGCGGTCGATCGCGAGCTCGAGCTTCTCGTGGATGTCCTTCCACTTGATGATCTCGACCGCATCGAGGTTGCCCGTGAAGAGGCCCCCAAGCGCCTCGCGGAAGATCGCGTCGCCCTCGTTCTCGCGGGTGTGGATGTTGATCCAGTGCTGCTCGAGGCCCTCGAGCTTGTCAAGCTTCGTCATCGCGATCCGCAGCTCGTCGGCCGCGCGTACGAGGACCTTCGCCTGGGCGACCGCCGCGGGCCGGATCGCGGTGACGTGGTAGAGGAGGACCGTCTCGCTCACGTCGTGGGCGAGGTCGCAGACGTCATCGAGGCGTGAGGCGAGCCCGATGATGTCCTCACGGTCAAAGGGCGTCACAAACGTCTCATTGAGGGTGTGGATGATCTCGTGGGTGAGCTTGTCGCCATGATGCTCGATCGCGTGGATCTCCTTGACCTTGTCCGCCACGCGGGTGAAGTCTCCAAGCAGCGCTTCGAGCGCCTGCGCGGCCTCGAGCGAGTTTTCAGCGTGCTGGCTGAACAGGGTGAAGAAGATGCTCTTCCGGGGCATGAGTGAAAGGCGCATCGGTGACCTCCCTTGCGTATCCATGACTCTCGCATACCTGCATAGCGCTCGCTCTGCGACACTTGGTACGTGGCAGCTTTGCGGGCGGTCGTCGTGGGCGGCGGGCTGGGGGCCCCCACCGTGATGGCTGGTCTTCGCGCCCACACCGACGACATCACCGGGCTCATCGCCGTGACGGACTCGGGCCGTTCGACCGGCACGGTGCGCACCGCGGTGGGAATGCCGGCGCCCGGGGATATTCGGAGCGCCCTCAGCGTGCTCGCGGAGGGCGACCCGGACCTCCGCCGGCTCTTCGGCCACCGTTTTGAGACGGAGACCAGCGACGAGCTCGACGGGATGGCCTTCGGCAACCTCTTCCTTGCGGCGCTCACCCAGCAGGAGGGCTCGTTTCTGAAAGCGGTCCAGGTGGCGTCGCGGCTGCTGGGCCTGCGGGGCCGAGTGCTGCCGGTGACCCTTTGCGACACCCAGCTCTGCGCGCGGCTCGCCGATGGTTCGGTGGTCGAGGGCGAGGTCCAGGTGCGCGGGCTGGGCAAGGCCGCGATCCGCGAGCTCTACTTCCGCGACCCCGGCGTCTCGGCCACGGAGGGCACGGTGGAGGTGCTTCGTGCCGCCGAGCTCATCGTCATCGGCCCCGGCTCGCTCTACACCACGCTCTGCGCCTGCCTCCTTGTGCCCGAGATCGCGCGTGCGATCGCCACGAGCAACGCGCCGGTCGTGTACCTCGCGAACACCACCCAGCAGCCGGGGCAGACCGACGGCCTGAGCCTTGCCGATCACGTGCGGGTCATCCAGGAGCTGCTCGGCGGCGGCGGGCTCGATGTGGTGCTCGTGAACAGCGATCCGGCGCCCGAGCGCCTGCGGGCTCACTACGCGGCGCAGGGGCTGCACGAGCTGACACTTGGCACCACCGAGCGCACCCAGATCGCGGCCCTCGGTGTGGAGTGCGTGGAGGCGCCGCTCATCGACCGGTGGAGTGGCCCGCGCGACCTCTGGCAGAAACAGGACACCATCCGTCACGATCCCGAGCGGACCGCCCAGGCGCTCATCCGCCTCCTGCCGGCCGCCGCGCGGCCTCGTTTGCGGGTCCTCGCGTGAGCCGGACCAAAGGCGAGCACTTCCTGTCGCTCGCGGATCTGGACGCGTCGGGCCTCGCCGCACTGCTCGACGCGACCAGCGCGAATAAAGCCTCACCGATCCCCATCGCCGCACCGCTCCGGGGGAAGACCATCGCGATGATCTTCGAGAAGCCGAGCCTCAGAACGCGGCTCTCCTTTGATGTTGGGATGATCCAGCTCGGCGGTCACGCGGTGTATCTTTCGCCGGCCGAGGTCGGTCTGGGGCGACGGGAGAGCATCGCCGACGTCGCGCGGGTCGTGAGCCGAATGGTGGACCTCGTCGTGCTCAGGGTCCACGCGCACGAGACCATCGAGGAATTCGTCCGGCACACCGGGGTGCCCGTGCTGAACGGTCTCTCCGATCTCGAGCATCCGTGCCAGGCGCTCGCCGACATCTTCACGATGCGTGAGCGAAAGGGCGACCTCCGCCGGCTCACGGCGGCGTTCGTCGGTGACGGCAACAACGTGGCGCACTCGTTCATGCTGGCCTGCGCGCTCTCCGGCACGCGGCTTCGCGTCGCGACCCCCTCTGGGTACGAGCCGCAGGCGCGGTACCGCTCCGTGGCGGAGGCGGCGGCAAAGGCGAGTGGCGGCGCGGTCGAGGTGGGGAACGATCCTGTCGCAGCGGTGCGCGGCGCCGATGTGGTGTACACCGATGTCTGGACGAGCATGGGGCAGGAGCAGGAATATGAACGCCGACGCCGCGCGTTCCACGGGTTCCAGGTGAACCGGGAGCTCATGACGCACGCCAAGCCCGACGCGATCGTGCTGCACGACCTTCCCGCCCACCGCGGCGAGGAGATCACCGACGACGTCATCGACGGCCCACAGAGCGCCGTCTTCGATCAGGCCGAGAACCGGCTTCACGCGCAGAAGGCCCTGCTCCTGCGGATGCTCGGCACGTGAGCGAGCGCGTCATCCTGGCCGACTGCTGCGAGGACTGGATCATCGATTGGGGTGGCTTCTACCTCGCGACCGCCGCCTTCGCGTGCCCCGAATGCAGGACGGCCTGGACGAAGTCCGGGGCGGAGACGTTCCGCCGGGCTGATGGGCGCGAGTTCCGGCGGAGTGCACGCAATGGGCCGGAGGCCTCGTTTCCCTACCTGGCGGCGACCGACGGCGACCAGCCGAACGTTGACCGCTGCTGCGCCAAGATCCTCCTCGCCCAGGGCGAGCGTTTGGCGGATGGGCCCTTTGGCTGCCCCGTCTGCCGCACCGTCTGGCAGAAGCGCAGCGAGCGCCTGCACGGGATCCGCCTCGCGGTATTCGCCAAGAACGGCCTGCCGGAGCCGCTCGCGATCCAGCCGGGCCGCACGCGCCCGTTCCTGGTGCCTCTTTCGGAGTACTCGCCGCCGCGCGACTGAGGCGCCGGTATCAGGACCTCCGTACGCGGCCACCTGCCACCGATTTGCTACTTCGTCCGTATCGCCGCGCCTGCAGGGCCGTTATCCATTGAGACATGGGCAAGGGAGCGGTGCGCATCCTCGCGGTCCCGGCCGTGATCGCAGCGGTCGACGGCAGCGTGGCGTCCAGCGCTTCCAGAACGGACACGCGCTCGACCAGCTCCGCCGCCGTGAGCGATCCGTCAAACGGCGCCACGAGCGCGAGCATTACCCCGACCCAGACTTCGAGCACCCCGTCGGTCGCCCGGACCTCCGATAGCGGATCTGCGTCGGCCGCGAAGTCCTCTGGTGGCGTCGCGGCGGTCAGCGTCGCCTCCGTCAAGGTCGATGTTCCGGCCGCACCGGCTGCCATAGCCGCTGTCGCGACGAGCGATGGCAGTGTGACCGTCGCCAAGGCGACGACCGAGTCCTCGAACAAGAGCGGCGGCGAGTCCGCCAAGGCGGCCGTCGAGGCGCGACCAAGCGAGACCCGCACGGTCGTGGAGCGGATCGTTCAGGCGGTCGAGCGCTCGGTCACCGCCGTTCGCGAGCGCGAGACGGAGCGTGAGCGGGTCACTCAGGAACGCGCGCGCCCCGAGCGTCAGGAGCCGGCGAATCGCGAGCGGAGCCGGAAGCGCGACCCGCAGCGCGACAGAGAGCGCGATGAGCCCCGCGCGACACCTCGTTTGGGGGCTGCGGGATCATGACCATTCGCGAGCGGGGTGTGGACGGTACACTGGGCATCGCCGGATCGTCCGGCGGTATGGCGGCGTTAGCCTAGTGGTAAGGCCCTGGAATGTGGATCCAGTCAGAGCGGTTCAATTCCGCTACGCCGCCCAGCGCGTTCCCACCTCGGTCCTTCCGGCTCAGGGTCCCGCCCGTCGCCTCGCTTCTTCGTAGAGTGGCCGTACCATCTCCACCGCCGGGTGGTACTCGCCCACCTCGAAAAAGGTCGACCATGCGGCGCGCGCCCCGCGAAAGTCCTCCTTTTTGTAGCGGATGAGCCCCTTCAGGAACAGCGCGTCGGCATTCCTCGGCCGGAGCGCGAGCACCCGATCGACGGCCACCTCTGCCCCGTCCCGCTCTCCGGCGAGGTCCAGGATCATGGCGATCCCGTTGAGCGCGGGCACGTTGTCGCGGTCAAGCCCCAGCACGGCGCGGTACACGACCGAAGCGTCGCCGGGTCGTCCCGCCTGCGTGTAGGCGTCGGCGAGCGCCAGCTGGCTCGGGATGTCGCGGGGCTCCGCCCTCGCCCGTGACTCGAGATCAGCAAGCGACGACCCAGCGAGCGGCACCGTGCCGGTGAGCGTGGCGCCCGGCGCGCGGTCGCCGGCCTCGCGCGGCAGCGCCACGACGATGAGCACGGCCGCCGCACCACAGAGCAGCGCCGCCACCGTGAAGGTCCGCACGGGCGCCGTCCGTCGCGGTCCCGAAGGGGTGGCCGCGAGCGCGCCTGCCTCCAGTGTCGCGCGGAGCCGCGCATGGTCGGCCGGATCGATGGTGCCCGCGGCGCGCGCGAACTCGAGGTCACGAAGGGACGACACCGCCCGCGCGACATCGTCCCGCTCGTCGGGGAGCTCGACCGGCCAGGGGGCGCTCTGGCCGAGCGGCCGCAGCGCGAGCGCCCCGCCGATGATCGCGAACACGACAAAGACGATGATCGTCATCGGTCCTCCGCCTCGGCCGTTGCGACCCGCTCGCGGAGTGTGGCGACCGCTGCGTCGTCCGAAACGAGCGCCGGGGCGACGGGTGACGCCTGACGCGCATAGCGGAGCGCCCAGGCCAGGCCGCCGCCGACCAGGACGAGCGGAGCGAGCCAGACGAGGCCGGTGGGTGCGAGCAGCGGGGGCTGCAGCATGACCCAGTCACCGTAGGCCGCACGGAACTCGTCGCGGATCGCATCGTCGGTCGCGCCGGCCGCCACACGGAGGGCCACCATGTTCCGCATGTCGCGCGCGGTCTCGGACGGCGAGTCGCGCGCCGAGAGTCCCTGGCAGACCGGACACCGGAGGTCCGCGCTGATGCGGTCCACGCGCTCCGCCGCGGTCTCCGGCCCGGAGCGCGCGGAGAATGCGAGCGCGAGCGCAAGCACGCCGAGCGCGGCGATGATGCCGATGCGGCTCACCGTGGCGTCCTCGGGCGGATGACCTCGATCGCAGCGGTGAGCGTCGCGTCGTCAAGCGGACCGATGTGACGTCCCTTGACGACGCCGTCGGCGCCGATGAAGAACGTTTCGGGAATCCCGAACACGCCGTAGGAGAGCGCCGTGCGTCCACCGTCATCAGCCGCGGTCGGCCAGGTCCCCCCCAACCGGCGCGTGAACTCACGTCCGTTGGCGGGGTCGTCCTGATAAAGGACCCCCACGAAGACCACGTCGGCGGTCCAGTACCGTTCCCACGCGCTCACGAGCACGGGATGCTCCTGGACGCAGGGGATGCACCACGACGCGAAGAAGTTGAGCACGACGGCCTTGCCCGCCAGCTCGCGGAGCGCGACGGTGCCGGTCCCGTCCAGTCGGGTAAGGGCAAAAGCCGGCGCCGGCCTGCCGACCGCGTTGCTCCGCAGGTCATGCGGGTCGAAGCGGAAGGCCAACGCGAGGACGAGCACGAACGCGGTGATCGCGAGCACCACCGCCGCGCGACCGCGGGTCACCGGCTCGTCGCGCCAATGACCTGGGGGGTGGGCGGTCGGCGCAGGCGAGGCGGAGGCAGTGCTGCGACGAGCGCGCCGATGCCAACGACGAGGCCGCCGAGCCAGAGCCACGAGACGAGCGGGATGGCGCGCACGCGGAGCGTGGCCCAGGCCCTGCCCCGCTGGTCGTACGCGGCCAGGATCGCGTAGACATCCTCACCCGGCCGGGCGAGGATCCCGGGCGAGCCGATCGCCTGCTGTGTGTTGGGGTAGGTCACGAGCGCGGCGCCGATCTCCGACACGCTTCCCCCCTGGTCCCGGATACGGAGCTGGGCGACCACGCTCCGGCGCTGCGGCTCCTGCACGTCGCGGATCTCGATGAGCTCCACGTCGTGGCGTCCCACGGTGAGGTGCTCGCCCGGAGCGAGGGTCCGTTCGGTCTCCAGCGTTCCGGATTGGCTCGTCGCGATCCCCAGAGCCACGACCACGATGCCGAGGTGCACGACGTAGCCGCCGTAGCGGCGGCCGTTCCGCCGGAACAGATTCGCGAGCGCACGGGGCGCGCTCTCGCCGTGGAGCGCCCGGCGCGCCCGCACGCCCCGCGCGAATTCCTGGAGGACGGTGGCCGTGACGAAGAGCCCGAGGGCCCAGGTGAGCGCGGGCGCGACGCCGGTCAGGCCGGCGGCGACCGCACCCGTCGCCCCGGCTGCGGCGGCGAGGAGTGGGAACGTGAACTGTCGCTCCAGCGTCGCGCGCGACGCGCCGTGCCATGGAAGCTGTGGCCCCACGCCCATCAGGAAGAGGAGCGCCAGCGCGAGCGGCACCTCGACCCGATCGAAGTACGGCGCGCCGATTGAGAGCTGTGCCCCGCTCACCGCCTCCGCGATCAGCGGGTAGAGCGTGCCGAGGAGCACCGTGAACGTCGCGGCGACGAAGAGGACGTTCTGGAAGAGGAAGATCGCCTCGCGCGAAAGCGGTGCGCCGATCGTGCCCGCGTCGGTGAG
>SHYN01000032.1 GCA_009692785.1 Chloroflexota bacterium | reverse complement strand
ACGCTCGACGAGCTGGACCACCCGGCCGAGTGTGCCGTGATCCTGCTCGCCGCGCGTGTGGGCCGCGCGCGCCTCATCGACAACGTCCTTCTCGGGATGAAGGTCGCCGAACTCGGCTAAGCGCAGAGCGCGGGGCGCAGCGTCACCCTGTCCAGGGTCAGACCGAGCGCCCGGTCGGCTCCAGCGCGTGGATGAGCAGCGCCATCGCGGAATTGAGCGGCGCCGGGATGCTGGTCCGCGCGCCCTCGCGGGCGATGGCGCCGCAGATCGCATCGATCTCGGTAACGCGACGGGCACAAACGTCCTGCAGCATCGAGGAGCGGTTCGTGGCCGTCGCCGCAGCCACCTCCCGCCAGAGCCGCGCGGCATCCGCCTCGGCGAACGCGATCCCCGTGGCGGCGGTGGCGACCCGCGCGGCCTCATGCGCGAGCGCGTCGGCAAGGAGCGCGCCCGCCGGGTGGTCCGGCAGGGCGCCGTTGGGGAGACCCAGGATCGCCGTCACTGGATTCACCGCGGCGCTGACGACGACCTTGCGCCAGAGGAGCGGCGCCGCATGGTCGACGAGCGCGATCTCGACGCCCGTGGCGCGGAGGAGTGCTGCAAGCGTCTCAATGCGCTCGCCGGCCGCGCCACGGGCGAGCGAAAGGCGGAGCGGCCCGGTCGCGATGACGCGGTCGTGCTCACCCTCTTCGCGGTAAGCACCGGTGTGCACGCTTCCGGCGCAGGCGCGCGCGGTGCCGAGCGCCGCGGCGAGAACCTCGAGGTTGCCGAGGCCGTTCTGCAGGGTGACCCCCACCCCGTCCGGCGCGAGCAGCCGCGCGGCGACCGCCGCTGCCCAGATGGTCCCGGGCGTCTTGACGCAGATCAGCGCGAAGTCCGCCGGATGGCGCTCCCCCGTCTGCTCCCACGACCGCGGCTCCGAGCGATCGACGCGAGCGACCTCGACTGATCCCTCGATAGCGTCGGCCACGAGCCGCCCGATCGCGCCCTGACCGATGACCGCGACGCGCGTGTTCGTGAGCGCGCTAGACCGCGCGGGGCTTGGCGGCCATCCGGGTTTGATCGAGCGTTGCCGCCTCGCGTTCGCTCATCGCGAACGAGTGGGCCTCGTCGGGGAATGTCCCCTCGCGGACCTCGCGATCGTAGTCGCGGAGCGCGCCTACGATGACCGGTCCGAGGTCGGCGTAGCGTTTCGCGAACTTCGGCGCGAACGAGCCATAGAGGCCGAGCGCGTCGTGGAGCACCAGGACCTGACCGTCGCACCGCACGCCCGCGCCGATGCCGATGGTGGGGATCGCAAGGCGTTCGGTGACGAGCGCGGCGACCTGAGCCGGGACCGCCTCGAGCACGATCGCGAACGCACCGGCCTCCTCGAGCGCGAGAGCGTCCTCGAGCAGGCGCTGGGCGGCGCGCCCGGTCTTCGCCTGCACTTTGTAGCCGCCCAGCTGCGCGACGCGCTGCGGGGTGAGGCCGACGTGGGCCATGACCGCGATCCCGTTGGCGGTGAGGGTCCGCACGGTCTCGGCCACCTCGCGGCCACCCTCGAGCTTCACCGCATCCATGCCGCCCTCCTTCAGGAGGCGAATGGCATTCCTCATCGCGTCGGCTACCCCGGCCTGGTACGAGCCGAACGGCAGATCGCCGACGAGCAGCGGGCGTGAGGCCCCGCGAGCCACCGCGGCGCAGTGGCTCACCATGTCGTCCATCGTCACCGGGACGGTCGTGGCGTGACCAAGCACGACCATGCCGAGGGAATCGCCGACGAGGATCGAGTCGATCCCCGCCGCATCCACGAGTCTCGCGAACGCCGCGTCGTACGCCGTCATCATCGTGACCCGCCGTCCCGCACGTTTGGCGGCGATCAGGTCGGGAACGGTGATCTTCGCGCGCAGATCGGCCTGCGTTGCCATATCGAACCTCCGTCCAGGCCGCACAGGGCGGTCCCGGCGTTATCTCACAATCGTACTACGTGTCCGGACCCTGCTCTAGCCGTGGACTCAGCTGCGCCCCGCTCCCTCGAGGGCTTCGATCGTCTCGCGCAGCCGCGAGAGATCGGGGATGGTCCGGAGCGCCGCCGGCGAACTCTCGCCGTGACGCGCGATGAGGACCGTCCGGTACCCGAGAGCGCGCGCGGGGACCATGTCGTGGTACACGCTCGCGCCCACGTGCACCGTCTCCTCCACGGTCGCGCCGCTCCGCTCGCGGAACAGGCGCCAGTGGCCCGGCGCGGGCTTGTACGAGCGTGCGTCCTCCGCGGTGATGATGAGATCCGGAGACACACCGAGGTGACGGATCGAGGAGGCGATGAGGTCGCGATCGACGTTCGACAGGATCGCGAGCCTGACCCCCCGCTCGCGCAACGCCCGGAGCGTGGTGGACACTTCGGCAAAGGGCTGCCACCGGTGGATCGAATCAGGCAACGGACACACGTCGTCCGGCGACAAGGTCACGCCGCGCTCGGCGAGGAGCGCACGGCCGGCACGGTCGAGCACCGTGGCGTAAGGAAGGTACCTCTCACCCTCGATGCCCTTTTCGATCTCGATGTAGCGGGTCGCGAGCTCGTGGCGATCGACGCCGGGTGGCAGGAGCGGGGCGAGCGCGTCCGCGACACCCCCTTCCCAGTCGATGAGCGTGCCGTAGCAATCGAAGGTCGCCCAGGTGACCGACGTGATCGGAGAGCCTAGCCGGACCCCGAGCGAATGCTGGCCGCGATGCGGTCCACCAGCAGGCGCGCGACCTCGGCCTTGGGGAGGAGTGGAAGCACCTCGGCGCCCTCGGCGCTCACGATGGTGATCTGATCGGTGTCGGAGCCGAACTCCGACCCCGGCGCGCTCACATCATTCGCGGCGACGAGGTCAAGGCTCTTTGCCACGAGCATGGTCCGTGCGGCGGCGACGGCATCTCCCGTCTCCGCCTTGAAGCCGACGATGAGCGTGCCCTTGCGTTTGGCAGCGACGGCGGCGCGAAGCACGTCCGGATTCTCGACGAGCCGCAGCACGATCTCGCCGCCGTTCTTCTTGAGCTTTCCGGGCGCTGCCGCGACCGGACGGTAGTCGGCCACGGCTGCCGCCATGACGACCACGTCGGCCGTGGGTAGGGCAGCGAGAAGGGCGACCAGAAGCTCCGCCGCGGTCTCGATCCGCACGAGGCGCACGCCCACGGGCGCCGCGAGAGCCACCGGCCCCGAGATGAGCGTGACGTCGGCACCGGCGTCACGGGCGGCGACGGCGACGGCGTAGCCCATCTTCCCGCTCGACCGGTTGGTCAGAAGGCGCACCGGGTCGATCGGCTCCACCGTCGGTCCCGCGGTGACGATGACGTGACGGCCCTGGAGGCTCGCCGAGCCGGCGAGCGCCTCGTCGATCGCAGCCGCGAGCCGCTCTGGCGCCGCGAGCCGGCCCTCGCCGATCTCACCCGAGGCGAGCTCGCCCGACTCGGGCGTCACGATCCGCACACCCCGTTCGCGGAGCCGGGCAACGTTCGCCTGCGTTGCGGCGTGACGCCACATGTGCGTCTCCATCGCCGGGGCCACGATCACCGGTCCACGCGCGGCGAGGATGGTGGTCGCCACGAGATCGTCGGCAAAGCCGTTCGCAAAGCGCGCGAGCGCGTGGGCGGTCGCCGGCGCGACGAGCACCACGTCGGCCCAGGCGCCCAGCGCGACATGGCCGGCAGCGCGCTCGTCCTGCATGGCGAACATCTCGCTCACGACGATCCGACCCGTCACGGCCTGGAAGGCGAGGGGCTGCACGAACTGCGCCGCCCCATGCGTGAGCACGACCTGGACCTCCGCCCCGGCCTGCGTGAGCCGGCGCGCGAACTCGACCATCTTGTAGGCGGCGATCGATCCCGTGATGCCCAGGGCGATCCTCCGGCCGGCAACCCGAACGAACATCAGAGGTTGAGCTCCCAGAGCAGACGAAGACCCTCGAGCGTGAGGTCCTCATCGACGCGCCCGATCACGGTGGTGAGCGGGGCGATCGTGCTCGCGAGCCCCCCGGTCGCGAGGATCCGCGGCGCGGCCGGAGCGAGCTCGGCGACGAGGCGCGCGACGAGACCCTCCACCAATCCGACATAGCCGAACATGAGGCCCGAGCGCAGGCAATCGGCGGTGTTCTTCCCGATGGCCTCGCGCGGAGCGGTGAGCGGCACGCGGAACAGCCGTGAGGCACGACCGAAGAGCGACTCCGAGGTGACCTCGAGCCCGGGCGCGAAGGCGCCGCCGAGGAAGTCACCCTCGGCGCTCACGACGTCAAAGTTGGTCGTCGTGCCGAAGTCGACGACGATGGCCGGACCGCCGTACCGCCGGTGCGCGGCGAGGGTGTTCGCGATGCGGTCCGCCCCGACCTCCCCGGGGTTGTCGACCTTGAGGCGGACGCCGGTCCGCACGCCCGGTCCGATGACGAGCGCTGGGCGCCCGAGGGTGCGTTCGGCGAGACGTGAGAACGTGGCGGTGAGCGCCGGCACCACGCTCCCGAGAACCAGACCCTCGACATCCTCGAGCGCGAGGTCCTCGCGTGCGAGCAGGCCGTCCAGCACAACGGCGAACTCGTCCTCGGTGCGGTCATGGACCGTGGCGATGCGCCAGGTGCGCAAGAGCTGTGCCCCGCGGTACGCGCCGAGCACGACCTGCGTGTTTCCCACATCGACGGCGAGAAGGACGCCCACGACTCAGTCCCGAGGCTCGGTCGCCCCGGTGCGCACGCCACCACGATCGGCGAGTCGCCGGGCGACGCTGGCAGGCACGTAGCGTTCGACCGACGCGCCGAAGGCGACCAGCTCCTTGACCCGCGAGGCCGAGAGAAAGAGGTACTCGGGCGCGGTCATGAGGAAGACCATCTCGATCTCGGGTGCGAGCTGCCGGTTCATGTTCGCCATTTCAAACTCGAACTCAAAGTCCGAGAGCACGCGAATACCCCTGATGACGAAGCGCGCGCCACTGTCGCGGGCGAACTGGACGGTGAGCGTGTCGAAGGTGCGAACCTCAACGTTCGAGAGATGGGCGCAGGCCTCGGTCATGAGGGCAATACGGTCGGCCGCATCGAAGAAGGTGTTCTTGGCGAGGTTCGTCCCCACTCCCACCACGACGCGGTCGAAGAGGCGCGACGATCGTTCGACGATGTCGAGGTGGCCGTTCGTCGGTGGATCGAACGACCCTGGATAGATGGCGATCCGTTGGTCTCCCATGCGGTCGCGATACCTCCTTCTGCCGGGTGTGCACGCCGCACCGGCATCGTAACCGTTCGGGATGCGCGCCTCAGCCGAGCGCCGCCAGGAGCCGACCCTCGATCGTTCGATCGGGGCTGATGGAGTCGAGGGCGATCCGCTTTGCGGTCAACCCGGCGGCGAACGCCGCCGCCGGAGCGAGGCCGATCAGCTCGCTCCGGATGACGCGCACCCCCGCGGCGCGGGCACGCGACGCGACCGCGTCGAACGCGGTCACGAGCCCGGTGCGCTCGTGGTCCAGAAGATTCATCGAAACCTGCACGCGCGGCGGAGCGCTGAGGAGCAGCCCCAGCGCCTGAAGCGCGGGCAGTCCGCCCGAAGAGGCTCTGATCTCGCTCGCGATCCTCCGAGCAAGGGCGAGGTCGGTCGTGTCCAGCTCGACGTTGAAGGCGATGAGCGGCGCGCGAGCGCCGACGACAATCGCGCCCGCGGTCGGGTGGACCCGCGCGGGCCCGGCGTCAGGCAGGTGGGTGGTCGCGATCACCGCGGCGAGGCCCTCGAACTGCGGTCTGCGGATGTCTGCGAGGCGCTCGCGTTCTGCGTGGAAGGCGGCGCGACCATAGAAGTACACCGGCATCGCGTGACGAGCGGCGATCTCGCGGCCGACCTCGTGCGCGAGCGCGACGCATTCGTCCATCGTGGCCGCTCCGAGCGGGACGAACGGAAGGACGTCCACGACCCCCAGGCGGGGGTGGATCCCGGTGTGGCTCCGAAGGTCGATCTCGCGCACCGCGGCAGCGACAAGCGCGAGTGCCGCCTCCCGGACCGCGGGGCGCGCTCCGGCAAAGGTGACGACGGACCGGTTGTGATCGGCGTCACTCGTTCGATCGAGGAGCCTGACCCCCGGGACCGCCCCGACCGCCGAGACGATCCGTTCGATGACGCTCGCTCGCCGGCCTTCGCTGACGTTCGGCACGCTCTCGATGGCAGCCACGGACGGCGCCGCGCTCTTCGTTGGGGTCACCATGCGAGGCTACTGCTTCGCGGCTTCCCCTTCGGCACGCCGGATGCGACGGGAGAGGATCGACAGGAGCGCGAGGGCGATCTGCGGATGGCTTTCGATGATGCCGCGGAAGTGCCGGAGTTGAAGACCAAGGCAGGTCGTGAGTTCGGTCGCGCGGGCGCTCGCGGATCTGGGAAACTCGTCGAGCAACGCCATCTCGCCGACGACCTCAGCCGGGCCGAAGGTCGCCAGAACGTGCTCGGTGCCGGTCCGAGACTGTACGATCTTGACCTTGACGGTGCGGACGATGAACACCCCGACGCCCACATCGCCCTGCCAGAGGATCTCCTGCCCGGCGGCATAGGACTACTCGACGGCGGCCTTCGCGATCGCATCAAGCGACCGGTCGTCCAGGTCGGCGAACCAGGGAACCTTGCGAAGGAACTCGACGCAGGTTGCCATGGCCGCATCATACACAGGTAGATGGAATGCACAGTCGTGGTCGCCGCCAGCGTCGCCGAGTGCGCCCTGACCGTCCCGATCTCCCGCGCGGTCTGGGGCGACGAAACGCTCGTGCCGCCACCGCTCCTGCTCGCGGCCGCGCACAACGGCGGTTTCGTCGCTCTGGGCTACGTGGCGGGCGATCCGGAGCCGGCGGGCTTCGTGTTCGGCTTCCTGGGCATCCGGGACTTCCACTTCCGCCACCATTCGCACATGCTCGCGGTGCGCGAGGCCCATCGATCAAGCGGGCTGGCCAAGGCGCTGAAGGAGGCCCAGCGCGACCACTGCCTCGATCAGGGCATCGAGGTCGTGGGCTGGACGATGGATCCACTTGAAGGACGCAACGCGCGTTTCAGCCTCGGCACGCTCGGCGCGTTCGCGCGTGAGTACCACCGTGACTTCTACGGCGCGATGCCGGACCGCCTGAACACCGGCCTGGCCACCGATCGTTTCTACGTCGAGTGGCCGATCGGCCATCAGCGCACCTACGGTCGGCTGCGGGGCGCTGATCGGCCCGCCGCGCTCGAGGATGCGGAGCGCGAGGGCATCGGCTACCTCCTCAGAGCGGAGGACGAGCGGCCGGTGGGCCTCACCGTCCCGCGTGGGGAGTCCCACCTTCTCCTCGGGATCCCACGCGACACTCAGGCCATCAAGCGGGATGATCCGGCGCTCGCGTCGACCTGGCGGCAGGCGACGCGTGCCGCCTTCGAGTCCGCGTTCGCCGCCGGCTACGCCGCGGTCGAGTTCCTCCGCGCGGCCGACGGACACGGCGCATACCTGCTCGTCCAGCAACCGAAGCCCCGCGAGGAGCCTGCCGCGGATCCCGGCGACGAGGTCGGCGTGTGAGGATCGAGCGGGTCACGCTCCACGTGGTGCGCCTGCCGCTGAAGTTCCCCTACGTCACGAGCGGCTCCACGGAAACGCACGAGGCCCACGTCCTCGCGCGCGTCGAGAGTGACGGCCTCGTCGGCTGGGGCGAGAGCATCGCGCCCGAACGACCGTGGTATTCGGGAGAGACCACGAGCACAGTGCTCCTCGCCCTTGAGGAATTCCTCCTTCCGGCGCTGTTCGCGGCCGATCTTGCGGGCCCGGAGGACACGGCCATGCGGTTCTCGCATGTGCGCGACCACCGCATGGCAAAGGCGACTTTCGAGATGGCGGTCTGGGACCTCTTCGCCAAGCGCGCGGGGCTCCCACTCGCCGCGCTCCTGGGTGGCACGCGCGAGCGGATCCTCTGCGGTGTTGCGATCGGCCTGAAGCCCACCCTCGGCGAGCTGGTCGCGACGATCGAGCGCGAGCTTCTGGCCGGTTACCGGAGGGTGAAGGTGAAGATCCGCCCGGGCGAGGACCTGACGGTCGCTCGCGCGATCCGCGCGCACTTCCCCGCCCTCGACTTCATGGTCGATGCGAACTCCGCCTACACCCTTGCCGACCTCGAGCTCTTTCGCGCGATCGATGAGACGCGACCGATGATGATCGAGCAGCCCCTCGCCCACGACGACCTCGTCGACCACGCGACGCTGCAGGATGCGCTCCGAACGCCGCTCTGCCTCGATGAATCGATCCATACCGCGGACGACGCGCGGAAGGCCATCCAGCTCCGCGCCGGACGGATCGTGAACATCAAGCCCGGCCGCGTCGGTGGCCATGCCGAAGCGAAGCGGGTCCACGACGTCTGCGCCGCGGCCGGTGTTCCGGTGTGGTGCGGCGGGATGCTTGAAATGGGTATCGGCCGCGCGCACAACGTGCACCTCGCCTCGCTCCCGAACTTCTCGCTTCCTGGTGATGTCGCCGCTTCGGCCCGCTACTTCGAGACGGAGCTCATCGGCGAGCCCTTCGTGGTCCTGGCGGACGGCACGATGCGCGTCCCGTCGGGGCCGGGGATCGGGGTCACGGTGCTGGAAGACGTGATCCGGCAGGTCGCGCTGGACAGCCGCGAACATCGGCCGGGCTGACCACCACAGGTCCCATCGCCAACGGTCCGGCGATGGCGGACACTTCCCGACCTGCCCGCACGGCGCGCCGGCGCAACCGTCGCGATGCTCACCCTGATCGCGCTCGCCGCCGCGCTCGCGGTGGGCCCGGCGAGGGACCGCGACGATCGCGGCTCTTCCTGCGAAGAGCAGATCGACCCGGGCGCAATGCCCATCGAGGACGCGAGCCCGCTCTCGGCTCCGCCGCCGAGCTTCTGCGTCCGGCTGCCGGCGCGGGCCGGGAGCGGCGAGGAGACGGATCCGGCTGTCTCCGACGATCTCTGCGGCAATCGTGGGTACGTCCGCGGCTTCTGCCCCGGTCTCCCGCAGCCGGCGTCGACGGCGACTGGACGCGCGCCGGGCGCGGAAGGGGATCTCGTCTGCGGTGAGACCGGCCGTGCCTCGCTCACACCTCGGTTCTGCACGACCCTACCCACGGTCCCGGCGTCGGCGGGAAGCCCCGGTCATCGTCGCCGTCGGCGTGCCCTTCCTCCTCGGACTGCCGCCCTTCGCGCTCCGGAACGCCAGCCTGTACCTCTTCATCATCATGGGGCTCGCGTTCCTCGCCGCGTATCTTTTGGGCACTCGCCAGTTCGTGTACCTCATGCCCGCGGCGACGCTGCTCGCCTTTGGGGTCGGACTCCTTCTCCCGACCTGGTACCCACCGATGGATCGCACCCTGGCCGGGCTGATGCGCCTCGGCACGCAGGCCGCGGGCTTCGTCATCGTCTGGACGCTCGCCCGCGACCGATGGCGGCTGCTCCTGCCCGCGGGCGTCCTCACGGTCGTCGCGCTCACCGAGGGTGTCGGGAAGATGGCGGTCCTCACCCCCGCGGCGGAGCCGTACCTCGTCCCGGTGCTGCTCATCGGCGTGGGGGCGTATCTGCTGAAGAACTGAACGGACGGGGTCGGCTCCTGGGGTCGGCTCCTTGGGTCAGGCACCTTGGTCGGGTGGCCAGACGACGATCTCGTCGATGACCGTGCCGAAGGCGTCAACGACCCGGCAGTAGTCGCCGCGCTCCCAGAAGTGCCGCGCGGCGGCATCGGGGCCAGCGGCGTAGACGTGCTTCCGTCCGGTCGCCAGATCGTCCGCAAGCGGATGGAGCGCCGCGCGCACGCGCGAGCCGGAGTGGACGCGGAAGATCTCGCCCCGCACCACGAACGCCGGCGAGCCGAACGTGTAGACCCACTCCCATTCGACGGGTCGGCCCACCTCCTCCGTCCAAAGGGCGCGGAGTCGCTGAAGGCGCCAGTTGGCCAGATCGGACGTCTCGTTGACCGCGATCTCGACCCATTCGGCGTTGCGGAGGTCCGCGCGGCTCCCATCCTGCGGCACCTTGATGGTGAGGATGCGGGCTTTGTTCGCCTCGACCGGACGGAAGTCTGCCATGGAGCGAGGATATCCTGTTCTCGCGCAACACCTTCGCAAAGGAGTCGTAGACCGGGTCAGCCGATCACTTTGCCTCGGTGCCCACGAGCTGGATGTCCATCCTGATCTCGTCGATGACCGACAGCACGACCGGTGCGGCTGGCGGGGTCATGCCGAAATCGCCGAACTTCACGGTCGGGTTCAGCGTCGCGCTGGCGGTGAGTTCCGCTCCGGAGCGCTTCGCCTTCACGTCGAACGTGACCTCCTTCTCGACGCCGCGGATCGTCATCTTCCCGGTGAGCTTGAAGGAGAACTCGCCGGCGGCGGCGAGCGGCATGACCAGCCCGCTCGACCTGGTCGGAACGAACGCGGCCGTTGGGAACCTCGCGGTGTCGAGGGTCGACCGCTTCACGAACTGGTCACGCGAGTCGCGGTCGCTCCTCAGGCCGGCAACGTCACCGGTGAGCTTCGAAGCGGCCCCGAACGTGCCATCTGGGTTCAGGGTGAAACCGCCGGTGAGGGTCGAGGCGAGGACGGCGTCACTCGGCGCGGGAACCTGCGCGAGCTGCTCACGGACGCGGATCGTCACCTTGGAGTCCACCCCGAGAGTCCAGGTGAGTGCGCCGGCAATGGCGGGCGCTGCGGGAGTGGCACTGGTACCGGCGGCCGGCGCCGCGGTCGCCGGTACGGCGCTGCGGCTCGGCACCACGGCCGCGATCGATGGGACCGGCGTCGGCACGGGGGCGGCAGCGCCGCCGCAGGCCGTCGCGACGACGGTGAAGAGCGCCAAAGCTGTCAACGAATGACGTGCGTGACTCACAAAATGCCTCCAGCTGATGTTCGGCACCCGAAGAAGCGGTGTGGGAGCCGACGGCCCACACGCGCGGGTCTGCGCTTCACGATAGGGCCGGCTCGCGCGCCTGACGAACCCCGCAGCGACGCTCGCCGTTTGATCTGGGCCGTGTCACTTTTCGTAGACAACCGCGAGAATGCACGCATGACCGTCAGCCGCCTCCGCCTCGCGGGCTGCCTCCTGGTGGGAGCGCCCCCCGTCGCCGCGGGATACCCGTTCGTCTCGCAGGTCGCGGCGCCGAACCTCAACCCGGTCGGCTCAATCAACCGACCCGCCGGCTCCTTGCCACGACGCTTGACGACGACCTGCAGCGCATCGGCCAGGACTTCGGCCGTCCGTTCACCGTGCGTCCCAAGGTGATCACCTTCGCGAGCGCGGGGTCGTTCGAGAAGGGCCTGCAAACGCTCTTTGGCTATCCGCCACAGATCGCGCGTGCTCTGGCGGCGCACAACGGTGGCGCGCTCATCGTGCCGCTCCGCTCGATCGCGGTGAACTGGGAGCTGCTCTCCCGCGAGTGGCCCCTCACCATCCTGCGCCACGAGCTGGCGCACACGATGATCCGCGAGGTGACCGGCGCCTCGGCCGTCATTCCCACGTGGTTCGACGATGGGCTCGCGACGACGGGCGATCGTCGATCCAGTCGGTCGCCGACAGCCGCATGAACAGCGGGAGCTCCGGGGACCACTCGCTGCGGATCGCCGCCACGACCTCAAGCCCGATCCGCACGCGGTCGTCGAAGGACCCGCCGAAGCGATCGGACCGCTCGTTGGCCACCGGTGAGAAGAACTCGTGCAGGAGGTAGCCATGCCCGGCATGGATCTCGATGACCCTAAATCCGGCGAGCCGCGCGCGCCGTGCGGCGGCTCGCCAGGCATCGACGATCTCGGCGATCTCGCCGATCTCGCCGATCGTGAGCTCACGCGGCGGTTCGAAGCCTGGGCCGAAGGGGATCGGCGACGGCGCGACGGCCGCCCAGCCACCGTCGCCCGGTCCGAGTGCGCGAGGACCCGCGACCCAGGGCAGCTTCGTGCTCGCCTTCCGGCCGGCGTGGGCGAGCTGGATACCAGGGACGGCTCCATTCCGCTCGACGATGCCCACGAGACGCATGAGCGGGGCGATATGGGCGTCGGACCAGATCCCAAGGTCGAGCGGGCTGATGCGGCCTCGAGCTTCGACCGCCGTCGCCTCGGCGACCACCAGGGCCGCACCACCGACCGCGAAAGCGCCAAGGTGCACGACATGCCAATCATTCGCCATGCCGTCGGTCGCCGAGTACTGGCACATCGGCGAGACCATGATCCGGTTGCGCAGCGTCAGCCCGCGGACCGCGGGCGGACTGAAGAGCGCGGATGGTCCGTTGGTGCCGGTCAACGCCCTTACTCGTCTCCTCTGAGGACCATGAGGTCCCACTCGTTGAGGAGCTTCGCCGTTCGGTCATAGCGCTCCAGGGCCGTACCGGAGCGCACGACCATGAGCCCGTTGATGAGCGCGTTCGCGACGGCCATGGCGCCGATGAGCGAGTTATGCGTGCTCACGCCGGACGAGACCGCGGGCAGCACGATGTCGACCTGCTGACCGACCGGCGAGATGGACGTGTCGGTGATCGCGATAAGCGGGGTCTTCCGCCGCTTCGCGAGCTGCACGAGGCGGAGGGCGCTCTTTGCATACGGGGCGAAGGTGAAGATGACCAGCGCGTCGCGCTCCGACAGGTCGGCGAGCCGGGTCGCATTCTCGTAGTCGTTGCCATCCAGCGCGAACGTGCTCCCGCGCAGGCGATCGAGCGCGACGGCCGCAAAATGGGCGGCCGCATAGGAGCCGAGGCTGCCAACGACGAACAGCCGTTCTGCTCGGTCGAGGGCCGCGACGGCGCGATCGAGGTCCCCCAGGTTGAGCCCGCCGATCGTCCGCCGAAGATTCGCGAGGTCGTGGGCGAGCGATCGGGCGAAGACCGAGTCCCCGAGATGATCGGCGATCGACGCCTCGTTGCCGCTGATCGCGGTGCTCCGTCGGATCTGCGACCGGACGAGGGTCCGCACACGCTCCTGGAGATCCGGGTAGCCGTCGAGACCGATGCGATAGGCGAACCGGACGACGGTCGAGGGACTGACGCCGAGCTTGGCGGCAACCTTGTCGACCGTGGCGAACGCGATGAACTCGGGATCCTCGACGATCGCCTCAGCGATCCGTTTCTGCTAGTGGGTCAGCTCGTCGTAGCGGTGCCGCAGCTCGGCGACGACGTCGGGTGGCGGCTCGGCGCCGGCGGTGACCGGCGCGGCGGCCAGCTTGGCGCTCGAGCCACCGAGCATCAGGACCCCGACCGCGGCGCGGGGGTGGCGAAGGGGAGGTCCGGATCCGCAAGCGGCGAGACGATGTTCAGATGGACGGTCGGTTCACGCCCGGCGTTCCAGTTGCGATGGGCGACCCCGGCGGGGAACACGACGAGCGCACCCGGGCCGACCTCGGACACCTCTCCCGCGACCTCGATGCTCATCGTGCCTCGGAGCACGTAAAAGATCTGGTCGACCAGGTGCACGTGCAGGCCTTCGGGCGAGCCACCTCCGGCCGGCGTCTGGATGTAGGAGATGCTCACGGTCCGCGCGCCCGTGGCCGCGTCGAGCAGCCGCTGGGTCGCACGTGTCAGCGGATCGCCAAAGAGCGCAGAGTCGACCCTACGAACGTGCCGCATCGGACCTCACCACCGCGGACCATCGTATCGCCTCAGACCGGATGCTTGGCGCATACGTTGGGTCAATCAGTTCACCGCTCTCGTCTCGCCTCCGGCCGGCCTCCGGCGCATCTCTGAGATCAGGCAAGGTCGAAGCGATCGAGATTCATCACCTTGTTCCACGCAGCGACAAAATCACGCACAAACGTCAGCTGTGAGTCGTCACAGGCGTAGGCTTCCGCGATCGCTCGGAGCTGGGAGTTCGAACCGAACACGAGGTCCACCCTGGTGCCGGTCCACTTGAGATCGCCGGTCCCACGAGCACGTCCCTCGAACACGTCCTTATCAAGGGTGGAGGACGTCTGCCATTCGGTATTCATGTCGAGCAGGTTCACAAAGAAGTCATTGGTCAACTTCTCAGGCCGCTTGGTAAAGACGCCGAGCTCGGAATGCCC
>SHYN01000031.1 GCA_009692785.1 Chloroflexota bacterium | reverse complement strand
GCGGCCGACGTGGGTGATGGACCGACCGTCGCCGACGTGGCAGCCGTCGCGGTCGGCGAGGCGAGCAGGGACGACGTGACGGTTGGCCTCGCGGCGGCGGAGGTCGCCCCCGGCGTCGCGGAGACGCTCGGCTCGGGCGCAGCCGGCGCACTCGCGGCAGCGCACGCGGACAGCAGCACCGCCGCGATCGGCGCGACGATCCTCACGTGCGGTCTTCACTCGTTGGGGATAGCCAAAGGGTAAGGCTCCTGTGTTGCGATCGGCCACCCGCCGAACGTAGCAGCGGCTATCCGGCTCCTCTATCAAGCCCTTGGCGAGGTCGAAGGCGCCGTCTTCGGCGCGAATGCTGTCGGTGCCGAACGCCTCGCGGAGTGCAGCGCGGTGATCCATGCTCGCGCGCGGGAGGTGGAGGCCGCACGGGCGGTCTAGCGGCCTTCCCCCGCCAGCTCGCGAATGACCGCGAGCGCGACGCGGCCCGCGTCGCCCAGATGCGTGGCATCGACGCTGGAGGCGGTGTCACGGGTCGTGTGGAGTGGACCGCTGTCCGCCCAGGCGATCATCACGGCCGGCACGCGCTGCCGGGTGAACGAGACCTGATCGCTCGAGCCTCGGAACCCGGCCCGGAACGGCGTACCCTCGCGCTCTGCCGCGATGCGCACGCGCTCCGCGAGCGCGCCGTCCTCGTCCGAGGCGGAGAGCGTCGTGCCACAGCACCCGGCCACATCGAGATTGAGGAACGCGACCAGGTTCCCGGCCGCCCACGGTGTGCCGCTCAGCCGCTCGAGAAATGCCCGCGATCCGAGCAGACCCTGCTCTTCGCCGGCGAAGAGCGCCACGATCACCGAGCGCCGAAGGCCCCCCGTGCGGCGTTGAGCGCGCGCGAGCTCGAGGCTGATCGCGGGGCCGGAGGCGTTGTCCTTCGCCGCGGCGACCACGGTGCCGTCCGGGTCGGCGCCCACACCGTCCAGATGCCCGCCGACCACGATGGCACGCCGCGCGGCGGCCGGGTCGCTGCCCGCGAGGATGCCGATGACGATCGCGCCGACCGCGCCCGCCGCGGCCGCATTGCGGAGCGCATCCACGCCGGGTGCCCCGCTAAAGAGCAGCACGATCGCCCCACGCGCGTTGACGCCGGCGAAGTCGCTGTATGACGCCGTGCTGATCCCGGCCCCGACGAAGACAAGGCGTCCCTCCCCGCTCCCGCTGCCGGCGCGACCGCCGATGATCTCGGTGAACTCGCGGCGGTGCGCATACGAGCGCCCCCGTGGCCCGCGGAGCTCAAGGAGCGTGGTTTCCGCAAGGTCGACGAATGGCATCCGGAATTTCTGCAGGTAGGTGCCGCCGTCACCGAGCGGCGCAAACCCGGCTTCCGCAAGGCGCGCCACGCTGTAGGCCGCCGCGTCCGCGAAACCGCTCGACCCGCTCATCCGCCCGCCCCGCGCGGGATCCGCGAGGTGATCGAGATGCGCCTTCGCCCGCGCGCTGTCGAAGCGCTGAGCACCGGCCGCCACCGCCGGCGCAAGCGGCGGGAGGGGCGCGGCCAGGCCGGGCAGCCGGGCGGTCGTTGGGAGCAGCGCCTCGAGGGTGGGGGCGGTGCGCACGCGCCCAGACCGAGCAGAGCCGCAAGGAGCACACGCGCGACGATCATGAACGCAGAATACTGAGGTCGTCCACCGTCGGTGGAGCATGATCGCGCCGCCGGATCGAACACCCCTTACCTGTGTCGCCCTATTCGCCCGCGGCGAACTCTTAGAATACCTATCCGACCCATGAAGTTCTATGTCACGACCGCCATCGCCTATGTGAACGATCGTCCCGGGCTGCACCACGCCTACGAGTTCACCGGCGCCGATGCCCTCGTGCGGTTCCATCGTCAGCGCGGCGACGAGGTCTTCTTTCTGACCGGCACGGACGAGAACGCAACGAAGAACGAGGAGGCGGCGCGGAGCGCCGGCATGGAGACGCGCGCGTTCGTCGATCGGAATGCCGCCGAGTTCAGACGGCTCTGCGATGCCTGGAATATCTCCTACGACCGCTTCATGCGGACCTCCGACGCGGATCACATCCACGGCGTGCAGGAGTTCGTGCGCCGTTGGGTCGCGAACGACGACGTGTACCTCGCGACCTACGAGGGCTGGTATTGCTCACGCTGCGAGGCCTTCTACGAGGAGAGCGATCTCAAGGACGGCCGCTGCGAGTTTCACCCGAGCAACCCCGATGCGATCCAGCGGGTCAGCGAGGAGAACTACTTCTTCCGGCTCACGAAATACGCCGACCGCCTCAAGGCGCTCTACGCAGCGGATCCCGACTTCACGGTCCCCGATATCCGCCGGAACGAGGTGCTCGGCTGGCTTGACCGAGGCCTGCGCGATATCAGCGTCTCGCGCGGCCGGAACCTCAAATGGGGGATCCCGTTCCCGGACCATCCCGAGCACACTGTCTACGTCTGGTTCGATGCCCTGATCAACTACGTGACCGGTGTCGGCTTCGCGTCCGATGACGCGCTCTTCAAGAAATGGTGGCCAGCCGACGTCCACATCGTCGGCAAGGACATCTCGCGGTTCCACTGCATCTACTGGCCCGCGATGCTCATGGCCGCGGGGGTGGAGCTCCCGAAGCGCGTCTTCGTGCATGGCTTCCTCGAGTACCGTGGGCAGAGGCTTTCCAAGTCGAGTGGCAACATGATCGACCCCTTCGCCTCGTCCGAGCAGTGGGGCGTCGACGGCGCTCGATACCTCGTGCTCCGCGAAGCGCCGTTCGAGAAGGATTCGCCGGTCTCACCCGAGACGCTCGACGCGCGCTTCAACGCGGATCTCGCGAACGGCCTCGGCAATCTCGTCGCGCGGTCGCTCGCGATGGCGGAGCGCTACTGCGCGTCGACGGTGCCCTCCGGCAGCCACAGCGGCGAGGCGGAGCGCGCCGTCGCCGCCGAGGCTGAGCGCGCGCTTGCGGCCCACGACGCCGCGGCTCGGGACCTCCACTTCGGCGATGCGCTCGCGGCGATCTTCGCGCTCGTCGATGCCGCGAACAAGCACTACGCCCGCACCGAGCCATGGCAGCTCGCGAAGGATCCGGCGCGGCGGGCGGAGCTCGAAGGCGCGCTCTATGCGGGGCTCGAGGCCGTGCGCATCATCGCCTACCTCCTCTGGCCGTACATGCCGACCGTTGCGTCGACGATCGCCCGCCAGCTCGGCGTTCCCGATCCAGCCGTCGCGCCATTCGCCGAGGTTTCGGGCTGGGGCCTCCTCGTGCCCGGCGCGCCGCTCCACGCCGGGCCGGCGCTCTTCCCGCGTCTCGACCGTCCCGCGACCCCGTGAGCCTCGTCGACGCTCACGCTCATCTGACCGACAAGCGCTTCACGGGTGACCTGCCGGCCGTTCTTGAGCGAGCGACCGCCCAGGGTGTGACTCGCATCCTGACCTGCGGCGAAGACGTCGCGTCGAGCACGGAGGCGCTCGCCCTGGACCATCCGGTGCTCCGTTTCGCGGCGGGCATCCATCCGCACCGCGCCGCATCTTGCGATGCGGCCGCGCTCGCGCGGCTTCGGCTTCTGGCCGCCGACCCGCGCGTCGTGGCGATCGGTGAGATCGGGATCGACCTCTCGGGCCTGAGTGCGCCGGTGGACGCTCAGGAGCGCGCGTTCGCCGCACAGCTCGACCTCGCGGCGTCGCTCGGTCTTCCGGTCGTCGTTCACGTGCGCGACGCGGGCGACGCCGCGCGCCGCATCGTCGATGCCGCGAGATCGCGCGGCATGGCGGTACGCGGTCAACTCCACTGCTACAGCGAGGGACCTCGTGAGGTGGCCGGCTGGCTCGCCCGCGGCTTTACCCTCTCGTTCTCCGGTACGGTGACGTACCCCAAGAGCGACGCCCTGCGCGCCGCCGCGCGCGAGGTGCCGGCCGACCGACTCCTCGCCGAGACCGACGCGCCGTACCTCGCGCCGCAGCCCGTCCGGGGGCAGCGGAACGAGCCAGCCTTCGTCGCCCACACCCTCGCGGCCATCGCCGTGCTCCGGGGCGCCGACAGCGGCGCCCTCGCCGTGCAACTCGCCGCCAATGCGGCGGCGCTCTTTGGCCCGCGCTGGCGCTGACCCCGACTTCGTGCTGCGTTTCAGCCGGCGGTCGAGGTCGCTGCGCGTTTCAGGACGAGTTGGTGAATTTCAACGCCCCTCCACCTGCAGACGGGAGTTATCGCCCCGCGCGGACACCCATCCGGTGCCCGCGTCCCGTTACGGCAGCGCGTCGATCACGCGCCGCGCTGCCTCTGGCAGATGCGGTCAGAGGCGGTAGTAGGTCCAGATGCCGCGCTTGGTCGCCTCGACGACGCCAACGGCGCGGAGCCGACCCATGTGATGTGACACCGTCGGCTGCGAGAGGCCGAACGCGTCCGTGAAGTCGCAGACGCAGAGCGGCTCAGTGGATGCGCGAAGCGCGAGAACGCTCTGGAGCCTCGTCGGGTCCCCGAGCGCCTTCAGGAGGTCGGCCGTCTCCGCTGCCTTCGGGTTTGGGAGCTCGAGCTTCACCGGGCAGCAGACCCCGCGGCCGCGGCAAAGTTCTTCGCCGCGGCGCCGTCCTGGTCGGAAAATGCGTCCCGGCCGTGCATCGAATGGAGGAGGTAGTAGGCGACGTCGCGGCCATCGAGCGCCGCGGCGAGGGTCGCGGGGATGAGCGCGTCGGCCTCGATCACCTCGACCGCGGTCCGCCAGGGATCGAGCGCCGGGCGGTCCGGGTCCCGCGTCATGCAGCGGACCGCGTGACCAGACGCGAGCAGGAGCGGCACGAGTCTGCCGCCGATGTATCCGGTTGCTCCGGTGACAAGCACCCTCACGGCCCGGAGCCAGCCACCGCCGGGTTACTCGGGCTCAACGAACCTGATCGTCAACGTGGTCCGACACCGTTGACACGTGAGCGTCGCGAGCGTCGGCTCGGCGGTGCCGAACGTGTGGATGAGTTTCGGCTCGTCGCTGTCCCCGACCCGCCGGTGGCAGGTTGGGCAGCGAGCCTCGTTCTGACTGAACGCCAGGCGCGTGGTCTGGAGATCCGCGAATCCGGCCCTCTTGCGTCCCATCTTCTACCTGCGCACATGTGCGCCGCACCCCAGGACCACGCCGCGATCGTCGCGAACCGCATCTCGGGTCGCGGTTGGTGGCCCGGTCCATGCGCTTTTCCTAGTCATAGGGTAGCGCCCACCTCGGGATGGGCGTGCGGGTCGAGCGCCCTCGGGCGGGGCGCCCGGGGTCGAGGCGGACCGGTCCGGGAACCGCCGCCCCGTCCGGGGAGTTAGCGGGTAGAGCGATGAAGCAAGGAGGGCCACGCCAATGACACGCTCGAATGCCGTTCCCGCGTTCGTGCTCGCCGCGCTGCTCCTCGGCGCCTGCTCCGGGTCGGCATTCTCGACCTCTGAGATCGCGCCGGCGCCCCCGCTCGGCGGCTTCGCGGTCGACGCGGCCCGCGGCGCCCCCACCACCATCGCCGAGAAGGGCCAGGTGGCCGCCGCTCCCGCACCTCAGCCGGCGGGCGTCGCGGGCCAGCCGATCCCGGTGCCACTCGCCTTCGAGAGCGACCGCGCCCTCATCCTGACCGCGAGCGTCGCGCTCCAGGCGAAGGACCCCTGGCAGATCTCCGACCGGGCGCAGGCCGTTGCGATCGCGCTCGGCGGGGACGTCATCGGCCTCCCGCAGGCCGGGAGCGGCGACAAGCCGTCGGCAACCCTCACGCTCCGAGTGCCCGCCGCGCGCTTTAACGATGCGCTTCGTCAGCTCCGTGACCTCGACGCGGAGGTGCTCTCGTCGAACGTGGACGGCAAGGACGTGACCGACCAATTCGTCGACCTCCAGGCGCGGCTTCGGGCGAAGCAGGCCGAGGAGCAGCGGTACCTCGCGCTCATGGCGAGGGCCGACAAGATCGACGACCTCCTGAAGCTCGACAACGTGCTCGCGCAGACGCGCACCCAGATCGAGCAGCTCACCGGCCAGGGTAACTCGATCAGGACGCGCACCCAATATGCGACGATCAGCGTGACCGTGGCGACCTCCACGGCCGTGACGCCGCCCACGCCGGTCACCGGTTGGGACCCCGCGCGGAGCGCCGCCCTGGCGGTCGCCGCGCTCACCGCGTTCCTGCGGGTCGGGGCGGACCTTGCGGTCTGGGCGTCCGTCCTCGGCACGGTCCCGGCCCTCATGGCCCTCGTCCTTTGGGTCGTCGTCCGCCGCCAGCGGCGAACAGCACTCACGCCTCACGCCTGATCGCGGACCGTTCCCATTCGTGAGCCGCCTCGCTCAGGGCGCGAGGGCGAGGGCGGCGAGGGCAAGGCAGGCGACCGAACCGATCGTCATGATCTCTCCCGCGCGAGCGGCGGCAAGCGCGTCCGGCAGCGACAGCTCCACGAGCTCGATCTCCTCAAGGTCGCGGCCGTCCGGCTCGGCGACCTGGCGCGCCCCGCGGGCCAGAAAGAGGTGGCCGGTGCTGAGTCCGTAGTTGGGATCCAGCCGGTAGCTGCCGAGGCTCGTCCAGTCCTCGCTCGCGAAGCCGGTCTCCTCGAGGAGCTCGCGGCGGGCCGCCACCTCGGGGGTCTCGTGCTCATCGAGCGCCCCCGCCGGGAGCACGAGCGTCACCCGGCCGTTGCCCGGCTTGAAGCACCGTTCGAGCACGAGCGTACCGGTGGTGGTGAGCGCGGCGATGGCCACCCAGTCATGGGTGCGGACCCAGTTGAAATGCTCGACGACACGACCGTCCGGCAGCTCCCAGGTCTCATCGCCCGCGACGAGCCACGGTGAGGTGTCGATGAGGGTCCGCCGTCCCAGGCTCCGCCACGGCCTCACCGCAGGCGGTACCGCTCCAGCTTGGCGCGATCGACGGTCATTCCCAGGCCGGGTCCGGTCGGCAGGTCGAGCATCCCGCGCTGCGGCTCGGGGAACGGTTCGGTGAAGATCTCGCGGAGCGGATTCTCGATGAACATCGATTCGTACTTCCAGAGATTGGGCGCCCAGGCCGCGAGGTGGAGCGAGGCGAGGTGCGCGATGCCACAGGAGAACCCGGTGTGGGGCGCGTACTTCACGTTGTGGGCGTGGACGAGTGCGCCCAGGCGCTTGGCGGCGGTGAACCCCCCGATCCGCGCGACGTCCGGCTGGACGATGTCGAGGGCGCGGCGCGCGAGGAGCTCGCGGAAGCCAAAGATCCCGAACTCCGACTCGCCCCCGGCGAGCGGGATCGGCTGGGAGCGGCGGATGAGCTCGTAGCCATCGATATCGTCGGGGTAGACCGGCTCCTCGATGAACGCCAGGTCGTATTTCGCGACGGCGTGGCAGATCTTGATCGCCGTCGCCGCGTCGTAGGCGCTGTTGACGTCGGCGCCCATCTCGATCTCGGGGCCGATCGCCTCGCGACAGACCCGCGCCACCTCGACGTCCGCGCGCGGACCGCCGAACTCGGCGGACCGGCCGAACTGGATCTTGATCGCGGTGTGACCCTTCCTCGCGTAGCGCTCCGCCTCCGCCGCCATCTCGGCGAATGAGGCCGTGTAGACCTTTGAGGCGTACACCGGCACGCGGGCGCGACCGGCTCCGCCGAGCGCCTTGTAGAGCGGCACGCCCTGAGCCTGCGCGAGGATGTCCCAGAGCGCCTGGTCGACCCCGCTCATCGCCTCCTGAACGAAGCCGCGGTAGTGGCCCCAGGCGCGGAGTCGGGTGAACATCTCGTCCCAGATGCCTTCCACGTCGTGCGGGTCGCGGCCCTCGAGCATCGGCCAGAGCAGGTCTCGGACGACGACGTCTGTGACGCGCGGCGCGCGCCGGGCGATGCATTCGCCCCAGCCGACGAGGCCGTCGTCGGTGGTGAGCTCCACGAGCGTCGCGCTGAACGTGCCGTACGGGCCGACCCCGAACTGGATCGGCTTTCCGATCCGGGCCTCCAGCACCCAGGTGTCGAGCTTTGCGATCCTCACCGCCGACAGGCTACCGGAAGCGGCGTGGGAAAGGGCTGTGCGCGGACGCCGAAGTGGCGCAGGACAAAGCCGTGACTGCCTATTCCGGCGCGGGGTCAACGTTGGAGACGGCGCTGCAGCGACGGATGCAGGTGCCGCCTGAGGACCTGGAGCGGTCACCCGGGACCGAGCGTCGGCTTCCCGCAACGGAAGGCGCCGTGCTCTTCGTGGCCTTCGGCGTTCTTGCGACCGCGCTTCTGCCCTCGGCCTCATCGTTCCGAGCCGGAGTGGTGCTGAGCTCGGTCCTTCTCCTGGCGTTCGCCGGGCTCTGGTTCCGCGTCATTCCGCGACGCCTCTTCGGGGAGTCGCGGTCCACCGCGGGTCTGCTGCTCGTCCTCACCGGCGGCATCTATTCGCCCTACTTCGGCGTGTACCTCCTCTCGATCCTCGGCTCCGTCTTCGCTGTGCGACCGGGGCGGCGGCGATCACGGGTGCCGGCGCGATGATCGGCTACATCCTCATTGGTGCCGAGGAGCTCATCGTCGCCGCACCGGGCGCGGGGAGCGTGGATATGGTCGTCATCGGGGTCGTGACCCTGGCCGGCGCGACCCTACGCGCTGATCGCGCTTGACGTTGACAACCTCAAGCGGATCAACGACCGGCTGCGGCGCGAGGCCGGCGACGCCGTCCTGCTTGCGGTTGCTTCCGTCGTGCACTCCACGCTTCGCGGCACGGATGTGGGCGTGCGTACCGGCGGGGACGAGTTCCTCGTGCTGCTCCCCGAGACCCGTCTTGAGGACGCCGTCATCGGCGCCGAGCGCCTGCGCGCCGTGCTCCGCGATGGCCAGCGCGCCGACACGCGGGTCCGGGTCTCCACGAGCGCGGGCGTGGCCGGCTGGCGCCCCGGCCGCGACGGTGCGATCGTGCGCCGCGCCGCGGACGCCATGCTCTGCGCCGCAAAAAGCGCCGTACGTGACCGTGTGGTCGCTGAACCTCGTGGGGAGCCGCCGCCCGTCGGCACTTGACACGTTGGGGACGGCTGGGTACTCTTTAGCAGTCTCGTCAGGCGAGTGCCAAGTACCAATCGGATGCCTCGGGTCCCCGCCTTGCGTTGGCCGAATCTCAAAGTAGGGAGCGGAAACATGGCTACAGCGACCAAGACCAAGACCAAGAGCAAGCTCAAGCCCCTGGGTTCACGCGTCGTGATCAAGCCCCTCGAGCGCGAGGAAATGACCAAGAGCGGGATCCTTCTGCCCGACACAGCGAAGGAAAAGCCCCAGGAGGGGAAGGTCCTCTCCGTCGGCCCAGGCGATCGTCACCCGGACACCGGCACGCGCATCGCGGTCGAGCTCAAGGTCGGCGACAAGGTCCTTTTCCAGAAGTACGCGGGCACCGAATTCAAGCTCGACGACGAGGATCTCCTCATTCTTGCGGAGAAAGACGTCCTCGCGGTCATCGAGGGGTAGGAGAGAACTATGGCAAAGCAGATCATCTTCACCGAGGACGCGCGCAAGGCGCTCAAGCGTGGCGTCGACACCATGGCGAACGCGGTCAAGACGACGCTCGGCCCCAAGGGCCGCAACGTCGCGGTCGACAAGAAGTTCGGCGCGCCGACCGTCACCCACGATGGTGTGACCGTCGCACGCGAGATCGAGCTCGAGGATCCCTTTGAGAACATGGGCGCGCAGCTCCTGAAGGAGGCCGCCACCAAGACGAACGACATCGCCGGTGACGGCACGACCACCTCCGTGGTCGTGGCGCAGGCCATCGTCACCGAGGGCCTCAAGAACATCGCCGCCGGTGCCAACCCGATGCTCCTCAAGCGGGGCCTCGAGCTGGGCGTGAAGGCCGTCGTCGAGCAGATCAAGGCACAGTCCACCCCGGTCAAGACCAAGGAGCAGATCTCGCAGATCGCCGGCATCTCCGCCGCCGACACCGAGATCGGCAACCTGATCGCCGACGTGATGGACAAGGTGGGCCGCGACGGCGTCATCACCGTCGAGGAGTCCAAGACGCTGCAGTTCGAGACGGAGTTCGTCGAGGGCATGCAGATCGACCGCGGCTACATCAGCGCGTACTTCGTGACCAACGCGGACAAGATGGAGGCGGTCATCGAGGACCCCTACATCCTCATCACCGACAAGAAGATCTCGGCGATCACCGAGGTTCTTCCGGTCCTCGAGAAGCTCGTCCAGGTCTCGAAAAACCTCGTCATCATCGCGGAGGACGTCGACGGCGAGGCTCTCGCGACCCTCGTCGTGAACAAGCTCCGCGGCACGATCAACGTCCTCGCGGTCAAGGCCCCGGGCTTTGGCGATCGCCGCAAGGCGATGCTCGAGGACATCGCGATCCTCACCGGCGGCAAGGTCATCAGCGAAGAAGTCGGGCGCAAGCTCGATTCCACCGTTGTCACGGACCTCGGCCGGTGCCGTCGCGTCACGTCGAACAAGGACGAGTCCACGTTCGTCGAGGGTCGCGGCGCGCAGGACGCGATCATGGGTCGCGTCAAGCAGATCAAGGCCCAGATCGAGGAGACGACCAGCGACTTCGACAAGGAGAAGCTCAACGAGCGTCTCGCGAAGCTTGCCGGCGGTGTCGCCGTCATCAAGGTCGGCGCTGCCACCGAGGTCGAGCTCAAGGAAAAGAAGCATCGCGTCGAGGACGCGCTCTCAGCCGCCCGCGCCGCCGTCGAAGAGGGCATGGTCCCCGGTGGTGAGGTCGCTCTCCTCAATGGCATCAAGGGCCTCGACAACGTCAAGGCCACCGGCGACGAGCTCACCGGCATGAACATCCTTCGCCGCGCGCTCGAGGAGCCCTTCCGTCAGCTCTGCCAGAACGCTGGCACGGACGGAGCGGTCATGCTCGACCAGATCCGGCGCAAGCAGGTCGAGATGAAGTCGGTCAACTGGGGCTACGACGTCGTCAGGGGCGACATCGTCGACCTTCTGAAGTCCGGCATCATCGACCCCGCCAAGGTCACCCGCTCCGCGCTGGAGAACGGTGCCTCGGTCGCCGCGATGATCCTTTCCACGGAGGCCCTGATCACGGACCTTCCCGAGAAGGAGAAGGCCTCCATGATGCCGCCGGGTGGCGGCGGCATGGACTATTAGGTCAGCCTGAGCTGATCTAGGGGCCGATCGGCCCCGCAGCAGTCGATCCTTCGAAAGGACCCGGGCCAGAAGCCCGGGTCCTTTCTCGTTGCGTTCCTCCGTTCAGGGAGCGGGCGCGATCCGCGATTGCATGACGATCGGTCTCTCGCGGCGGCCGCCCGTCCCGTCCTCCAGCGTCACCAGACATCGGTCGTAGCCGTCGACCAGGGGCGCAAGCTCCACGAGCTGCAGCTGCCGCCCGTCGGGGCGGACGTTCGCGCTGCGGACCCAACGGTTGTCGGGGCTCACGAGCCAGAGCGTGTAGACCTTGTCGGCGAGGATCGGCTTGAGGTCGTGAAAGAGGACCGCCGCCTTCCCGTCGGACTGGGAGAGATCCAGGTAGGCCAGCGCATACGCCAGGCGGCCGTGCCGGTCGTAGAGCGCCGCAAGGGCGCTCAGATCCCGGGCTGCGAGGGCGGCCCATCAGGGTCTCATCGCTCTCTGCGGACTCCGTCATTCGCCCCTGTACGGGCGAGACACCTCGGCGGATGACGGTCCGGCTGACCTCATGGGAAATGGAAGCGTCCCGAGTGACCTACCACCGTGCAGAGCCGCTGCTCAAGAGCTCAGCGACCTCGCCGTGGAGCCGATCCGCGATCTCCTCGCCGACCGCCTTTGATGCTATCTCCGGTTGCGCTCCCGGGGACCGGGTCCTTTGATGGAATCTCTGGCCCGTTCCCTTTGGCAGACCCCTCGGGACGACGTCAATATGCGCCGGTGCACGGTCGGCGGCAAGGCGGTTATCCACCATTTCAGGCCACGAAGGTGGCAGGTTGTCCACCGATCCGACGACTTATCAACCGACCTAGCATCGCGTGAGTGGCAGACCCCATTCTCGATCCGCTGAACCCGGAGCAGCGCGCCGCGGTGAGCCACGGCGAGGGGCCGCTTCTGATCCTCGCTGGGGCCGGGTCCGGGAAGACCAGGGTACTCACGCATCGAATCGCATTCCTCCTCCGCGACCTCGCCGTCCCGCCGGGAGCAATCCTCGCGATGACCTTCACGAACAAGGCGGCACGCGAGATGCGCGACCGCCTCGCGCGACTCGTCGGCGCCGAGGGTCTCGCCGCCCTCACGGTGGGCACCTTCCACGCCTTCTGCGCCAAGGTCCTCCGTCGGGACGGTCCCGAGGTCGGCCTCGACCGCGGGTTCGCGATCTATGACGCCACCGACCAGAAAGCGCTCATCCGGCAGGCGCTGACGGACGCCGGTATCTCCGAGAAGCTCTTCTCCCCGGCCGCGATCTCGTCCGTCATCTCCGGCGCGAAGAACGAGCTCAAGGGTCCCGCCGACCTGACCCAGGCCGGCGCCGCGGTCGGCCAGCTCCAGAAGGTGGCCGCGATCATCTGGCCCCGCTACGAGGCGCTTCTGCGCGAGAACAACGCCGTTGACTTCGACGACCTGCTGCTCCTCGTGGTGCGCCTTCTTGGGTCGAGCGACCGCGCGCTTGAGCGCTGGCAGGACCGGTATCAGCACATCCTCGTGGACGAGTACCAGGACACGAACCGCGCTCAGTACGAGATCCTCCGGTTCCTGTCGGGCTTCCGAGGGAACCTCGCGGTGGTCGGCGATGACGATCAATCGGTGTTCTCGTGGCGTGGCGCGGATGTGCGGAACATCCTCGACTTCGAGCGCGACCATCCGAACGCCACGGTCGTGAAGCTCGAGCGGAACTACCGCAGCACCAAGGCGATCCTCGATGCCGCCCACAGCGTCGTGCGCAACAACGCCGCTCGGAAGGAGAAGAAGCTCTGGACCGAGCGAACGGGCGGCGCGGCGGTGGTCGTCATGGAGGCCTACGACGAGCACCACGAGGCGGAGCTCATCGCCCGCGAGATCGAGAAGCTCCGCCGCGAGGGCGAGGCAAAGGGCCCGGCCGATATCGCGATCCTCTACCGGACGAACGCCCAGTCGCGGGCGATCGAGGATGTCTTTCGGTCGTTCGGCCTCGCCTACCAGGTGGTCGGCGGTGTCTCCTTCTACGAGCGGCGCGAGGTCAAGGACGTTCTCGCCTACCTCAGGCTCATGCAGAATCCGCACGACTGCGTCGCGCTGGGTCGTGTCCTGAACACACCGCCCCGCGGGATCGGCGCCAAGACCGAGGCAGCGCTCTTCGCACTGGCCAAGGCCAGCGGTCGCACGCCCGGGGAATCGCTCCTCGCGGCCGACACGATCGTCGTCGTACCTGCGCGGCAGCGTACGGCGCTCGTGACCTTCGGTCGGTTGCTCGGCCGGTTACGCGACGAAGCGCACGTCCTGAACCTTCCCGAGCTCGTCGACAAGGTCATCGCTGCCACGGGGTACGACACCTACCTGAAGGATGGGACCGAGGAAGGTGAGGAGCGCCTCGCGAACGTCCTGGAGATCCGAAGCCTCGCCGATGAGCACGCGGGCCTTCCACGCGACGAGCAGCTCCCCACCTTTCTCGCCGAGGTTGCGCTCGTCGCCGATGTCGACGAGTATGCCGAGGCGAAACCCGCGGCCACCCTCATCACGCTCCACGCCGTGAAGGGGCTCGAGTTCCCCGTCGTCTTCATGACCGGGATGGAGGAGGGCATCTTCCCGCACGCGCGATCGCTCGAAGACGAGGCGCGCCTGGAGGAGGAGCGGAGGCTCTGCTACGTCGGCATCACACGCGCGATGGATCGCTGCTACCTCACCTCGACGCGCAAGCGGATGCTCTTTGGCCGCACGAACGAGAACCCACCTTCGCGCTTCCTCGCGGAGCTCCCGCAGAGCGAGATCGAGCACCGGGGGAAGATCGCGACCGCGGAGCGCGATACCTCGAACGACCTCGATTGGGAGCGCGGGCGGGAGGACTACGAACGCCGCCGCGGCGCGCGACGCGAGTCCGCGCTTGCCGGCGTGGCGCCCGGATGGCGAGCGGCAGGCGCCGCGGCGAGGGAGCCATCACTCGATAGGGTCAACCGGGCTGCGGCGCGCGTGCTCGCGACGACATTCCGCGCCGGGGACCGCGTGCGGCATCCGATCTTCGGTGACGGCATGGTCGTGAACGCCACGTCGCGTCCGGATGACGAAGAGGTGACAGTGGCATTCCCCGGCAAGGGCGTGAAGAAGCTCATGGCCTCGTTCGCTGGCCTCGTCCGTTCATCAGGCGGGGGAGAATGACCGCGTGACAGGTGCGCCGCGCCGCCCCGCAGCGCACGCCGGCGCCGCGAAGCGCGTCGCCTCGCTGCGCGCGATCCTCGACGAGGCGAACTACCGCTATCACGTGCTCGATGCGCCGACCCTC
>SHYN01000030.1 GCA_009692785.1 Chloroflexota bacterium | reverse complement strand
GGCATTCTGTGGGCAGAGCACGCATCTTGTCAAGCCGCGCCGGCACGAGAGGTCAGTCGAGGGCTGCCGCCGCTTTCCGGAGGACCCGGAGCGCACGAGCCAGGAGCAGTCGGTGGGAGAGGTCGTTCAGCCATCTCGACGCGCCGGAGGGGTGCGGCAGCGGGATGAGGAGGCGCTCACCATCCAGGCGCGAGCTGCCGACGATCTGGGCGAGTGCGCCTTTCCCCCAGAAACGGGAGATCGCCAGGCCACCGATGAGCAGCACGATCCGTGGCCGCACGATGGCGAGCTCTGCCTGGAGCCACGACGCGCAGAGCGCGACCTCGCCCGGCGACGGCCGCCGGTCGCCAGCACCGCCTCCAGGCGCCTTGCCGGGAAAGCACTTCGTGACTGAGGTGCGGTAGGGCAGCGGCGAAACGCGTGCGACCGCGAGCCAGCGCCGGAGCTCCGCGCCGGCCCGTCCCGAGAACGGAAGGCCGGTCGTGAGCTCGATCTCGCCCGGCGCCTGGCCGATGACCATGATCCTGTCGGTGATCCTGCCGTCGATGATCGGGAAAGCCCGCTTGAGATGCCCCGCTGCCACGCACCGCGTGCATGACCGAATGGCCGCCTGAAGCCGAGCGAGCTCGGCGCGCCCCTTCCTTACGCTCAGCGTGCTGACCGGCGCGCGTCGAACGTGTTGACGTAGGCGACAACATCGGCGAGCGCCCACAGATCAGCGTCCCTGTAGGGCGTCGCGAACGCCGGCATGGCGGTGAAGCCGAGGCCGTTCTTCGTGATCCAGAAGAGCGCGCCGTCGCTGCTCCCCCGCACCTCTGGTGACGTGAGGTCCGCCGCGTTCGGAGAGGTATTCGGCCCGAAGACACCGTTCCCGGCGCCCCTGGCCCCGTGACAGGTGGCACACGAGCCGGTGAAGGCCGCGCGGGCGCCATCGGTCACGCGGGCGTCAGGACCAACTGGAGTTGCCGTTCCACCCGCACCGAGCTTCGCGACGATCGACTTCATCGCGTTGCCATACCGCCGCTCGAACGGGAAGTCCTTGTGGTGCGTCAGCGCGAACGGCGCCGCGACGACGAGGCCCAGGAGGCTCGTCGTCATGCAGCCAAGGATGAAGGCGCGGAGGAACGGCGCGCGGCTTTTCACTCGCAGGATGGTCGCACGTTAGAGTGAGGCCTTGCGACGGGGTGTAGCCTAGCCCGGTTTAAGGCACCAGTCTGGGGGACTGGAGATCCCGAGTTCAAATCTCGGCGCCCCGACAGTTACCCCGCGGGAAGGTGGAGCGCGTCCCGCGTGATCTCGTACAGTTTTTCGCGGTCTTCCTTCAGGTGCGGCCGCAGGCTGTAGTGGTTGATGACTTTCACCTGCTCGAGGCGCCAGGCCTCCCAGCAGGTCGCGCAGGTGTTCGCCAGGATCGACGCTCCGAGGGCGCCCGGAAGGGGCGCGGCGCCGAGTCCTTCGCGCCGCTCACCGCACCTGGCGCAGGTCACCTCGCTCATCGATCGATCGTAACCGGGGTCAGCGGACGAGGCCGATGCGGTGGAGCGGCGCGTACCGGAGCACGGGCGTGCCGCGGACGTCCCGGGCAATGACCACGCGGTCGGCGAAATGCTCGCGATGCTCGACCGAATCGCTCGAGAGCCGGTAGGTCTCCCCGGTGACGGCGACGACGCGCTTCACGATGAGGTCCGGCGCGTTGTAGGGATCGACCGCGACGACGAGGTCGCCCGAACGCGGAAGCCGCCGCGGCGGGAGGCAGACGACCCAGTCGCCATCCCGCAGCGCCGGCTCCATGCTTCGTCCCTGGACGAGGACCCGGAAGGGTCCCGCCACGCTAGGCCTTCTTCGTGTCCCAGAAGATGTCGCTGATCGTCTTCACCGCGGCCTGGAGCTCGGTGGCGGCGGCGGCGTCGACGTTCTGCTTGTTCTTCGAGGCGAGCTTCACGGCCTTCCACACGGTGTCGTGCAGCGTCGGGTGCTTTGCGAGGTGCTCCGGCTTGAAGTAGTCGCCCCAGAGGATGAGAATCTCATGCTTCACGCGCTCCGCGTGCTCCTCTTTGACCTGGATCGAGCGCACGAGATTGTTCCGGGCGTTGACCTGGCTACCACCTGCCGCAGCGGTGATCTCCTTCTCAAAGCCCACGATCTTCTCGACCATCTTCGCCACGGTGTCGGCCGCGATCTTCGCGGTCGACGGGTCATAGATCCCGCAGGGAACGTCGCAGTGGGCGCGGGCCACAAGGCGCGGAGCGAGCAGACGCTTGAACATTGGTTCCTCCATCGGTTGATCCGCCCTTGATTATGCGCGGGTCAGGGCGGACCGAGGGGAAGCGTCGCATCCAGCGTGGTCGCCCCGACCACGACAACCGCCTGGCTCGGAGCGCTCGCCAGCGCGCCGAAGCGCGGCGCGAACACCTCGAACGAGTAGGTCCCGCGCGGAACGACCACCGCATACCTGCCCGCGGCATCGGTGCTCGCGCCCGCGAGCCAACCTTGGGCGTCCGAGAGGCTCACATTCGCGTCCGCCACCGGAACACCCGTTGCGTCTCGGACGGTGCCGGCGATGCGAACGCCGCTCGCGAGAACGAGGTCAACGCGTACCCCGCCGGCCGGGAGAACGACGCGTTCGGCATCGACCCAGGTGCGCCCGCCGGAGTGGTACGCCGCGATGAGGTCGCTACCCTCCGGCGGCTGAACGTTCAGGACGTAGGTCTCCGGTCTGGCCGTGATCGCGTAAGCGCCGGTCCCGTCGGTCTCGCGGCAGATGCGGCCGGTGGCGAAGGGCGTGTCCGCGCAGATTTTTGCGCCGGCCACCGGCACGCCCGCCTCGGTGCGGACCCGCCCGGTGATCCGGGGCCCAGGCTCGAGCGCGACGTCGAGACGCATCTCGGCGATAAGCTCCACCGGTCTGGCACGCACGCCATCCTGCGCCCGGTCGAACCACTGTGCGACGAGCGGCTCGCCGTCGGGCGGAATGACCCAGACCCAGTAGCGGCCCGGTACGCGAAGTGCACGGTACGTGCCGTCGGAGGCGGTGCGCTCGCACTCGAATGGCACCGGTGCGGCCAGGCTCTTCGTGCAGACCTGCGCCCGTTCGATGGGATGCCGGTCGGGGAGCCCGGCGCGCACTACCCCGGAAAGCACGACGCCCCGGTTGAGGGTCACGTTGGTCCGCGGCGCATCCAGGGCGCGCACATCCACGGCGTCCGCATCGCCCGAGTCGACGCGG
This sequence comes from Chloroflexota bacterium, assembly GCA_009692785.1. GTDB lineage: Bacteria > Chloroflexota > Limnocylindria > P2-11E > P2-11E > SHYN01. The sequence continues at coordinate 11,166 of SHYN01000030.1, read as the reverse complement.
TCGTTCGCCCATTGCCCTACCAGCCGCGACCCGGCGCGTCCCTCGACCCGAAGGACGTAGACCGCCGGGGCGACCGCCAGGCGATAGGCGCCGGTGGCGTCGCTTCGCACGCAGCCTGCCTGCTCCCCCGCGCGCCAGGCGCAGACTTCCGCCTCGGCAAGCAGGTCACCGTCATCCGCGCGCACCGTGCCCGCGATGATCGCGCGTTCGGTCAGGGCGAGCTCCACCGCGAGATCATCGCTCAGCGACACCGCCTGCCGTGCAACCTCCAACCGCGTTCCGGCCGGCGGCTCGGCGCGGACGAAATGGGTCGCAGCAGAAAGGATCAGCACCGCGCGGCCATCGGCCGCGGTGAGGCTGCACACCTCAGTCGCGCCGTCGCCGCGGACCGGCGCTGCGCAGACCAACGCGCCGACGACCGGGGCGGCTGGGCCTAGCACCCGCAGGGTCAGGACCGGGCGCCGAATGGAGGCGCTCGCCGTCGGCGGGGCGACACGCTCTGTCTCCGCGGGGACCCGGTCCGTGAGCGCGCCAAAGGCGACCAGGGCGGTCGCCGCGAGCACCACCGCCGCCAGCAGCCGTAGCGCGGACCGAGCGGTCAGTCCCGCGTCTGCGCGCGCGCCAGGTCGGCGAACCGACGCGACACGTCGGCAAGGGGTCCTGAGATCTCATCGACCTGCTCGCGCGTCATGAGATCGCGCAGGGCGGTCCGGACCGGCTTGCCATCAAAGAGCACCGCGTAGGTCTGTTCCGTGATGGGCATGCTGATGCCTCGACGTTCAGCGGCCCGATACGTCGCCTCGGTGGTCGTGATGCCCTCGGCGACCTGACCACCAAGGCGCGCCTGGATCTCCGAGAGGCCCAGACCCTTCGCGAGCAGCTCACCGACGGTGCGGTTCCGCGAATGCTTCGACGCGCACGTGGCGATGAGGTCGCCAAATCCCGCGAGGCCCGCGACCGTGAGCGGATTTGCGCCGTGCGCGAAGCCGTAGCGAGCGATCTCGGCGAGACCGCGGGTGACGAATCCGGCCTTTGCGTTGTCGCCCGCACCCATGCCGTCGATCGCGCCCGCGCCGAGCGCGATGATGTTCTTGAGCGCGCCGCACAGCTCCACGCCGACCACATCGTCATTCGTATAGGCGCGGAAGAACGGCGTCGCGACGAGCGTCTGGAAATGCTTGGCGGTCGCGGCGTCGGACGAGGCGATGACGGTCGGTGCCGGCAGGCCCGCGGCGATCTCCCGGCTGATGTTGGGTCCCGAGAGCACCGCGACGCGCCCCGCAGGGAGCGCCTCGGCCCACAGCTCGCTCATCCGCCGTCCGTCATCCGGGGCAAGGCCCTTGGTCGTCGAGCAGAGGTGGTGATCGGGGCGCAGGAGCGGCGCGATAATCTCGCGGAGCGAGCGGACACCGACACTCGGCGTCGTGACGAGCAGATCGGGCGCCTCGAGTGCGCGACGGAGGTCGGCGGTGATGACGACGCTGTCGGGGATGCGGATCCCGGCGAGATAGCGGCGGTTCTCCCGATGCGCGGCCATCGCAGCAGCCTGCGCCTCATCACGGGTCCAGAGGATGACCTCACGGCCGCCGTCACGCGCGAGGATCGTCGCGAGCGTCGTGCCCCAGGCCCCTGCCTGCAGCACCGTGATGAGGCTCACGCGCCCGGCGCCAGACGCTCGCCGATCCGCGGCTCGGTGCCGCGGATGATCCGGGCAAGGTTGTGGCGGTGCCGCCAGGTCACGAGGAGCGAGCCCAGCACCAGGTAGGCGAAGATCGTGAGATCGAATCGCGTTGCGCCCGCGACGCTGAACGCGAGGTAGCTCACGCCCACGGTGACGAGCGCGGCCAGCGAGCCGATCGAAACGATGCGGGTGACCGCAATGGCCAGGACGAAGACCGGGACCGCGATGCTCCACGAGGGCCAGGCGATGAGGAGGATCGTGCCAAAGCCCGTTGCGACGCCACGGCCCCCGCGTCCTTCCAACAGGGCGGGCCAGCAGTGGCCGGCGATCGCCGCAAAGCCGGCGAGTCCGGCGGCCACCGAGGACCAGCCGTCGACCGGGATGAACGAGCGCGCGACGAGCACCGCGAGAACGCCCTTCAGAACGTCGAAGAGGGCGACGAGCGCCGCGGCTCCCGCACCGAGGGCGCGCAGCGTATTCGTTGCGCCCGTCGATCCGGAGCCGACCCGGCGGATATCCACGTTCCGGTAGACCTTGCCCACGATGTACCCGCTCGACACCGAGCCGATCGCATAGCCAAGGATGGTCAGGATGGCGAGGGTGAGAATGAGCTCTGTCACTCGCGAGCTGCGCGGATCTCGATCTTGATCGGCGTCCCGCGAAACCCGCCGAACGTCTCGCGGATCTGATTCTCCAGATAGCGCTGATAGGTGAAGTGCACCGAATCCGGGCGGTCGACGAAGAAGACGAATGTGGGCGTGTCACCGCTCGCCTGGGTGACGTGGTGGAACCGGATCGTGAGGCCGCGATGGGTCGGTGGAGGATGTGAAGCGATCGCCTCGATGAGGAGGCGATGGAGGTCGGCTGTCGGGATCCGATTGGCGCGGCGCCCCACCACCCCGACGGCGTCCGCGAGCGTCTCTTCGACGTGACGACCGTTCTTGGCCGAGACAAAGTGGTGGTCGAGCCACGGCGCGAAGTGGAATTCCCGTTCGATGTCCCGCTCGACGCGCTCCGTCGTGTCCTCGCCTCTCTCGATCGCGTCCCACTTGTTGACCGCAAGGACCAGACCGACCGAGGCCTGGAGCGCGTACCCGGCCACGTGGGAGTCCTGGGCGGTGAAACCCTCCACCGCATCCACGAGCAGGATGGCGACGTCACTGTGCTCGAGCGCGCGCACCGTCCGCAGGAGCGCATAGTGCTCGATCCCGTGACCGATCTTGCCGGAGCGCCGGATCCCGGCCGTGTCGACGAGAACGATCGGCTTACCGCCTCGAACGATCGTCGTGTCGATCGAGTCGCGCGTCGTGCCGGGGATCTCGCTCACCACGGTGCGCTCCATACCGGCCAGAGCGTTGAGGAACGACGACTTCCCCACGTTGGGCCGACCGACGATGGAAACCCGCGGCGCCGAGGTCGCGGCCTCGACGACCTCGGGCGGCAGATTGGCGAACATCGCGTCGAGAAGGTCGCCCGAGCCGTGACCCTGGATCGCCGAGACCGGCTGAACCTGGCCGAGGCCGAGGGCGTAGAACTCAGCGGCCTGCGCCTCCTGGCGCCAGCCATCGGCCTTGTTCGCCACGAGGATGACCGGCTTCCCGCTGCGCCGCAGCCTGTCGGCCACGTCGTGCTCCACCGGAAGGATGCCCTCTTTCGCGTCGACAACGAACAGCACGATGTCCGCCTCGTCGATCGCCACCTCGGCCTGACGGCGGACCGCGGCCTCCATCGGTCCGGCTTTTGGATCCTCGAGACCGCCGGTGTCCACAAGGGAGAACTCGCGCCCGCGCCACTCGGCGGTCGCGTACAACCGGTCACGCGTCGTGCCCGGCAGGTCCTCGACGATCGCGAGGCGCTCGCCCACGAGCCGGTTGAATAGCGTGGACTTGCCGACGTTGGGCCGGCCCACGATGGCGACGATCGCTCGCGACAACAGCTACTCCTCGCAGGCCCTGCCGCCCTTCACGGGCCGGGGCTCGCTCGCACGGTCAGGCCGACAGCGCTTCGGCGCGCTCCTTCACCTCGAGCAGCGTGTCCATCGGGGTCGAGCAGCCCCCGATCAGGCCGAGGCGTTCGACACCGACGAGCCACTCCGACCGGAGCTCGCTCGCCAGCTCGATGTGGTGGGCAGTCCTGCCCTGAAGACGAGCAAGGTTGGCCAGCTCGCGGGTGTTGGCGGAGTTCTTCCCCCCGACCACGATGAGGACATCTGACTCGCCGGCGAGCTCGGTCGTCGCATCCTGGCGCTTCACCGTGACCGGACAGACGGTGTTGAAGACCTTCGTCTCCTGCGCGATCGAGGTCACGTGGGTCACGAGCGCGCTGAACGTCCACGGCGGCTGGGTAGACTGGGAGACAACGCCGGCGCGCCTGATCTTTGGCAGACGCTCCCACTCCTCCTTGGACTCCACGATCACGTAGTTGTCGCCCGCGAAGCCACGGAGGCCGATGACCTCCGGATGATCGGGCGTGCCGAGGATGATGACCCGATAGCCCTCATCCGCGAGCTGCTTCGTGAAGCGCTGCGCCCGAAGAACGAGCGAGCAGGTCGCGTCGACGCACTCAAGCCCCTTCGCCTCGATCGCCGCGCGCATTTCGGGTGGAATTCCGTGGGCGCGGATGACGACGATCCCGTGCTCCACGTCGGCCACATCCTTGACCACCTTCACACCACGCGCGGCGAGGCGTTCGCTGATCTTGGGGTTGTGCACCACCTGGCCGAGGTTCGTGACCTGCTTGCCGCTCTCCGCGGCGGCCAGCGTCAGCTCGACCGCCTTCTTCACGCCGAAGCAGAACCCGTTCTCGCGTGCGAGGAGTACCTTCACCGCCTCAGTCTATTCGAGTCCCGGGCTCCGCCCGGTGCCACGCTCAGGGCTGCTCGTCTCGGTACGCGCCGCGCTGCTCAGCGGGCAGCAACGCCGCGATCCGGCGCATGACTCCGTCGGCGAGCTCCTGGTTGTCACCGCTCCGCGCCTCCGGAAGATCGTCGGCGTAAAAGGGCGGCCCGATGCGCATCGTGATGTCCCGCCGCCAGAACCGTCCGATCCGAGCCTGCTGCATCCCGATGAGTCCGACGGGCAGCAGGATCGCGCCCGTCCGCTTCGCCATGAAGGCGATGCCGCCGCGGCCGCGAAGAAGCGCTCCCTTCGGGCTCCGGTGTCCTTCGGGGAAGAGCCCGAGCGGGAGCCCCTGGCGCAGGACCATCAGAGCGCGGACGACCGCCCGACGGTCGCTCTCGCCGCGGCGCACGGGGATGATGTCGATGAGCCGGAGCGCCCAGCCGACGAAGAACAGCTCAAAGAGTTCGCTCTTCCCCATCCACCGGATCGGTCGCCCGAGCGCGAACACCAGCCAGGGCGGATCCATCGCCGTGACGTGGTTCGCCACGACGATGAAGGCGCCGCTCGCGGGGACGTTCTCCCGTCCTTCGATGCGCACCGGCGCCAGGAACAGCATGAGCGCGCGCGCCGGCCGGAACAGGAGCGACCAGAAGACCCGTTTCCTCGCGTCGTCCGGCCAATCCGCGCTGAGCTTCATCGCGCCGGAAGCATGACCGCTGCGTGGACCTTTTCCAGCGCCTCGCCGACCGTGAGCCCGTCGGTCTCGACCGTGACCGCATCGTCCGCGGGCCGGAGCGGAGCGACCTCCCGCGTGCTGTCGAGCATGTCGCGCCGAAGGATCTCCTGAAGAACCTGTGGCCTGGCCTGTCCGCGGAGCGCGAGCTCCTCCTCGCGGCGGCGCGCGCGCTCGGCGGCGGATGCGGTGAGGAAGATCTTGCGATCCGCATTCGGGAGCACCACCGTCCCGATGTCGCGGCCGACCATGACCACCCGCCCCTTGGCGGCGATCGCCTGCTGCTGCTCGACCATCGCCTCGCGGACACCCGCCACGCGCGCGACGAGGGAGACGATGCCATCGATCGCGGGGGAGCGGATCTCCCAGGTGACGTCGCTGCCATCGAGGAGCACGGTGTAGGTGCGCCCGTCGCGCACGGTGGGCGGTCCGATGACGATCCGCACGTCACGCGCGAGCGCGGTGAGGCGGTCCGCATCGTCGGGATCGATCCCGCGCCGCTCCGCGGCGACGGCGAGCGCGCGATACATCGCGCCCGTGTCGAGAAAGAGCGATCCGAGACGTTCGGCGAGAAGCGCGCCGATGGTGCTCTTTCCCGCGCCCGCCGGACCATCGATCGCGATCGTGCGGGGCGTGGCCACCTAGCGCGCCTCGGGCCGGCACTGGCGCGGGAACGCGCGAGCGAGGAGCGCTGTCACCATCAGGGCCGTCGACCACGCGGCCCCGGCGGCGCCGGTCGCCGCTGCGGCCGCTCGCCGCCGCTGCGGCCGCTCCGGAGTGCGGGTGCGGCGGATCGCAGCGACCGCGCCGCAGGGGCTCGGGTGGTCGTCGGCCGGGCCGGCGGGGCACCGGTTCGACTCGGCCGGAAGGCCGCCGGACCCAGTCGGGTCGCTCGGAACACCCTCGGGGGGCCGGTGCGCGTTGCCCCGAAGGTGCGAGCGCCGGTGCCGGCCGACCGGAGGGCCGGCGCGCCCGGACGGTTCGGTCGGAACGCGGCGCCACCGGTGCGGGTCGGCCCCGAGGTCGGTACGGCAGGAGTCATCGGCCGAGCGAAGGTGACGCCCGCACGGATCGGCCGGGCGGTCGGGGCACCGCTGCGCGACGGACGGAGCGGGGCGCGGCCGGGGCGGATCGGCCGGGCGGTCGGGGCACCGGGGCGCGAGGGTCGCGGGTGAGCGCCCCGGGCCTCACCGAGCGTCGAACCATCTGTGCGTGTCGGCCGTGCGCGAGGAGGCGCGGCGCGCGCCGGTCGCGCAAGGGGCGCCCCTGCCCGCGTGCCAAGACCAGCCTTTGGTGTGCCGAGCTCACGCACCTCGCGGGGCGTCAGCTCACGCCACGTTCCGGCCGCGAGCGGGCCGAGCAGGAGCGGTCCGAGCCGGACGCGGACGAGTCGCGTCACGTTCAGCCCGACCGCCGCGCACATCCGGCGGACCTGGCGCTTCCACCCGGTGACAAGGATCATGCGGAGCTCACCGCCCTCCACCGTGCGCGCCGCGATCCGCACGTCCACCGCGCGCGCGGTGCCCTCGTCGAGCGGCACCCCCCTGCGGAGCGTGGCCAGGCTCTCACTCGTCAGATGTCCGCGCACCGCGACCTGATACTCGCGCTCGTGTCCGTTCCGCGGATGATTCACGAGGTCGGCCCACGTCCCGTCGTTCGTCATGAGGAGCAATCCCTCCGAATCGGCATCGAGGCGGCCGACCGGATAGAGCCGCTCCTGCGCGCCGACGAGCGAGACAACGGTCGGCCGGCCGCGATCGTCGCGCGCCGTCGAAACGATGCCCACCGGTTTGTTGAGCAGCAGGTACCGCTTCGGTTCGCGACCTGAGGTCGGACGCTCGTCCACCTCGATGACCGCATCCGGCGCGACCTTGGTGCCCAGGACCCTGATGATCTCGCCGTCCACCGAGACCCGACCACCGGCGATGAGTCGCTCTGCGGCGCGTCGTGAAGCGATGCCCCGCTCGGCGAGCACCTTCTGAAGGCGCGTGTCGGTCATTCGCCCTCCGGCTCGGGCAGGCTCACCTGACCGTCGGGCGTGATGACCCGGGGGAGACCGTCCAGGCTCGTGAGGCCGAAGCATTCGAGGAACTCCCAGGTGGTCCCGTACTGGATCGGCCGACCCGGTGCCTCGATCCGCCCGCGCTCTTCGATGAGCCGCCGCGACATGAGCGTGTAAATGGTCTGATCGCAGTTGACGCCGCGGATCGCCTCCACCTCCGCCCGGGTGACCGGCTGGCGGTAGGCGATCACCGCAAGCGTCTCCAACGAGGCGGAGGACACCCTGAGCCTGTCAGCGCCGAGGTACGCCGCAACGTAGCGTGCGTTTTCCGGCGCGGTGACGATCTGCCACTGCTCGCCCTCGTGCTGCAGGCGCAGTCCGGTCTCCTCGTAGTGCGCCTCAAGCTCGCTGAGAGCCACCTCGATCACGCGCGGCGTCGCCCCGACGATCTTCGCGAGCTCATTCCGCGAGACCGGCTTCTCGGCCACGAACAGCACCGCCTCGATCGCCATCGCGCTCGGCGACCGACCCATTCCTAGTTCTCCTCCGCAGCGGCGGCGACAGGCGTCATCCGGGTCGTCTTCCTCATGATGGTGATCTCGCCGAAGAGCGTGTCCTGTGAAAGCTCGACGACCAGCCGACGGTACAGATCAAGCAGAGCGATGAATGTCACGATAGCGAAGCCAACGGTCGGCACGTCGCCAAGAAGCATGCCGAAGCTGAGCTCCTCCTGAAGCGCCACGAGCGCCTCGATCTCCTTGGTCCGCTGCTCGACCGAATATCGCTCGCCCGGTGCGACGATGCCGTTCTCTCGTTGCCGGGCCGCAAGGCTCAGGACCTTGGCCCAGGCCGCCGCAAGCGCGCCGGAGTCGCCACCGCGTGGCGGCAGCTCATGTGCCGCTGCGCCGGCCTCGCGGTGGAACGCCCGCGAGCCAGCCCGGAGCATGTCGCCCAGAGCGGCGGCGCGCACGCGCGTCGTCGCGTACTCGATGATCCGCGCGCGGAGGTCCGCCTCGGTCTCGCCCTCGTCGTCGGGAATGAGGGGCGCGAGGGACGGCAGCAGGCTCCGGGCCTTGAGGAGGACGAGACGCGAAGCGAGTGCGAGGAACTCCGCGACCTCGGGCGCCGGCAGCGCGTCGAGCGCGCGGATGCGCGCAAGGTACTCGACGGCCAGGTCGCCGAGCCGGACCGTCAGGATATCGATCCGCTTCTCCTCGACCATCTCGAGCAGCAGGTCGAGGGGCCCGTCGAAGCCAGGCATGGTGACGAGCGGCGCCGAGGATCCAAGCAACAGGCTCACGGAAGCGCCAACGCATCGGCCGCGGCGAGGCGACGCTCATCGTCATCCTGTGGCACGAGGTGGTGCCGGGCGATCAGCCGGACCACTCGTGCCGAGCGACCCTCTGCTCGCGACAGCTCGGCCCCGCGTCTGGCATGGTCAAGGTAGCGGGCGAACGTCCCCTCGCCCCGCGCGAGCCTCGCGCGACACCCGGGCGCCCATCGCTCCGCCGTGCCCTCGAGGAGGGTCGCCGCGACCCGGTGCCAAAGCCGCGCTTCCGCGGGTTTGGCGCGATCGTGAAGGAGGCCCGCAAGGACCAGCTCCTCGTCCGCGCCACCGGCCCGGAGGATCGAGGCGGTCCGCTCCGCGTGGCGCAGGTCCGCATCACGCACGACGAGGTGGCGCCAGAACTGGCGAGCGCGAGAGGGCGGCATCGCAGCGATCAGCGCGACCCCAGCAGGATGCCAACGAGGAACGTCGTCGGCCCATCCACGAGCGGTTCAAGAAGGTCGATGCGCAGCAGCGGAAGAATGAGAAAGATGCCCAGGAGGAGGAAGGGGCCGTACTGCTCGTACGACCGCCACGTGGAGGCCTCGCGCGGCGGCAGCAGCCCGTAGACCACGCGGGAACCGTCCAGCGGCGGGATCGGCAGCAGGTTGAAGACGAACAGGCTGGTGTTGATGACGACCACCGTGGCAAGGAGGGTCACATAGTTGCCGTCGAGCGACGCACGATCGGCGAAGCGCAGGGGCAGGGCGCAGACCGTGGCGACGACGAGGTTGGTGAACGGTCCGGCAAGGGACACGAGCGTGCCCCCGCGACGACCGCCCTGCAGGCGGGACTCGTTGACCGGAACCGGCTTTCCATAGCCGAACCGGAAGAGCAGCAGAAAGAATGAGCCGAGCAGGTCGAAGTGCGCGAGGGGATTGAGCGTCAGGCGACCCATCGAGCGAGCGGTGTCGTCCCCAAGGCGATGCGCGGTGTAGGCATGCATGAACTCATGAGTGGTGATGCCCAGGACGATCGCGGCGATGAAGGACCAGAAGGACACGGGACTCGCGATCGCCTCATCGAGGATCCGGCTGAGCGAGGAGAGGTTCGCGAGCGCCAGGATGAAGAAGAGGAAGATCAGAGGATTGCTGCCGAACGGCCCCTGCGCGCCTCGAGCCATCACCTGCCGCCTCAGTCTATTGCCCCACCCTCACCCACGCCCGCCCGTCAGCGTCGTGCGGCGACGCGCCCCAGCAGCAGTCGGCGGCGCCTCACGGTCGCGCCTGACCAACCGAACGCGCTCCGGACCTGCTCGATCGCTGCCGCGTCACCCGGCAGGCCGCCGCAATGCACCTCGGCGTAGGGCTCCCCCCGTTCGACGCGGTCGCCGACCTTCCGCCGGAGGAGGATCCCCGTGGCGAGGTCGATTGGAGCGCCCTGCGTCTCGCGTCCGGCCCCGAGCCGCACCGAGGCGAGTCCGACCTCATCGGCGGCGATCGCCGCGACATTCGCGGTGCGGGACGCCCGAAGGACCTCCACCCGTGGCGCCTTGGCGAGGAGGGTTGGATCGTCCACCAGCCGCGCGTCGCCGCCCTGCGCCGCGACGAGCTGGCGGAGCTTCGCGAGCCCGCTCCCGTCGGCGATCGCGCGGTCGATCCGTGCGAGTGCCACCACCTGGGTGCGCGCGTAGCGGCCGAGGACGAGCATCTCCGCGCCGGCACGGCGGACGAGCCGGACCAGGTCCTCTGGTCCCTCGCCGCGGAGGGTCGCGATCGCCTCGCGGACCTCGAGGGCGTTCCCCACAGCGAAGCCGAGCGGCTGCTCCATGTCGGTGAGCTCGCACGTGACCGCCAGCCCGTTGGCGACCCCGATCGCCACCATCGCTCGGGCAAGGGCGAGCGCTGAGGCACGGTCCTTCATGAACGCGCCGCTCCCGACCTTCACATCGAGGACGACCGCGTGCGCGCCGGCGGCGATCTTCTTCGACATGATGCTCGAGGCGATCAGCGCGATCGCAGGCACGGTCCCCGTGACATCGCGGAGCGCGTAGAGCCTGCCGTCCGCCGGAACGAGCGAGCTCGTCTGGCCGGTGACGACGATGCCCGTCCGCTCGAGCTGCGCGAGGAACTCCCGCGTGGTGAGGTCCGCGCGGTAGCCGGTGAACGACTCGAGCTTGTCGAGGGTGCCGCCGGAGAAGCCGAGGCCGCGGCCGCTCATCTTCGCCACCGGTGCCCCGCAGGCCGCGACAAGCGGCGCCACGACGAGCGTCGTCTTGTCACCGACCCCACCGGTAGAGTGCTTGTCGACCACCCGGCCGAAGCGGCGGAGGTCGAGCCGCTCGCCGGAGGCGACCATGCTCGTGGTGAGCGCGGCGGTCTCTCGAGCATCCATTCCACGGAGGACGACCGCCATCGCGAATGCGCTCATCTGATAGTCGGGGATCTTCCCCCTCGTGAACCCCTGCACCAGATGATCGATCTCCTCCGCCGAAAGGCGCCCACCGTCACGCTTCCGCTCGATGAGCTCGACGGTGCGCACCATCAGGTCACCCATCGCCGGTGGGCGTCGATCACAGCCGCCCGACGACCCCGATGACAAGTTCGGCGAGCCGCTGCCCCGCCCGGTCGGCGACGGCAAGGA
>SHYN01000029.1 GCA_009692785.1 Chloroflexota bacterium | reverse complement strand
GAGAACGCGAAGTATCTCGAGCTGCTCCGCATGGACCCCGCGGTGAGCCCGCTCGAGATGTGGATGGACAACTGGGGCGGGGTGAACGCTGCGGACGTCATCGAGAACCGCTACGGCTGCGACTCCTTCCGACCCAAGGGAAACAACACCGCCGGCTTCTGCGATCGCAGCGTGTCGGACCTCACCTCACAGGCGAGCCGCACGACCGACCCGGTGAAACGACTGGCGCTCCTCAAGGATGCGCAGGAAAAGGTCGCGCTCGCGGCCCCGAGCATCTGGCTCTTTGTGAGCAAGAGCATCCAGGCCTCCGAGAAGCGGCTGCATGGAGCGTTCATCTCGCGGAACGGTTCGGTCTACGCCGACGAGCACACCTGGCTCGAAGCCTGAGCAGATGTGTTGCGCACTCAAAGAGGCGACGGACCGGTAGAGTAAAGCGCGCATGGATGTGACTGGGGCGCAGCCAGCCGCGGTGCCCATCAGATGGGCCAAGGTCATCGATCAGGACAAATGCATCGGGTGCCATGCCTGCACGACCGCCTGCAAGTCCGAGAACGAGGTGCCCATCGGCGTCACCCGGACGTATGTGAAGGCCGTCGAGGTTGGCATCTTCCCAGAGGCTCGCCGCTCGTTCCAGGTGACCCGGTGCAACCAGTGTGCCGACGCGCCCTGTGTGACCGCGTGCCCGACGACCGCGATGTTCGCGCGACCCGACGGGATCATCGATTTCAACAAGTCGGCGTGCATCGGCTGCAAGGCCTGCATCGCGGCGTGCCCTTACGACGCGATCTTCATCAATCCCGAGGATCACTCGGCCGAGAAGTGCAACTTCTGCGCGCACCGCATCGATCAGGGACTCGAGCCGGCCTGCGTGGTCGTCTGTCCCGTGGAGGCGATCCTCGTTGGCGATCTGAACGACCCGACCGCAAAGGTGACGCAGATCGTGAATCGTCAGGTCGTGCAGGTCCGCCGGCCCGAGAAGGAAACGCGGCCGAAGCTCTTCTATAAGGGCGCCCACCAGGCGACGCTCGATCCGCTCGCGGCGCGGCGTCCCGACGGGGGCCTCTACGCCTGGGCCGAGCAGCCGAGCGGGCCGCAGGAGATCGGCGCCGGCAATCCCGGTCGGGCGAACAGCTCCGCCGCGGTGCTCCTTGCGTACGACGTGTCGCACACCGCCCCGTGGGGCTGGCGGGTCGGCGCGTACATCTGGACCAAGAGCATCGCCGCGGGCGCGTACCTCGTGCCGCTTCTGCTCGTGCTGCTTGGCAAGGCGTCGTGGCAGGGTCCGCTCTGGACCTGGTTCGCCCCACTCGCCGGCACCGCATTCATGCTCGCGACCCTTGTTTTCCTGGTCCTGGACCTCAAGCATCCCAAGCGCTTCCTCTATGTTCTGACGCGCCCGCAGTGGCGAAGCTGGCTGGTCCGCGGGGCCTTCGTCATCACCGCCTATGCCGCTCTGCTCGGGTTCCACCTCCTCGCGTCGGTCGCCGGCGTCGGCGGCATCGCGCCGTCGCTCGCGTACTTCGGTGTGCCGCTCGCGGCGATGACCGCGATCTACACGGCGTACCTGCTCGCGCAGGCCAAAGCCCGCGACCTCTGGCAGAACCCGCTTCTCCCGCCGCACCTTTTCGTCCAGGCCATGCTCGCCGGCGCCGCGATCTGTCTGCCGGTCGCGGCCGTCCTCGAGCCGGCGCTCGTCGCCCCCCTCGTCCTCCTCCTCGCGGGAAGCGCGCTCGTCCATCTGCTCTTCGTCGCCGGCGAGCTCACCCTCACCCACGCGACCGCGCATGCGCACCTCGCGACGAAGAACCTCACCCGCGGCCCGCAGGCGCGCGTGTTCTGGACCGGTCAGGCGCTGCTGCTCTGCGGCGTCGCCTCGCTCGCCCTCGGTCCCTGGGTCGCGCCGCTCGCGCTCGCCGGGCTGGCGGCCCACGAGCATGCCTACATCCAGGCCGGTCAATCGGTGCCGCTCGCATGAGGAAGCTCGATCTTGGAAAGCTCAACCAGAGGGTGAAGGCGGCGCGCGCTGAGACCGAGGCCCGCGGTGAGACCTTTTACCAGGGGCCGAGCGGGATCCACCTCGCGATGTACCCACCGAAAGAGCGGTGGGACGACTGGGTCGAGCTGGATTCGAAGGCCTGGCCCGAAAAGAAGGAACGGCGCTTCATGCTCGTGCCCACGACCTGCTTCAACTGCGAGTCCGCCTGCGGCCTGCTCGCCTATGTCGACCGAGAAACGCTGCAGGTCCGCAAGTTCGAGGGCAACCCCGAGCACCCCGGGTCGCGGGGTCGCAACTGCGCGAAGGGTCCGGCGACGATCAACCAGGTGACCGATCCCGACCGCATCCTCCATCCTCTGAAGCGTGCGGGCGAGCGAGGGGCGGGGAAGTGGGCGCGCGTCTCATGGGATGAGGCGCTCGACGACATCGCCGGTCGGATCCGCACGGCCATCGTCGACGACCGGCGCAACGAGATCATGTACCACGTCGGCCGTCCCGGAGAAGATGGCTTCACCGAGCGCGTCCTGGCGGCGTGGGGTGTTGACGGCCACAACTCGCACACGAACATCTGCTCGTCGGGAGCCCGTGCCGGCTATCACTACTGGATGGGGCTCGATCGTCCGAGCCCCGATCACGCCGAGGCAAAGGTCATCCTCCTCATCAGCGCGCATCTCGAGGCAGGTCACTACTTCAATCCGCACGCTCAGCGCATCATCGAGGGCAAGGAGCGGGGCGCCAAGCTCATCGTGGTCGACGTGCGGCTCTCGAACACGGCCACACATGCCGACCACTGGCTCGCGCCGCATCCGGGCACCGAGCCGGCGATGCTCCTCGCCATCGCCAATCACCTCATCCAGAACGGGCTGTATGACCGAGAGTTCGTCCGCCGCTGGTGGAACTGGCAGGAGTTCATGGTCGCCGAGCGACCCGCCGCCCCCGCGACCTTCGAGCGCTTCGAGGAGGAGCTGCGCGGCATGTACGCCGGGTACACCTTTGCGATGGCAGCCGCCGAGACCGGACTCGACGCCGCGACGCTGGCTGAGGTGGCGCGTCTGGTCGCCGGTGCGGGGACGAAGCTCGCCACGCACAACTGGCGTTCGGCCGGCGCCGGCAACCTCGGCGGGTGGCAGGTCGCGCGCTGCCTGTTCCTTCTCAACGCCCTCACCGGCGCCGTGGCGAGCGAGGGCGGCGTGTTCCCCAATGCCTGGAACAAGTGGGTCGCACGCCCGATGTACGTGCCGCCGCACCCCGAGCGCTGGAACACGCTCACCTGGCCGGAGCAGTACCCCCTGGCGATGAACGAGATGTCGTTCCTGCTACCGCACCTCATGGAGGAGACCAAGCAGCGGCTCGAGGTCTACTTCACGCGCGTGTACAACCCGGTCTGGACGAATCCCAATGGGTACGCCTGGATCGAGATGCTCACCGACGCCGCGAAGATCGGACTCCACGTCGCCCTCACGCCGACCTGGAGCGAGACGGCCTTCTTTGCCGACTATGTCCTGCCGATGGGCCACGCCTCGGAGCGGCACGATATCCATTCGTATGAGACGCAGAACGCCCAGTGGATCGGCTTCCGTCAGCCGGTGCTGCGTGCCGCCCGAGAGCGGCTCGGTGAGCGGATCACCGATACCCGGCAGGTGAACCCGGGCGAGGTCTGGGAGGAGAACGAGTTCTGGATCGACCTCTCCTGGCGCATCGACCCCGACGGATCGCTCGGCATCCGGAAGTTCTTCGAGTCGCAGAAGGCGCCGGGCACCAAGCTCGGGGTCGACGAGTACTACGGCTTCATCTTCGAGAACTCGGTGCCCGGCCTCCCCGAGAAGGCAAAGAGCGAGGGGCTCACCCCGCTGGAGTACATGCGCCAGTACGGAGCGTTCGAGATCACGCGGAAGACCGATCCGGTGCACGAGCGCGAGGTTCCGGCCGAGGAGCTTGACGACGCGCGGACCGACTCGCTCGGCCGGGTGTACACGCGCGCGCCGCGGCCGGCGGGCCCGAACGTTGTTCCGCTCCCAACGCCCGCTCCCGACGCCGACGGGCGGCGTCTCGTGGGCGTCGCGGTGGATGGCGCGATACGTCGCGGCTTCCCGACCCCGAGCGGACGTCTCGAGATCTACTCACGGACCCTCGTTGACTGGGGGTGGCCCGAGTACGCTCTCCCGGCCTACATCCAGAGCCACGTCCATCCCGACAAGCTCGAACGCGATCAGCTGGTGCTCATCTCCACCTTCCGCCTGCCAACGCAGATCCACACGCGTTCGGCGAATGCGAAGTGGCTCGATGAGCTTGCGCACACGAACCCTCTCTGGATCCATCCGTCGGATGCCGCGAGGCTTGGTGTTGCGAAGACCGGCGATCTCGTGCGAGTCGAGACGGAGATCGGTCACTTCGTGCTGAAGGCGTGGGTCACCGAGGGCATCCGCCCTGGCGTCGTCGCCTGCAGCCATCACATGGGCCGCTGGCGTCCCGAGGGCGCGTCCGCGGCGCAGACCGGTCAGCGGCAGATGATGTCGACGGTCAAGCTCGATCGCGAGGATCGGCGCTGGAGCATGCGGCGCATCGCGGGCGTTGGACCGTACGCGTCGGCCGATCCCGACACACAGCGCATCTGGTGGAAGGATGTGGGCGTCCACCAGAACCTCACCTTCCCCGTCCACCCCGACCCGATCTCCGGCATGCACTGCTGGCATCAGGCGGTGCGGGTCCGTCGCGCGGAGGCCGGCGACCGGTACGGCGACATCTTTGCCGACACGGAGAAGGCGTTCGCGGTCTATCGGAAGTGGGTGGAGCTCACGCGTCCCGCCACAACCCACTCACCCGATGGCTCGCGGCGACCGTACTGGCTCCTTCGACCGCTGAAGCCCTCCCCGAATGCGTACCGCCTGCCCGAGAGCGGGAAGCCGACGCCCGCGCGCGGCTGATGGAGCTCTTCCGAGCGCTCGCCGCGCTCGCTCTGGCTCCCGGTCCCGAGCAGGAGCGTCTCGCGCTCCTCCTGAAGATGCCGCCCCCGCCGGCGCCCGAGGAGCACACCGAGCTCTTCGACTTCCTGTTCTATCCGCGCGCCGCCGTGTACCTAGGGGCCGAAGGCATGTTCGGCGGCGAGGCGGCCGATCGGATCGCTGGCTTCTGGCGTGCCGCCGGGCTCGAGCCGCCTCCGGAGCCGGATCAGCTGTGCCTCTTGCTCGTGGCCTACGCCGTCCTCGCCGAGCGCGAGGAGGGAGAGGCGGGTGCTCGGCGCGTCCTCATCGGAGAGGCGCGGAAGGCCCTTCTCTGGGAGCACCTCGTGAGCTGGCTGCCGATCTACCTCGCAGCGCTCGCGCGGATCGCGGGTCCGCACCACCGGTCATGGGCGCGACTGCTGGACCGTGCCCTCATTGCCGAGGCTGAGGCGTCCGGTCCGCCCGACCGGCTGCCGCTCCACCTTCGCGAGTCGCCGGCGCTGCCGGACCCGCGCGCCGAGGGCGGCGAGGCGTTCCTCGCGGGGTTGCTCGCGCCGGTGCGGACCGGATTCATTCTCACCCGCGCCGACCTCGCGCGCGGCGCGGCCGCGCACGGACTGGGCCTTCGCCAGGCCGAGCGTCGCTTTGCCCTCCGCGCGATGCTTGGTCAGGACGCGAAGGCCACGCTCCGCTGGTTGCGCGACGAGGCAGAGGCATGGGCCAGACGCCACGGCTCGCTTCCGGCGGCTCTCGAGCCGGTGCGCGGTCACTGGGCGGCGCGTGCCGAGGCCACCCGCTGTCTGCTTGCGGAGCTTGCGAAGCAGCCCGAGGTCCTGCTCGCCGGCTGACCTCTTCCCGCGCCTCGCCCCTGGCCATCTGGCCGGTCGCCGGCTGCTACGCCGCGAGGGCTCCGAGGACCTCTTCCGCATGTCCCTGTGCGGTGACGAAGTACCAGGCTTTCTGGATCATGCCGTCGGCGCCCACGAGGAACGTCGAGCGGATGATGCCCGGGCCGCGGCCGGGGCGCTCGCCCCATGCCCCGTACGCTTCGAGCGTTCCTTTCGTGGGATCGGAGAGCAGCGAGAAGCGGAGGCCGAACTTCGAGCGGAAGCGCTGGTGCGATTCCGCACTGTCCGGCGAAACACCGAGGACCGGCACCCTGGCTTCCTGGAACGCGGCGAGGTTCTGGTCGAATGCGCAGGCCTCGACGGTGCACCCGGGCGTGTCGTCGGCCGGGTAGAAATAGAGCACGTACCGGGAGCCCACGAGGTCCTTCGACGCCGTGCTCCTTCCGTCCTGATCGGGCAGGCTGAAGGCGGGCGCGGTGTCACCAACCTTGAGAATGGTCATGTTCATCCCTCTCTATATCGCTTGTAAAGGTCACCATAAGCCTACGTCCAGTAATCTGTCCGGCCATGGCCGCTTACCGCATCGAGGAACGGGTTCCCGGCGAGTTGCCTGCCGGCGAAGTCGAGCTGGCGGCCGCCTTCCGGCGCACGATCGACCTCGAGCGTGCCCCCGACGAGCCGGCCGCGCCGCTCGACGTGTACCGGACGCGGATCACCCACATCAGCGCCGACACCGTCCGCCGGGTCTGGATCGCCCTGGACGGTGACGGCGGCCTGGCGGGGGTCGGCTTCGCCGAGCTCCCGCAGGCCGACAATCCGCACCTCGCCCTCATCTTCGCTGAGGTCCGTCGGGACGCCCGCCGTCACCGCCTTGGAAGCGCTCTCGTCGCCCGGGCCGCAGCCGCGGTACGGGCAGATGGGCGAACGCTCGCCATGAGCTTTGTCGATGACCGGATCGCGGCCGGGATCTCCTTTGCTCGGGCCGTCGGCCTCGAGGTTGGCAGCAAAATGCATCTGAACGAGGTCGTCCTCGTGCAGGTCGATCGCGCGCGCCTGCACAACTTGTTGGACGACGCGCGGTCGAAGAGCGCGGACTACGAGGTCGAGCTCATCCCGCGGCCCACACCGGAGGCGCTCCTCGCCGACGTCTGCGTCGCGTACGACCAGATGAACAATGCGCCGCGCGATCGACTCGGGTGGCAGGACGAGCGCGCCACGCCCGAACGGATCCGCGAACGCGATGCGCTTCACCGAAAGCAGGGCCGCGTGCGCTCCCTGCTGGTCGCTCGGAGGCTGTCCGATCGGCAGATCGCCGGCTTCACCGAGCTGACCTACCTCTCCGAAATGCCGCAGATCGTCCAGCAGCACGGTACCGCCGTGCACCCCGCGCACCGCGGGAGCAGTCTCGGGATGCGGCTCAAGGCCACGAACCTGCTCTGGGTCCTGGACAATGTCGCCGGGGCCAACCTCATCCGCACCGGCAATGCCGACTCGAACGAGGCGATGCTGCGGATCAACGAGGCGCTCGGCTTCCGGCCGGCGTTCGCCGCATTCATCCTCCAGGCGCCGGTCGATGCGGTCGTGGCGCGCGCGTCATCGCTCGAAACGGCTGACGGTCGGGCGGTCGACGCGGCCTGACACCGCACTACGTCGTGGAGCTGAACGCAGCAGACGATGAAGTGCGGCTGGAGCATCCCCGCGCGGCCACGGACTACCTGAAAAAGGGTCGAACGTCCGGCAAGGCGTAGTCTCAGGGGCAATGAGGCGTCCTGCGCTCTCCGTGGTCGCGGTCATCGTTGCGCTCGCCGGCGCGGCCTTTGCGCTCCAGGGGCTGCGGGTCCTGCCGAGTCGCGTCATGTACGGCGAGCCGATCTGGATCGTGATCGGCAGTGCGATGGTGCTCGCCGGCATCGCCGTGCTCTCGCGGATCTGGCGCCGTTCGGGCTAGACCGCAGGGCCGAAGGGTCGGCCCTACGGTCGAGGCGCGGGAGCCGTAGGCGTCGCTGTGCGCGGCACGGGAACCGCGGCGGGCGCGGGAGCAGGCGCGGGAGTGGCGGTGGTCGATGACACACCTGCGGCGGCGGTGCCGATAAACGGCAACGGGGTGTTCGGCGTCAGGTAGGCAGGCAGCTGCCCGTTCCACTTCTGGATCGCCTGCAGCTGGAGGAACTCGGGCGTGATCGTCTGCGCCTGGGCCTTCTGCGCGGAGGCAAGACCCTCGGCCTGGATCCGCGCCGTCTCGGCTTCGATCCTCGCGCGCTCCTGGTCCTGTTGGGCCTTCAGCCGTCCCTGGTTCGCGATCTGCGTTGCCTCGATGGCGTCGTTGAAGGCTTTGGGGAACTCGAGGTTCGGGATCGTGAACTCATCGACGATGATGCCGTATGGGGTCAGCCGTTCGGTGAGGAGGCTCTTGGCCTTGTCGGCGACCTCCTGCCGCCGCTGGATGAGCTCGAGCGCCTGATAGGTGCCGGTCACGTCCTTGAAGACCTGTTGGATCTGCTGGGCGACGATGGTTTCCTTGTAGCCCGTGCCGAGCCGGTTGATGATGCTCGGCGCGGCGTTCGACGGGGTGTGAAAGTTCGTCGCGAGCGTCGTATGGATGTTGATGCCGTCCTTGGATGCTGCGGTCGCGTCGACCTGCTCCTTCTGGATCCGGGTGCTCACCGTGATGAGCTCGTCCCGAAGGGGAAGCTTCAGATGGAAGCCGGGCTGGTAGACCACAGGGCTCTTCTCATCGATCGCGCCGAACTGCTTGATCACGCCGACCTGGCCGGCATCCACCTGGGCGATGAGCCCAAGCGTGAAGAATCCCGCGATGGCGAGCACGACCACGAAGGCCACCACCGAGACACTGAGTCCGACGCTCGTACCACCGCGAGGTTGAGCTTCACGCACGTGCAAACCTCCCGAACGCTCTCCGGTCAGCCTAGACCATCGACCTGCCCCAACACGGTGTATGCTGGACCGAGAAGTAACTGAGGTACCCAAGAGACTTGCGAGCCGTCCCCGGTTCGCCTCTTTGAACCGAGAAGGACGCAATCATGCTCGCATTCCACACTGACTTTGACCGTGCCGTAAAGCAACTTGGCTGGACCGAATTCACGCCGGTCCAGGAGCTCTCGATCCCGCCTCTGCGGTCCGGTCGCGATCTCCTCGCGCAGGCCCAGACCGGCACAGGAAAGACCGCAGCGTTCGCGCTGCCCATCCTCGAACGGATCACCGCAACACGCCCGGGAGCGCCATTCGCCCTCGTCATCGTGCCGACCCGTGAGCTCTGCCAGCAGGTCGCGAAGGAGTTCGCCACGCTTGGCCGCTACCGCGGGGCGCGCCCCGTCGCCCTCTACGGCGGCGTCGGCTACCGCGATCAGGAGGAGGCGCTCCGCCGCGGCGTCCATGTCGTCGTTGCCACACCCGGTCGCCTGCTCGATCTCGTCAAGCGACGGACCCTGAATGTTTCGAAGATCAAGGTGCTCGTGCTCGACGAGGCTGACCGGCTTCTCGATCTCGGCTTCGCGCCGGACATCGCTCGGATCGTCGCCCTCCTCCCCTCGCCGCGACAGACCGCGCTCTTCTCCGCGACGCTCACGCCAGAGGTGCGCGCGATCGCGAAGAAGTACACCATCGATCCCGCGAGCGTCATCATCAAAGCCCAGGAGCCAACGGTCGAGGCGATCGACCAGGCCTGGGTCCAGGTGCGCGAGGCGGACAAGGTCTCCGCGCTCCGCGAGATCCTCGCGCGCGAGGAGGTCGTCCGGACCCTCGTCTTCCGTCGCACCAAGCACGGCGCGGACAAGCTGGTGAAGGCGCTGGGCCTGCTCGGCAGTCCGGCCCGAGCGCTTCACGGGAATGTCGGCCAGCGCGAGCGGGAGCGCGTCCTGGAGGGGTTTCGCAGAGGCACGATCCCGACCCTTGTCGCGACGAACCTCGCCGCCCGAGGCATCCACGTCGATGACATTGGCCACGTTGTGAATTTCGACCTGCCCGAGGACGCCGAGACCTATGTGCACCGCGTCGGCCGGACCGGCCGTGCGGGACGGCGTGGCGTCGCGTTCACCTTCGTGAACGAGACCCAGCGGGCCGAGTTCGAGGACATCCGGCGCAAGGCGAAGGTGCCGTTCCGTCAGGAGCGCCTCGCGCTCCACGCGCCACGAGCCGCCGCCCCGGCCGTCGGCCGCGTCGTGGCCCACGCGCCACGAGCCGCCGCCCCGGCGGTCGCCCGCATCGTGCCCCTGCCCGCCTGACGAGGTCCGGCACCTCGTCGTCCATGCTCCGGAAGGGACTCGCTACCGCGCGTCTGGGTCGCGGGTGGTGTCCTCGCTCGTCCACTCGAGTTCGAGGTGGCAGGCGCGGCAGGCGACCGCCCCGGCGCTGACGCCGTTCAGGCACCGTGGACAGCGCGGTCCGGCCTTCTCAACGCGCGTCGCGTAGTACGCCATCAGGCCTATGGCGGCGAACCCCGCTGCCGTGATCGTTACCGAGATGACCAGGTCCATCGGGACCCAGTCTGGACCCTCCGACGTGCGAAGACGCTCAGCGTCGGACGGAGCGCGTCCGGCACGCACCCGCCCTTCCAGATCTCATCGATGGCGACGCGGGCAGCGGCGTAGGATTGGTGGACGTTTCGCGCGACAGATCGCCGAGGGGGGCTGGGTGTTCACCGATCAGGTCGAGCTGAAGGAAAAGTCATCATGGCCGGGCACGTCGAGGAGTGGATCGCGGAGTAGCGCGGGCGATCATCGCGCCGGGCGAAGGATCGCCCCCCAGGTGGATCGACGCTGAGCGGGAGACGGGACTCGAACCCGCGACCTCAACCTTGGGAAGGTCGCGCTCTACCAACTGAGCTACTCCCGCGGTCGCTCCGGCAGTCTAGAGGAGGACCGCGGCCAGCATCCCGTTGCCGCTCGCGATCGCCGCGGCTCGTGCGCTAGGGTCGAGGGATGCCCCGTCTCGACCGCTTGTCGGAGATCCAACGCAGGAGCCTTCTCGGGACCGCCTGTCAGGACAACCTCAGCGCGCCGCTGACGCCCCTCGCGCGGCCGCTCCCCGGTGCCCGGCTTGCGCTCGTGACCACGGCAGGCATCCATCTGCGACACGACCGCCAGTTCGTGGCTCGCGATCAGACGTTCCGCGCGATCCCCGCGGAGGCCTCGCCGGGGGAGCTGCTGCAGAGTCACACGAGCATCGGTTTCGATCGCACCGCGTTCCAGGGCGACCCGAACATCGTGTATCCCGTCGACCGCCTGCGCGAGCTCGTTGCCGCCGGCGAGGTCGGCAGCCTTGGGCCCACCTTCTACTCGTTCCTCGGCGCCCAGTACCCGCCGTACGACGGCCTCACCGCCTCGGCCACCGAGGTCGCGCGGCGCCTCAGCGCCGACGGTGTCCAGGCGGTGCTGCTCACCGGGACGTGACCGCTCTGCTCCCACACCGGTGGTGTGGTCGCCCGAGCCCTGGAGGAGGGTGGCCAGAGCACGGTGCAGATCTCGCAGCTGCGCGAGCACACCGAGCGGGTGAAGCCGCCCCGCGCGCTGTTCGTGCCGTTCCCGTTCGGGCGTGCGCTCGGCAGGCCCAACGACCCGCCGCTCCAGCTCCGCGTGCTCCGCGCGGCCCTCGCGCTCTTCTCCATGCCTGGCGCCCCGCTCATCGTCGATCTCGAAGGCGACGACCCGTACGTCGGGCAGTCGCTTGACCTGCCGCAGGCCTCCTCGGTCGATTCTCCAGTGGCGCCGCCCCGACCCGCGGACGAGCTCACCTCGCTCCGCCGGTCGTACGAGGCATTCGTGCTGGCCCACGGCGGGCGCACCGCGGTGGGCTTCACCGGAGTTCCCCAGCGCCGCTTCCGCGCGCTTGTCCGTTTCCTCGAGGCCTACGCCGAGGGCGATGGGTCGGCCGATGTGGCGGAGCGTCCGGCCGACGTGAGCGTGCCGCGGTTCCTTCGCCTCGCCGCCGACGACCTCAAGGCCTTCTATCTCGAGGCGCGACTCCACGACCATCCGAGCGAACCGTTCGGCGATCCGGATCGGTGGCTCTGGGGCGCCACGGCGCTCGGCGTGTTGCTGCGCCGCGTTCGAGACCGCCTGAAGGCATCCGGCGACCCGGTCCTCGAGGCGCTCGCCTTTGGCATCGCGCGCTGACTAGGCGGCGGCCTCTCGCTGCTCGATCGCGGCGATGACCACACCGACCGCCAGTGCCACCGCGGCACCACCCACCGCGGAAGCGAAGAGCGTCTCGTCAGCCGGACGGTCGACGCCGCGAACGAGCGGCGACCAGGTTGCGAACACGAGGTAGAGGAACGCGGCGCCTGACGCGACGCCGGAGCCGATCGCAAAGACGTAGAGCGCGAACCACGAGGCGCGGCGGCGCAGGAGCGAGTCAAAGAGGCTGCGCAGGATCCGGGTCACCGACCACACCATGAGCGCGGCTGCCGACCAGGAGAACACCGTCGCCGCAAGCGCCACATCCGCGCCGGAGACCCGCGAGATGAGATCGCTCACCTGGGCCGCAAGGTTCGCCGGAGCGAGCTGATCGCGGAGTGGCCCAAAGCGATCCTCCGAGCCGCGAAGGACGGCGGCGAAGGCGGCCTCCGCGCCGGAGGCGTCTCCCGGGTCGAAGAGAGAATCACGCTCGAGCGGCAGACCGGTCTGCGTGAAGGGCCCGAACGAGGGTCGCCCCGCGGCGATGCCGAGGACCACGGTCAGGATCGCCCCCCACGCGGCAACACCCATTCCGGCGAGGCCGAATACCGCTGCCGCCGAGAGCACCAGCGCCGGCGCGCACCCGAGCGGCGCGGCGAGCGGCAGCGCCAGCGCGAGGGCGGCTCGTTCGGGCGGCACATCGCGGAGCCAGACCCAGAGGCCCATCACCGCGAAGATGACCGCCAGGCCCGGTACGAAGAGGAAGATCAGAACGAGCTCGCAGAGCCACGCCGCAGCCAGCGCGAGGCCGAGGCGACCGCCGATGGCGAGGAGCGCCACGAAGGCTCCGCCGAGCGCCGTGGCGAGACCGCCCGCTCCTGCGAGCGTGAGAAGCGCCGCGAGCGGTAGGGCCGCGAGGAGGCCGAAGAACGCACGACGGAGGGGGCCACCGTGGCGGGAAAGCAGCGCGACGACCGGGCTCTCGGTGGCGCGGGGAACGAAGTCCGCGATCGGGATGGCCATGACACGCGAAGCGGACGCGGTCAGCCGCTCGATCCGCTCGGAAAACTCCCTGACCGTCGCGTAGCGAAGTTCCGGCCGCTTCGCGAGCGCCTTCAGAACGACCTCATCCGTCCTGCGCGGCAGCGACGGGCGAAGGAAGCTCGGAGGAACCGGCGCTCGTAGGAGGTGATCGCGGAGCAGTACCGCCGCCTGCTCGCTTTCGAACGGCGGCTTGCCCACGAGCATCTCGTACAGGATCAGACCGAGGCCGTAGATGTCGGCCGCGGGGGTCGCGGTCCGGCCCTCAACGCGTTCCGGCGCCACGTACTGCGCGGTTGCGAAGAGCTGCGGCGTGGTGGCGTCGTCCGTCGGTGGCCGCGCGAGTCCAAAATCGGTGACCTTGGCGATGTCGTCGAGCGTGAGCAGGACGTTCGCCGGCTTGAGGTCGCCATGCACGATGCCCTTCTCGTGCGCGAATGCGAGCGCGCTCGCGATCTGCGTCGCGACCCGTGTCGCAGCGCCGAGCGACAGCGGCCCGCGTACGAGTCGCTCGGCGAGCGAGGGGCCCTCCACGAGCTCCATCACGATGAACGGCGAGCCCTCGCTCTCTCCTCCGCCGAGGATCAGCACGATGTTCGGGTGCGAGAGGCCGGCAAGCGCGCGCGCGTCGCGCACGAATGCGTCCCGGAGCGCCGGATCCGCGGCCGCACCTCGGTCGAGCACCTTGACCGCGACCGCGCGCTGGGTCAGCAGGTCGTGGGCGCGGAAGACCTGGGACGACCCGCCCGTGCCCAGCGGCCCGTCGAGCCGGTAGCGCCCCGCGATCACCGCCGCCATGCGCCCTCTTTCACGCCCGTCCGGTGCGCTCGCCCCGTGCGCCTGTCTCATCTGCGGGTCTAACGTCCCACGGGAGCATGCGTTGTGTCCAGCATGCCCTCCAGGGGCGAAATACCATTGATACTCCGTGCCGACCATTCCTTTGGTGGCCTATTTCTCGATGGAGATCGGCGTCGACCCCCTCATGCCCACGTATGCCGGAGGGCTCGGGGTCCTCGCGGGCGACACGGTCCGGGCCGCGGCCGACCTGGGGCTGCCCTTTGTTGGGGTCACGCTCGTCCACCGCGCGGGCTACCTCCGCCAGCACCTTGACGCGACCGGGGGCCAGTCCGAGGGCCCCGCGGTGTGGTCGCCGGAGTCGACCCTCGAGCCACTCGACGCCCGGGTGCGCATCGCGCTCTTCGGCAGGCGGATCGCGATCCGCGCCTGGCGCAAGCTCGTGGTCGGCCACCGCGGCCACGTCGTGCCGGTGTACTTTCTCGACACCGCGCTGGACGAGAACGCTCCCGACGATCGGCGCCTCACCGACTCGCTCTACGGCGGCGACGATCGGTATCGGCTCGCGCAGGAGGCGGTGCTGGGCCTGGGCGGGGTCGGACTGCTTGCGGCCCTTGGCCACGAGCCCGACGTCTTCCACATGAATGAGGGCCACGCCGCCCTCC
>SHYN01000028.1 GCA_009692785.1 Chloroflexota bacterium | reverse complement strand
GTGTGGCGCCGTCGGATCGCAGCAGCCGACTCCGCGCTCGTCTGACCGCTGAGCCCCGGTCTACTCTGCCGATAGGCGCCCGTAGCTCAGGGGACAGAGCAGCGGACTTCTAATCCGCGGGTCGGAGGTTCGAATCCTCCCGGGCGCATCGCAAATACCCTGTAGATGGGGATTTCTACGGAGATCCTGCCGGGCGTACAGGTCAGTGAGCGTACCAGGGGACGTACAGAATTGTGTATCCGCTGGATGATCGAGGCGGCAGTACCTCAATGGGACGTCCGGGAAGCGGGGCAAACCCGACCAGCCGCTCGTCCTCACGCACCCCAGATCGCCCGGAATGCGCGCAGGAAGTTCTCGCCGAGGATCCCCCCGATCTGGCCGTCCGAGTACCCGCGCGCACGGAGCGCCTCGGTGACGTTGCCCGACTCCGCGAACCCGCCGATCCCCTCGGGAAACACCCACGGCGGTCGCGGATACCAGCGCGGGTCGTAGCCGTAGTAGACGTAGTCATCCTCGTCCTCATCGGCGAAGTCGAACCCCAGACCGACATGCTCCGGACCCACGAGCTCGCTCAGATGGTCGGCGTGGGCGAGGAGCTGATCGAGCGTCGCCACGCTCGAGCCAGCAACGAACGCGGGGAACGCGCACAACCCGATCACCCCACCCGTCGCCGCGATCGCCCGGACGACCTCGTCGGGCAGGTTCCTCGGGTGGTCGCAGACCGCCCGTGCGTTTGCGTGCGTAGCCACCACCGGCGCAACCGGACCCGCCAGCTCGACCGCGTCGAGGGCCGTCCGCACTCCCACGTGGGAGACGTCCACGGCCACACGTTGCGCGACGAGACGCTCCACGACGTTGCACCCGAACGCGGTCAGGCCGGCGCCGCGCGGCTCGAGGCAGCCGTCACCGATCGCGTTGGCGAAGTTGTACGTCAACTGGACCACACGCACGCCGAGCTGCGCGTAGACGTCGACGAGCGCTGCGTCGGTTTCGATCGGATTGCCGCCCTGGAAATGGAGCACGACGGCCAGCATTCCGGCTGCCTTCGCTGCCCGGATCTCCTCCACGCTTCGCACGAGACGGAACGGCATAGAGCCTTCCGCCAGATCGAGCCACGCCGCGAGCTCACCTACTGCGAAGCGCGCATCCTCGAGCGAGGCCACGGTCGCGAGCACCACGTCCACGCCTCCGGCCCGGAGGTCGGGCAGCAGATCGAGTCGTGCGCCCGGTCAGCTGACCGCCGTACGCGCAGCGTACGCTCAGCCCCTTGTTTGCAGGCCTTTCACAGCATCAAGGGGATTGATGGTCCGCTAGTAGGCCCCACGTAATCAGCAGTCCTACCGTTCCACGGGGTGGCCTCGAAACGATCGCTGGGTCAGGATCAGGCTTCCGAACGTCGAGGACGTGATGGCCCGCCCGTCCCATCTCGTTCTACTGACGCCTACGCAGAACCACTCCGCCTCGTTCTCCCGTCTCGGCGCCGCCTCGGAGCGTGAGGATGCCGTTCACGAGGACGTGCCGCATCCCGACCGCGAGCTGGTTCGGCTCGTAGGCGGTTCCACGCTCTCCGTAGGCGTCCGGTTCGAACACTGCGAGGTCAGCTGGCGCACCGGGTCTCAGCACCCCACGATCCGGGAGCCCAAGTCGCTCGGCCGGGAGCTGCGTCAGCCGCTGTACAGCCTCCTCGGGTGTGAGAAGGCGCGTTTCGCGGACCATGAAGCGCCAGAACCACGCCGCCCACGTGTAAGCGCCGTGGAAGATCGACCCGGCGAGCGGGCCGTCGGGGGCGAGCGTGGTCGCGTCGGATCCTGGCATGCAGAGAGGATGAGCGAACGCCTCGCGCTGCTGCTCATCCGTATAGCAATGGATCAGGACCATCAGCCGGTGCAAGCGCTGCGTGTCGGCTGAGAGCATGTCGTAGATCGCGTCGAGCGGCTCCTGCCCGCGTTCAGAGGCGATCGACGCAACGTCTCGGCGCGCGTACTCGGGCCAGATCTCGTTGTCGAGCAGGGCGATCCGCGCCCAGTCGTCGCCGGCGCTGAGGATGTTGCGATGGGCTTTCATCCGCTCGCGCGCCGAGCGATCATCGAGCACCTCGGCGAGGCGGTCCGGCCCCTCTTCCACCGCCCAGGCGGGCAGTACCGCCGAGAGGAAGGTGAAGCCGAACAGGCGAGTGTGCATGTCGAAGGCGATGTCGAGCCCTCGCTCGCGGGCCGCTTCGACGGCCTCGATGCAGCGATGGCCCGCGTCGAAGCCACTGCGGGGGACTAGGTGCGAGACCTGGAGCCGTACGCCTGTCCGTTCGGCCGTGCGGATCGCCTCCTCGACCGCCTCGAGTGCCTGGGAGTCGCGGTCGCGCGTGTGGGTCGCATAGAGGGCACCGTGGCGGGCGACAACGCGGCAGAGTGTCTCGATTTCCTCCTCCGGTACACCGCTCTCGGCCGCGTACTCAAGCCCGGTGCTGTACCCCCACGCACCGTCCTCAAGCGCCTGCTCGAGCTGACGCGACATCGCGGAGAGCTCCTGCGCCGTCGCCGGTCTCTCCTGCAGGCCGACAGCGGCGAGCCGCAGCTGGCCGTTCGGGACGAGCGTAAGCACGTTCACCGCGGGGTGGGCCTGCTCGAGCCGCTCGACGTACTCCGGCAGCGTCGTCCAGCTGAGCGGCACCGCCTCGTCGTAGCCGTAGATGATGCTAGGCGCCAGTTCGGGGTCGTGGATCGGGAAGCAGCCATGGCCGCAGTTGCCGATCGCCTCCAGCGTCACCCCCTGCCGGATCGCGCTTACCGCCCGCGGGTCGACGAGAAGCGTGAAGTCGGAATGGCTGTGGATGTCGATGAAGCCCGGCGTCACGTAGCAGCCGGCAGCATCGATCTCGGGCCCCTCGGTCGGCCCCACGACACCGACTGCCACGACGCGTCCGTCCGCGATCGCGACGTCTGCCCGCACGCGATCGGTGCCGGTGCCGTCGATCACTGTGCCGCCGCGGATCACGAGGTCAGCTGGCATCGTCCTCCCCCTTCCGTTCGGCGGCCTCCCGCCGGAGCTCTTTGAGGAGCGAGACGTCCCGGCGGTCGCGAATCTCGCGAAGCTCCTCCGGGCGCCGCTCGAGCCATCGGGGTAGCGTCGTCAGCTCGTACTCTCGCGACAGCTCCGGCAGCAGGTTCTCGCCTATCTTCAGCCACGTCGCAGCGCCCCCGAGCGCCGCGGCCGCGAACGGTCCCACCTGCCTCCAGCGACGTGCCAGCCCTTCCCGCACGACCGTGTCCACAACTTCGGGCGAGGCGACGCCGTTGTCGGCGAGCCAGAGCGCCTCGCGCATCACCGCGAGCTGCAGGCGGTTCCAGATGAAACCCGGTACGTCGCGCTCCACCGCGATCGGCATCTTTCCGAGCGCGGCCAGCGTCTCCATCAGGCGCGCTGTCACCGCGGGGTCGGTGTGCTCGCCCGGGATCACCTCGACCGGCGGCATCAGGAGCGGAGGATTCCAGTAGTGGGCGCCGATCGTGCGTTCCGGGGCACCGACCGCGTCCCCGAGCGCGGTGATCGAGAGCGAAGAGGTGTTCGTCGCGACGACCGCGTCCGGCAGCGCCGACACGAGCGGGCCGAGGAGCGACGCCTTCAGCTCGAGGTTTTCGGGGAGCGACTCGACCACGAGGTCGAATTCGCCGATCGCTTCCCCGGGCGAGGCGAAGGAGCGCTTCGCGCTAACTGCGTCGAGCCCGAGCTGCTCCGCCAGCGCGAGGCCATCGTCCACCCTCCGCCGCAGCGCGTCGGGGTCCCGCGCCACGAAGGTCACGTCGTGTCCGCCGCTCAGGTACTCGATCCCGATCTGGGCGCCCATCAGCCCGGCTCCGAGGACGACGACCCTCATCGCACCCGCCCCCGCGCGGCGACCGCCGCCAGCTCGACATCGTTGCCGCTTCGGTGCAAGGCAACGGTGTCGTGCAGGTTGGCGGCGCCGCAGGCGTGGTTCGGTAGCACCGTCACCTTCTCCCCCAGCTCTGGCCGCGTCTCGCAGGCAGAGAGGTCGACAATCGCGTGCTCCTCGGAGAGCGAGCGCACGACCGCGTCGGGGTACTCGATGACGAGCCCGAACGTGCCATCGTCGTGACCGAGCGCCGGATCGGACGTGAGGGACTTTGTGCCGGCGTCGAGAATCGCGCGATCCGCCGTCGGCCGGCTCACGACGGACGCAACGACTCGGAGCGCGCAGTCGGCGAGCACGTGCGTGCCGCCGAGCAGGCAGCGGCGGTCGCCGTAGACGTAGTTGCCCACGCGCAGTTCCGTCACCTCGGCGTTCTCGTGCGCGTGGAGGGCTCCCGGCGTGCCGCCGCCGCTGACGACCTTGACGGCAAGGTCGCGCGCCTCGATCAGCTCGCGCGCCTCCCGCAGCCAGCCCTCGCTATCGGGGGTGACCGGGTGCGTGATCAGGCCCCGCAGCTCGAGACCCGGCAGGGCGCTGATGACCCCAGCGAGCTCGGCAGCCTCGGCCGGGGACTGTACGCCCGTGCGACCGAAGCCGGTGTCGCAATCGACGAGGTACCCAATCGAGACGCCGTGTTCTGCGGCCGCGGCGGAGAGGGAGGCCGCCGCGGCGTGTGAGTCCCCCGCCACCGAAAGCGTCACCCGCCGCGCGAGCGCCACTGCCCGCTCGAGCTTGTCGGAGCCGACCAGGGGGAATGAGATCAGGATGTCCTCGATCCCGGCGTCGGCCATCACCTCGGCCTCGCCTAGCTTCTGGCAGGCGATCCCCACCGCGCCCGCGCCGAGCTGGAGGTGGGCGACCCGGGGGAGCTTGTGCGTCTTCACGTGTGCGCGCAAGGCGAGCCCGTGCCCGTCGCAGTAGGTCTGCATCCGCGCGACGTTCCGGTCGACGGCGTCGAGGTCGACCGTGAGGAAGGGCGTGGGGAGCTCGCCTACTACCATGGGACCAACCCCGCAAGCGCCTCGAGCGTCGACGGCCCGGGATCGAACTCCAGCCCGACCGCGCCCGTGTAACCGGCGCCCTCGAGCACCTCCACGAAGAGCCTCAGGTCGATCGTGCCGGTTCCGGGCGCTCCTCGGCCGGGGCAGTCCGCGTAGTGGACGTGCGCCACGAGCGGCAGCCAGCCCGTCACATCGGCGCACGGGTCAGCGCCCATGCGGGCGGCGTGGTAGGCGTCGTAGAGGAGCAGCACGTCGTCGCACGCGGCGGCCTCGAGCAGCCCGACCGCCTCGTCCGGGGACGGTACGAGGTAGCCGGGCACGTCGAGGTCGTTGATCGGCTCGATCACGATCTGGACCCCGGCTTCGCGCGCGACTGCGGCACAGTCCGAGATAACAGCGGCGGCGACGCGCAGCTGCTCCCGCCGTGACAGGCGGCCGGTATCCCGGCCGACGAGGAGGTTGACGAAGGGCGCGCCGCAGCGCGCTGCGGCCTCGGCCGCAGCGGCGAACGCCGCGAGCGTGTCATCCCGCCGTTCGGGCACGTTGAGAAAGCCACGGTCGCCGGCCGCAAGATCCCCGCCGTCGCAGTTGATCAGCCGCACATCAAGCGAGTGGCGCAGAGCCTCGTCTGCCCACGCGTCGACGACCTCTTGCCCCGGCCACCACGTCTCCACCACCGTGAATCCGGCCTCGGCCGCGGCGGCAGGTCTCTCGAGGTACGGCAGCTCCCGGAACAGCATCGAGAGGTGCGCCGAGAACGTCACGTGCACTCTGCGTGTGGCACGAACGGCCCGGTCTCCCGTTCGAGCGCGAAGCCGACGCGGAAGCCGGTGCGTTCGTCGAAATGGCGCGTCACGACTTGCAACGCGGTCGGCAGCCCCTCGCGGCTGACACCGCTCGGCAGGGACATCGCCGGGTGCCCGCTCAGGTTGAGGGGCGCGGTGTTGTAGCAGAGCTTTGCGCCGGTGCGCGCCGAGACCTCTGCGAAAGACGCTTCACCTGTCAGAAGCGGCGGCGCCGTGATCGGGAGCGTCGGCGTGAGCAGGGCGTCAAAGCTCTCGAGCGCGCGGCTGATCGCCCTGCGCACCCCGAGCCGCGCGTTGTGGAGCCGCGCGTACGGGATCGCCTGGTAGCGCTCGTGCACGTACCGGTCAGCGAGAATCCAAGCTTTCACCTGGTCGGGCAGGAGTGCACCCTCGTGTTGCCGGAGTCGGCTGAACGTCTCGAACGCGGGCACGTCGAAGGCGCCGAGATGGCCGAAGCCCTGCCCGCCCGCACGATAGACGTCGCTGAAGAGGTGCGCCACGTAGGGCAGAAACACCGAGAGGGCGAACGCCCAGAGTGGGATCGAGGTCTCCTCGACGACGGCGCCGGCACGCGCGAGCGTCTCGGCTGCTTGCCGCCCGTTCTCGATCACGTCGGGCTCGCACACCTCCGGGTCGAAGGACTCCGTGACCAGGCCGAGCCTGAGTCCCTCGATCCCCTCCCCCGCCGCCGCCGCATAGTCGTCCACCTCGATCGGGCCCCGCACCCACTGGGCGTCGCGCCAGTCCTCGCCCGCGATCACGCCGAGGAGGAGCGCCGCGTCGGCGACGGTGCGCGTGATCGGCGTGATGAAGTCGATCGTGTGGTCGATGTGGGAGATGCCCCAGGAGGGGACGAGGCCGTGCGTCGCCTTGATCGTGACGACCCCGCAGAAGGCGGCGGGGATGCGGCCACTGCCCCCCTGGTCGACCGCGAGCGACATGTCCACCGCGCCGAAACGCACGGCGGCACCGGAGCCGCCGGACGAGCCGCCCGCCGAGCGGGTCTGGTCGACGGGGTTCCGCGCCGGCCCGAAGGCGCTCGTGTCGCCGAGGCCCGAGGCCCCGAAGTCGTCCATGTTCAGCTTCCCGGCGATCGTCCCGCCCGCGGCGAGGATCCGCTCGACGACGACGGCGTCGTAGACCGGCACGTAGCTGCGCACGTGGGAGCCGTTCGTCGTCGGCACGCCCGCGAGGGAGATGTTGTCCTTGAGACCGATCGTGCGTCCGGCGAGCGCGCCGCTCGATGCCTCCTGGACGTGGCAGCGGCGGACGAAGGCGTTGCAGGGGTTGTCGGCGGGTTCGGGCAGGAAGCCGGGATCCCGTCCCTCGGGGGCCCGCAGCGGGAGCTCGCCCTCGAACCGGTCGAGCAGGTCGGCGAACTGCGTGAGCGAGTTGACCACGGGCCAAAGCTCGGCGTCCTCGCCCGGGCGGAGCTCGATCCCGTCGAGCCGCGCAAATCGCGCCAGCTCCTCGACTGCGGGAGGCTGGACCCGTCCGCCGTCGGCGCTCACGCCCGATTTCCTCCGTAAGTCGACTGGAAGGTCTCGCCGGCTGCAAACCGGCCTAGTCGGAAGTCGCGGATGTCGGCGTAGTCCACCGGCGTGCCGAGGATCGTGCCCGCGACCATCGCGCCGATAGCTGGCCCGAGCTTGAAGCAATGCCCGCTGCCACCCGTCGCAAGGTGCAGGCCCTCGACCTCGTTCACCGGGCCGAGGAGCGGGTGCCAGTCAGGCGTGACGGAGTAGAGGCCGACCCGGCCGTCCCGGAGCCTGAGCTCGCGGAGCGCAGGAAACCGCTCGGTCAGGCGCGTGCGGACGTCGTCGATGAACACCTGATCGAGATCCCAGTTGCAGTCGTCGGTGGTGACGTAGTCGTACGGTTTCGGGAACCCACGCCCGACGAGCAGGAGGCTCGATCCCTCCTCGATGAGCGGGCGCATGTAGGTGCGGTCGACCTGCGCGGAGACGGACATCGGGGGCGGTGCCTCAGCGCCCGTGTGGAAGACGACGTCCTGCTCACGCGTGAGTCGGATCGGGAGGTCGACGCCGGCGGTGCGGGCGAGCGCGGGCGACCAGCCTCCGGCGGCCAGTACGACCGTTTCGCACGCGATCACCTGGCCCTTCACGCGGACCCCCTTGACGGCGCCTCCCTCGACGAGGATCTCCGTCACACGGGCGTGCTCGTACGCGTAGGCGCCGAGCCGGCGCGCCGCAGAGACGTACGCGGCGGTCGTTGCGGACGGGTCGGCGGAGCCGGAGTCCTCCTCGAATAAGGCGTAGGTGATGCCGTCGAGTGAGAGGCCCGGCAGGTACTCGCCGAGCTCGTCGAGCGGCACCTCGACGCTGTGGGAGCCCTCGGCCGTCTGCATGGCGCGGTTCGTGATCGCATTCTCGCGGTCGTGCTCGTCGACGAGGAAGATCCAGCCGGTGCGGTTGTAGACGGGGTCGACGCCGAGCAACTCGGGGATGTCGTTGAACGCCTGCCGGGAGCGCAGTGCCATTCGCACGACCTGCGGGTTCGAGTAGTGCATTCGGACGATCGCGGCCGACTTTCCGGTCGACTCTTGGCCGAAGCGCATTGACTCGAGCAGGATGCAGGGCACTCTGGCGTAGGCGAGCTCCCAGGCCGTCACGGCGCCGAGGATGCCGCCGCCCACGATGACGACCGCCGTGCCCGTCTCGTCGTGCAGGTCGGTCATCGTTCCTCCTTCGTGTGCGCGCGCAGCGCAGCGGTTGCGGGTTCGTCGACCACGCCGTCCGCCGAGACGACGACTCCGTAGTCGTCTCGGGCGCTGCCTATGCTCACCTTCTCGTCGAGGACGTCGCGCACGACGGCCGCGACCTCGCGGTCGAGCGGGTCGCCCCAGCCTCCGCCGCCCGCCATGCGGTGGTGGAAGGTCGTCGGGTGCTCGAGCATGGTCGAGAACATCGGCGGATACGGCTCCGGCGCCCTGCTGCCGTTCAGCAGCGTGTTCGCCGAGGTGCCGCCGGGGCCGCCCCCAGCGAGGCCGTAGGGCGGGTGGACTTGCCGGTCGGACCGCACCTGGAGCGAAGTGTGCGGGACGACCGTGCGCCAGACGCGCTCGATCGCGAGGCCGCCGCGGTAGCGGCCTGCGCCGCCGCTGTCCTGCACGAGTCCATACCGTTCGATCATGATCGGGAACTCGGACTCGGCCACCTCGACGGGGATGTTCGCGGCCGTCGCGCACGGGTTCGAGAGGCCGTCGTTCCCGTCGATCCCGGGGCGTGCGCCCCACGTGCCAACGACGAGTTCGAAGTAGATGAACCGCTCGCCGTTGGGCCGTGTGCCCGCGAAGATCGCGAGCGTGTTGCCGCCCTCGCCGGCCGCCGCGACGCGGTCGGGAACGAGTTGTGCGAGCGCGCCGTTGACGGCGTCGAACATGCGGAACCCGGTGACGCCGCGCATGGTCGACGCACCGGGCATGACGACATGCGTTACCGTGCCGGGCTTGGTGATCACGTTCACGGGGCGGAACGCGCCGGACGAGGTCGGGATATCGACGCTGACGGCGGACATAATCGCCTGGTAGACGGTCGCCTCGGTGAACGAGCGCGTTGAGTTCAGCGCTCCCGCCACCATCGGATCGGAGCCCGAGAAGTCGACCGTCACCTCGTCGCCGTGGATCGTGACGTCGACGGCGATCTTGACGTCTCGGACATCGATGCCGTCCGAGCCGAGGTAGTCGACGAAGGAAGCGGTGCCGTCCGGCCACCCCGCGATCTCAGCCCGGACGATCCGCTCGGTGCGGTCGACGAGCTGCTCCATCAGGCTGGTGAGACGCGCGCTCCCGTAGTGGCCCACGAGCTCCTGCAACGCACGCTCGGCGACGTTGCACGCGGCGATCTGCGCGTTGAGGTCGCCCATCGTCATCCGTGGGATGCGGACGTTCGCGCGGATGATCCGCACGAGGTCGTCTACCGGCTCGTCGTGCCGGTAGAGGTGCATCCACGGCAGGCGGAGACCTTCCTGGAAGACCTCCGTGTTGTCGCACGCGCTCGAGCCCGGCAGGCGCCCGCCGACGTCGCCGTGGTGGGCGACCGTGACCGCGTAGCCGACGAGCGTATCGTTCTCCCCGTGGAAGACCGGCTTGACGACGAAGATGTCCGGCGTGTGCATGCCCCCGTCAAAGGGGTCGTTCATGACGAAGATGTCGCCCCGTTCCATCGCGCCCCCGTAGCGATCGAGCAGTGACCTCATCGCGGTGGGAATCGACCCGAGGTGCAGCGGGATCGTCAACGCCTGCGCCACTGTCTCGCCCGTCGGCCCGCAGAGCGCGGCCGAGAAGTCCATCACGTCGCGCACGACCGTCGAATGGGCCGTGCGGAAGACGGTAGTCGCCATCTCGTCAGCGATAGATGCGAGGGCGTTGCCCACGATCTCCTGCACAATCGCTTCAGCACCCGCGCCGCCGTGCGCGGTGGCAGCCCGATCCTTGCCGGCCGAGGGCGTGAGGACGAGGGCGCCGTCTCGGTGCCGGGCGACGTGCCATCCGGGCGGTACTACGATCGTCGTGTCGTACTCGTCGATCAGCACTGGCCCCGCAATTCCCTCCGCCGGAACCTCATCGCGTGAGCGGACGGACGTGTCGACCATGCCGTGCACCGGGCCGAAGTCGGCGCGGCGCGTGACGGGAGCCTGTTCGGCGACGTGGCCCGCCGCCACCCGAAGCTCGCTGTCGTGGCGCTCGGGACCGAAGACGGCGAGCCGCAGCGCGCGGATCTCCACCGGCGAGCCCTCCTCGGGCACGACGCCGTACACGCGCTCGTGCTCCTGCTCGAACCGTTCGACCAGCGCTGCGACCGCATCAGGGTCGAGGGGGCCGTCCGGAAAGTCGACTTCGATGTCCCAGCTCTGCCCCTTGTAGCGCAAGTCGGCGGAGCGCATCCAGCCGACCGCCTGCCCCGACCCGATCGCCAACTCCAGGTCACGCCGCATCTCGTCCTCGAGATCGCGCAGAACCGTAACATCACCGAAGTGGCCGTCCACTTGGCAGAAGCGGACGTCATGGAACTCGCTCCGTGCGAATAGTAGGCCGACGGCGCTGAACAGGCCCGCGTGCGGGGGCACGATCACGGTCTGCACGCCCAGCTCGGCCGCGAGACCAGCCGCGTGCACGGGGCCGGAGCCGCCGTAGGCGACGAGCGCGAACTCCTCCGGGTCACGCCCCTTCTCCGACGAGACGGCGCGCAGCGCCCGCATCATCGTAGCGCTCGCGAGCTCGTGGACGCCGCGCGCGACCTCGACGGCAGGCAGCCCCAGGCTCTCCGCCAGCCGTCCGATCGCCGCGCTCGCGAGCTCCTGCGAAACAGAGAGGTCGCCGCTCGCGAGCCGGCCGGTGGGGATGTAGCCGAGCACGACATTGGCGTCGGTGACGGTGGCCTGCTCGCCTCCACGCCCGTAGCAGGCAGGGCCGGGATCGGCTCCTGCGCTCCGGGGCCCCACGTGCAGGCCGCCGCCGATGTCGATCCACGCGATGCTGCCGCCACCCGCCCCGACCTCGGCAATATCGATCGTGGGGATCCGGATCAGCTCCCCGCTGCCGCGCAGGAGCCGGCTGCCCGCCGAGAGGGAGGCGCCGACCTCGTACTCGCGGCTACGGGAGATCCGGCCCCCTTCGATGAGCGATGCCTTGGCGGTCGTGCCTCCCATGTCGAACGCGATCACGTTCTCGATGCCGAGGGCTTGGGCGAGGCCGAGCGTTGCGACGACACCCGCAGCCGGGCCCGACTCGAGCGCGAAGACCGGCCGCGTCGCCGCCGCTTCCGACGTCATCACTCCGCCGGACGACTGCATGATCGTGAGCGGCCCGTCGATCCCGAGCTCGTCGAGACCGGACCGGATGTCGTCGATGTAGCGAGCCATCAAGGGACGGACATAGGCGTTGACGACGCTCGCGGCAGTGCGCTCGTACTCCTGCTGCTCCCGCAGGATCTCGCTCGATAGCGAGACCGGGACGCCGGGGAGTTCCTCGCGCAGGAGGCGGCCGAGTTCCTGCTCGTGCGCCGGGTGCCTGTGCCCGTGGAGGAGGCAGACTGCGACCGAGTCGACGGCGAGTTCCCGCAGGCGCAGCGCAACCGAGCGGGCCTCGTCCGCGGTGAGCTCTAGCAGCACCTCGCCTGCCGCGCTCATGCGCTCATTCACCTCCAGTCGGAGCTCTCGCTTGACGAGCGGCAGCGGCTTCGTCCAGAAGGGGTCATAGAGGTGCGGCATGCGGACACGCCGGAGCTCGAGGACGTCGCGGAAGCCACGCGTGGTCACGAGCGCCGTCCGGGCGCCGCGCCGCTCGAGCACGGCATTGGTCGCGACGGTCGTCCCGTGCACGACCCCCTCCACCGCGTCCGGTGCGACATCGCTCCGCTCCACGAGGTCCCGCACGCCCTCGACGACCGCCTTGTCGTAGTTCGGGGGCGTCGAGAGAACTTTGTGCACCGCGAGACCTCCGCCGGGAAGCCTCAGCAGGATGTCGGTGAACGTCCCGCCTACGTCGGCGGCCACGCGGATCGAGCCCGGCATCTAGACCTTCGTGTCCTTGCCCGCGACGACGAGGTCGGATCCTGTGATGAGCGTCACGATCTGCTGCGCCGAGGCATCGGCGGTCTTCAGGTCGCCGACCTTCTCACCGCGCCGCAGCACGACAATGCGGTCGGTCACCTGCAGGACGTGCTGCATGTTGTGGCTGATGAACAGCACTGCGACGCCCCGCTCGGCCATAGAGCGGATGAACGTGAGGACCTGCAGGCTCTGGCGCACACCGAGCGCAGCGGCCGGCTCGTCGAGCATCACAATGTGGTTGCCCCAGCTGATCGCACGGGCGACAGCGATCATCTGCCGCTGGCCGCCCGAGACGGCGGCGATCGACCGTCGCGCCTCGACCGCCAGCTCGAGCTCGCGAAGCCGCTCCGTCGTCGCGCGATACATCTGCCGCTTGTTCAGCAGCCCGAGCGCGCGGGCGACCGGGTTGCGATAGAGGAGCTCGCGGTTGAGAAAGAAGTTCTGCATCACATCGAGGGTGTCGACGAGGGAGAGGTTCTGGTAGACGGTCTCGACGCCAAGCGAGCGCATCTGCTCGGCGTTGAGGCTGTCCCGCACCGTTCCGTCGACCAGAATCTCGCCCGAGTCAGGCCGATGCACGCCGGAGAGGCACTTCACAAGAGTCGTCTTGCCGGCCCCGTTGTCGCCAACGAGCCCGAGGACTTCTCCGGGGTAGAGCGAGAGATCGACGTTCGAAAGTGCGCGCACGGCGCCGTATGACATGGAGATGCCCCGGGCCTCGAGCACCGACTGGCGCCCTGTCTCGTTGGGGGGAGAGACGGGGGTCATAGGATCGAGAGGCGGGCAGCCTTGGTCAGCCGATCGACCGCCATCGCGGCGATGATGATGCAGCCGATCACAATCTGCTGCCAGAAGTCGGGGATGTTGAGGAGGATCAGCCCGTCGTTGATGCTCGCGATCATGACGACGCCGATGGCGGTGCCGACGACGCTGCCGACCCCGCCGAAGAGCGAGGTACCGCCGATCACGACGCCGGCGACAGCCGCGAGCAGGTCGTTCGCGCCGAACAGCCCGTTGCCGGCGTCGAGGCGTGAGCTCAGGATCAGGCCCCCGATCCCCCCCGTCAGGCCAGAGATTATGAGCGTCACGAGCTTAACCCGCCCTGCCTTGATCCCGGCGAACTCTGCTGCCTCGCTGTTGCCGCCGACGGCGAAGATCTGGAGTCCCAGCTTCGTCTGCGTGAGCAGGAGGTGGATCGCCACGAAGACGACGATCGCGATCATTGCGGCGGCGGGGAACCCGCGGAACGAGTACGTCCCGATGAGCCCGTAGGTGTCGCCGAAGCCGGCGATTGCGGTGCCGTTCGTGAGCAGGAAGGCCACCCCCTGCGCGATCCCGAGCATCGCCAGCGTCGAGATGAACGAGACGATCTTTAGCTTCCAGGTGAGGATCCCGCTGATAAAGCCTGCGAAAACGGTCGCGCCGAGACCCGCGAGAATGCCGAGCCAGATCGGCTGGCCGTGCTGAATGATCACGACCGCCGCGACAGACCCGCTCAACGCCTGCAGCGAGCCGATCGAGAGGTCGATTTCCGCTGCGATCAGAACTACGGTAAGTCCGGCCGCGATGATGCCGATGTTCGACGCCTGCAGGAAGATGTTGAAGATGTTCTCGGTAGTGAAGAAGTACTCTGACTTAAGGCTGAAGAACAGCCAGATCAACCCGAGCGCGATCAGCGTGCCGAACGCGCGGTAAGAGCCCGAGGCGCGGTCAAGCGCACGCCGGATGACGCCCTGGGCAGTGCTGGCCGCGGACCCCGTCTCTTCCTGCGGCGCGTCGGGGGTGGTCTGTGGAGACTCGTCTTCCATGGCGTGCTCCTGGGGGACAGGGTTGGGGTGCGGCCGACTCCCAGGAGGACTGCGAGCCGACCGCACCGATACAAACGGGGGCGGAGCCCCGCTCTGTGTCTGCCCTCGCGCCTACTTCACAGGGCACTTTCCGGAGGCTGCTTCCTTCAAACGCCGCAGGATGTCCTGCTTCACGATCGCGGGCGGCTTGGCCTCGCCCGACAGCCACGCCTTCGCACGTGCCTGGTCGACCGAGAGGACAGGTGCCTCGGTGAACTTCTTGACCGGCTTACCGTCCTTGATGTTGTGCGCGGTCTGGACGGCGATCGAGCCGATTACGTCCGGGAAGAAGGCCGAGGTCTGCGTCTGCCGTCCCGCCAGGACGTGACCAAGTGCGATGCAGTCACCGTTCTGCGAGGCGACACCCACCTTGCCGATCTTGCCCTTCGCCTGGATTGCCTTGACGGCGGAGTTTCCGCCCGGATCCCACCACGCATACAGGAAGTTGAGGTCAGGATTCGCCGTCAGCAAGTTGGTAGC